>JBGQKM010000114.1:0-16894 GCA_041499515.1 Planctomycetia bacterium | reverse complement strand
GGTGCGAGCCACGATCGTAATCCGCGGCGCCTGGGCACAACGTCGCAAAGCCTCTTCGCCCGGTTCGATGCCGAACACTTGGCAATCGAACTCGTCGGCCAGCCACTCGAGCGTGAAACCGAATCCGCAGCCGACTTCCAGAACGCGTGCCCGCGGCACAAGCGCCCCGACCGACAGCAAGTCCTGGCGCACTAATTCGTAGACACGGCGATACTTGGACTCGCGCAGCTTCATTTGATCCAGCCGCGGATCGTCAGCCCCCGCGGTCGTCGGATAGGTCCGGCCTTCGACAATCTCCGTCCAATAGGCCTCCTTATAGAACCGCGCGTAACTGGCCAAGGTGGGGCGTGGCCGCATGTACTTGAGCCCGCAGCGTCCACAATAGCAGTACGAAAACGCCACGCCCTGCATGGAAATGCCCTGCGCGTCGTGCTGTTGGCCGCTGCCGCAGAGCATGCAAGAGTCGACCGGTTCGAATTCGAATTCGCTGCTCATGACCTGGCCCCCGTCGCGGCCGGGCCACGATCTGCCTGGCAGGTCGCACTCAGCAGTTCGCAAAGCCCCATCGCCGCCTCGACGCTCTCGAGTCCATCTCGGGCTGATGGCCGTCGGGTTTCGATCATGTTCAAGAATTCACGAGCTTGGGCATGGAAGCCGGCCTTGAACTTCTTGTCTACTGCGTCCGGCTCGATCACGCGGGTTTCTTTCTTGCCGCGTTCCAACACCACGCACGATTCCAGCGGAGCAAATGTGTAGCGGCGATTCTGCGAACAAAAAACGACCCGCCATCGGCTTGGGCTGTCCCACGTCGACTGGAAAGTCGCCAACACCCCGCGTCGCGAGACCCCCTGCAGACTCATCAGCCAGCGAAACGGCTGGCCCAAATCGAGCCCAATCACCGCCGGTGCATCGACTTCCCCGGCCAGCAGGGTTAACAGGTCGAGGCCGTGGATGCTGTTGGCATAAACCTCTTGCCCAACTTGCTCCGGCGTAAAGCGTCGGTCTTTAAGCAGGTATTCGGGCTCTTCCGACCAATCGACAAAAACCGCGGTAATCGCCTCCAGCCCGCCGGCATCGACAATCGCCGAGCGAAGCACCGAGTAGTAGCGGCGATTCAGGGCCACCATCACCGGAGTGGCGTGTTTCTTGGCCAATGCTTTCATGGCCGCCAATTCCGCCAGCGAGACCCCCGGCGGCTTCTCCAGCAGCGTTGGAATTCCAAACGGCAGAATTTGGCCGGCGGCGGCGGCCATTTGATCGGGCGAGACACAACAAACAACCCCGTCGGGCCGTTCGCTCTCGAGCATGGCGTCGATGGCCGCGTAGGTTCGCGGAATGCCCCCTTCGGTCTCGGCCTGGCGCCGCTTCTCAGGACTGCGATTGCAGCAGGCGACAAATTCCGCGCCCTGCGCGCGAAACACCTCCAAGTGCTTAGGCGCAATCCGTCCGTATCCCACTAATGCCAAACGTGTCATGTAATCGGCAACCAAAGTTCCCGGTCTTCATTTGCTGAGAGTGGCAGCGCCACCGGCACGTTGCCGCGGCGATGCGAAACGTGTGCGGCCACCAGCACCTCCATCGCGGTTCGGCCGTGCTCGATATCGTTCAACAGCGGCCGGCCGGCGATCAAATCGGCCAGGCAATCGCGCGTCATCGTGACCATGTCGGTTTTGGCCGTCAGGCCGTGGGGCACTTCGGCTCGCTGGAAGGACGCCGGCCGATTGGGACCAGGCTTGACCGACAAGTCTCGCTCGATGATTTCAATCGCGCCGCTTTGTTCGTCCATCCGGATGCGAGCCGCCGTCATTTCGATTTCCGCCGACATCGGACCCGCGCCATCTTCGATCTGGGTGACAACGGCCCGCACGCCGCCGGCCAATTCCATGACCACCAGCCCGCCCGGATCGACAAACTGTTCGCCTCGCGGACTTTTTCCAACCGGCGCGTCGACCCAACCGGTCACGCGCTCGACGGCACGATCCGCCAGAAAGGTCATCAGGTCGAACGAGTGCGTGGCGTTGCAACCCAGGCCAATCCCCGGCCGCTGCATCCAGAGCGCCCGCACCTGGCCCCACACGCCCGAGGCCATCCGATCGCGCACCCAGCGATAGCCCGGTGCATACCGCCGCGTATGCCCGACGGCCACCCGGGTCTGCGTGGCTTGAGCCTTGGCCACGATTTGATCGCACTCGGTCAGCGAACAGGCCATCGGTTTTTCGACCAACAGACAGCGAGCGCCGGCCTCCATCGCCGCCAGGGATAATGCGGCATGCGACGGACCGTTCGTGGCCACGCACACCAACCCTATATCCCCCCGAGACCACAGATCTTGATCGCTCTGGTAGCGCGCCACCGCGGCAGGCAGTTCGGCGGTGGCCAGCGCTTCTTCGCTCCGATCGACCACGGCCGTCAGGTCGATTTCCGGCAGCGCGAGCATCGCCTTCACGATCCGTCGACCATGCGGCCCCATTCCGATCACGGCGGCTCTCATCGGCGCTCCCTTCGCGCCAAGAGAAACTCGGCAAACGCCAGGTCCAGTTCCTCGTTGATGTCCAGCGACCGCTCGCGCGGCATGACATACCCCCGGCAGTCGTCGCCGATGATCTGCCCCCGCTCGATCGATGAGCGAGTCGTGGCATAGACCGAACAGTTGCGCACGTAGATCTCCGGCAGTTCGTGGGCGGCCATGCGTCCGCGTTCTTCTTCCAGAAACGGCAACAGGCGATCTCCCTGGAGTGTTTTCATCTTCAGCGGATGCGTGGCGTGGTCCAGTTGCATCACGCTGACCGCCGAATCGGCTCCCGACGCGGCCAACAAGTCGACCGTGGCATCGATGTCCGCCGAGAGCGTGAAAGGCGAGCTCGGCTGCACGATCACGACGGCGTCAAACGGCCCCTGCCCCTGGCTTTCCAACACTTTCAAGGCATGTCGCACATAGTCGATGGCCGGAGATTGGTCCGACGAGATTTCGGCCGGACGCTCGAGCGCCAATCGCGGAACGTAACCTCTTGCGATGTCGAGCACCTCACGATCGTCGCTCGACACGACCAGGTTCGACAACCGCCGCGCGCCGCGCGCCGCCTCGATGGCCCAAGCCACCAGCGGTTTTCCGCCCAGCATGCGCAGGTTCTTGCCAGGCAGACGTTTCGATCCACCGCGCGCCGGTATGATCCCCAACGTGGTTAGTCTCGCGGTCACTCGAACAGTTCCCAGGTCCCTACTTCGTATACCAGGTTCGCGGCGAAACGGCGGCGAACAAATCGTCAACGTGCCAGCGAGACGCCTTGCCGCCAGGCACGTCGTTATTGTCGAACCGGGCCAGGTGCATGGGATCGTGCAGATCGCGGTTGGCCGCCCGCTCCATCGTAAATGCAAATTCGATTCCCAACCGCTGTGCCGCGGTCGCTACGCTCGGCGAGCTCGCTTCGCGCGACCCGTACGGGTAGCTCAACGCGAACGGACGCCGGAGTGTCCACTGCTCGATGAGCAGCGAGGATTCCCGGATTTGTCGTTGGGCGGCTTCTTCCGGCAAGAGCCCCAGCGGCAGGTGTTCGTGCGCGTGCGTGCCGATCGATTGTTGGCTCCCCAGGTCGGCAATTTGTTTGAGATCCAAATAAAGCTCGCGGCTGATCTTGGCCTCCCGGTTCGGGAAAACGTCGTCAAACAGCAGGTCGATCAGCAGGTCGCGATCCTCGGCCGCCAACACGAAATTGAGCAGATATTTCAACGTCGCCGTTTCCGGTTCGTCATACCGGTAGTGCTCGACCCCCTTCTGGCAAGCGTCGTTGGACTCAAACTGAATACCCCGTTGATTCGCCCCGGCTTGCATCCGCTTGACAAATTCCGCGGCCGGCAGATTGGCCCGCAGCAGGTGAATCTTGTGCACCGAGGAAACCTTGGCCTCGGCGATGGGTCGCGTGTTAATGAAGAAGATCGCGGGAATTCCCAGGCGGCGCAAAACCGGCAGGGCATGCTCGTATTGTTCCCGCAGGCCGTCGTCGAAAGTCACGACCAGCGCGCGTTCGGCCAAGCGTGCCTCGCCGCGAACCGCCGCAAGCACCTCCACCGCGCTGACAAACGTGCCCGCCCCAGCCAACAATTTCAATTGCGCCTCGAACTGATCGGGCGTGATTCCATGGATGCCCGGATAAGGAGCATCGAAGACCGGTCGCACGTAATGGAAATTCACGGCAATCAGCATGTCCCACTCCGCAAGGCCTCCACTACTTTTCCGGCCAGGAACAGCTCGGTTTTTTCGAACGACTCCAGCGTGTTGCCGCCGATGTGAGGAACAATCAACAAATTGTCGTGTTCTCGCGCGTACGCCAACAGTGGATGGTCGGGCTGAACGTGCGGCTCGCCGTCCAGCACGTCCAACGCGGCGCCGGCGATCTTTCCCGATCGCAAACTTTCGATGAGCGCCTGCTCGTCGACCACGCCGCCGCGCGACGTGTTGATCAACACCGCGTCCGCTTTCATCGCGGCCAATTCGTTGCGGCCGATCAAATGACGCGTCGAGGCGTCGTAGGCCACGTGCAGGCTGACCACGTCCGATTGGGACAGCAGTTCCCCAATCGACTCGACCCGCCGCGCCGCTTCGTGAGCGAAGTCGGGACGTGGATCGTAGCCCGCGACGTCCATCCCAAAGGCCCGAAAATAACCGGCCACGATCCGCCCCAGGCGTCCGACGCCGACCAGGCCGACCGTGCGGCCGAACAATTCGCGGCCCCGAAACGCGTCGCGGTTCCAGTGGCCGCGCCGGACATCGGCCGCGGCGGCCGGAATGCGCCGTAACAAGGCCAGGGTCAGCGCCAACGTCAATTCGGCGGTCGCGCGCACCTGTTGCAAAAAGCCGGTCTCTCCACGCAGGCTTATGACGCGAATACCCCGCTCGGCGCAGGCCGCCAGATCGATGTGGTCCAGTCCGGTCACTGGTGTCGCCAAAACACGGCAGCGCAACTTTCCCTCCAGCATTGTCCGATCGATACGATGAGCCAGGCGAAACCAAACCACGTCGAACCCGCGAAACGCCGGCGTCAATCCCGCCCGATCCGTGGCTTGCAACGTCACCTCGGCCACGGCTTGCAACAGGCGCACCGCTTCGGGACTAAAATCCAGCGGCTCGGCGATCAGGATGCGATGGGGCACTGTGACGTGGCAAAGCAACGTGGATCCCGCGTCCACGGTCAATTCGGGAGCGTGAACGCGAGCTGCTTCTGCAGGTAAGGAGTCAAGTTTTCGATGGCTGCGGCAATCCGCTGCGATACCTGGCCGTCGCCGTACAGCGAACTGGCGGCATAACGCCCGTGCGCCAGTTGTTTCTTGAGCGTGGCCACGATGGTGTCCATTTCGACCGGCACGCGAATCACGTGCTGGTCCGTCTCCCGGCCGTTCTGCCGGTTGCCCACCAGCACCACCGGCGTGCCGAAGTAGCCGGCATCGCGAACGAAGCTGCTCGAATTGCCCACGGCACAAGCCGTATTGGCCAGCACCCGCAGGTAGTTTTCCGGAGTCAGATTGGTCAAGGTGCGCATCCACCCAACGTGCAGGTCCGAACGAAATACGCGGATGATCTTGCTGATATGATCCGATCCCGCGTCAATATTGGGCCACAGCAGCAACGTCTGCATTTTGACTGTGTCAATCGCGGAGAGCACGGTTTCCATCTGCCGTTGTTCGCCGCCATATTCGGTCGTGGTGGGATGAAACACCACCAGCAGAAACGGCTTGGCGACGTCGATCTGGATGCCCGCGCCGCGGGCGTTGACCACCTCCGACGGAAGCGGCCGCACGAGCGAGCCGGCGATGTCGCTGCTGGGACAACCGGTGCCCAGGATCGTATCCGGGCGCTCTCCCATGCGAACCAGATAATCGGCCGCCCGATGGGTCGAGGGAAAGTGGAAGTGCGAAAACTTGCTGATGGCGTGCCGCGCGCTCTCGTCGATCGAACCGCTGACTTCGCCGCCTTGGATGTGGACCAGCGTGATGTTCATGTACGCCGCCGCGATGGCCGCCGCCAGCGCTTCATAGCGATCGCCGATCAGCACCACCACGTCGGGCTTGAGCCGATGAAACTCGCTGGCGAACTCGACCAGGCCAAACCCGATGCTCTTGGCCATCGTCGTGGGCGTCGACCCTTCGAGTTCGATGTAGATCTCGCCGTCGATGTTAAAACCGTCGGCGCGCACCACGCGCACCGGCTGGTCGAAACGCTCCAGCACCATCGTGCCGGTCGCCAAGACTTGCAACTCCAGGGCGGGGCGTTCCTTGATCGCCTGCATCACGGGCTTCATCCGCCCGTAATTGGCCCGATCCACCAGCACCACGCACACTTTCCTGCGACGTTGTTCAGCCAAAATGTTCCTCCGCGAGCAAAGTATTGGCGGCCACCGGCCGCGCCAGCCGCCGACCGATCATCTCGCCGAGACGCGCGGCCGGAATGCCCGTGCCCGGTTTCTTCAGCGCTAAATCCGCCGCTTCCAGGCGGTGACCGCTCGGCAGATCGCGGGCGGCCACCACGCTTTTTCCGAACATGACTTTGAGCGGCGACAGTTGGCCGGCCATCTGATCCTTGTCCAAGGGATGCGCCAAGGCGCGCTCGATAAATCGCACGCCCTCGACCAATTGAGTCAACTCCTCGGTCGTGACCGAGGCATTCACATCCGGCCCAAAACATTCACGCGACAATACCACGTGCACTTCCAACAGGTTCGCCCCCAGCGCCACCGCCGCCAGCGAAGCGTAAATCGTGCCCGAATGGTCCGACAAACCGATCGGACAATGATAGCGGTCTCGCAATTGGCCCAGCACGTTGAGCCCCACTTCTTCGGCCGAACAAGGATAGGCCGTCGTGCACTGCAGCACGGCCACCGGGGCCCCCGCCGAGGTCACGGTCGAAACGGCCCGATCCAGCTCTTCCCAACCCGACATGCCGCTGGAAATGATCACCGGGCGGCCGGTGGCGGCCATCCGGGCGAGCATCGGCAGGTTGGTCACTTCGCCAGAGCCGACTTTCCAGGCCGGCACGCGCAAACGGTCCAGCAGATCCACCGCCTCGAACGAAAACGGCGTGGACAGGAACATCAATCCGCGCTGCCGTGCGTGCTCGAAGAGTCCCTGCCATTGCGGCTCGCTGAACTCCATCCGCCGCCAGTAGTCGTATCGCGAGGCATCCTGCGGAGAAAACTTGACGCGAAACGGTTCGCCAGGGGTCGATTCGGCGGCCGCGATGTGCGTTTGAAACTTGACGGCATCGGCACCGGCTCGAGCGGCAGCGTCGATATAGGCGTGGGCCGTCCCCAAGCTGCCGTCGTGAGCCTGCGCCACTTCGACAACCACCAGGCACGGCTGGCCGTGCCCAATTTCACGCTGATCGATCGAGAAATTCACGCTCGATAAAATGTGTGCGCGACCGGCCGCGGCCTACTTCTCGGCCACGGATGAGGGCTGATTCGTGCGACGCTGCGGAAGACGCGTGCCGTTGGCGCTGGCCGGATCGGCGGCGGTCTCGACGACCGGTCCTCCGCTGGCGGCGCTCGGATCGAAGTATTCGGCCACCAACTCCTTGATTTTAAGTCGTAGCGTCTCCGGGGCTTCGTGCATCAGCATGGCCACTTCGGCAATCGCCTGCTGAACTTCAGCCAGCGTGCAGGGCCGGTGATAGGCTACGAACAATTTCGGGTGAAGCGTGGACTGCATCTCTTCGTCGTCGAAATAGAGCTCTTCGTAGAGCTTCTCGCCGGGCCGCAGTCCGGTGAACACGATTTCGATGTCGTCGGGCTGCAGGCCCGACAGACGAACCAGATCGCGAGCCAGATCCACGATCCGCACGGACTCGCCCATGTCGAGCACGAAGATTTCGCCCCCTTTGCCCATGGCCGCGGCCTGCAAGACCAATTGCGAGGCCTCGGGAATGGTCATGAAGAAGCGTTCGATCTCGGGGTGCGTGACCGTGATCGGACCGCCACGGCGAATCTGGTCCTGAAAGATCGGCACCACGCTGCCGTTGGAGGCCAGCACGTTGCCGAAACGGACCACGACGAATTTCGTGCTGGCCACTTCCGAAAACGCGTTCACGAAGCGTTCGGCCAGTTGTTTCGACACGCCCATGATGCTGGTGGGATTGACCGCCTTGTCGGTCGAGATCATGACGAACTCTTGCACGCCATGTTCGTCGGCCAATTCGGCCAACTGCCGCGTGCCCAGCACGTTGTTCTTGATCGCCTCGCCGGGGTTGTACTCCATCATCGGCACATGCTTGTGCGCGGCGGCATGAAACACGACCGAGGGTCGATGGACACGAAAGATCTGATCCATGCGTGCCCGATCGGTAATGTCGGCGATGCAGGGGATCACGTGCGTTTCAGTGCGCAGGGCGCGAAACTCCTGTTCGACCAGAAACAGGCTGTTCTCGGCCCGTTCGATCAGCAGCACGGTCTTGGGACGGAATTTCAGCACCTGGCGGCAGATTTCCGAACCGATACTGCCACCGGCTCCCGTGACCATCACGGTGCGACCGGCAACCAGGGTGCTGATGGCGTCGTTATTGAGTTGCACCGGCTCGCGCCGCAACAAGTCGTTAATATCCACGTCGCGGATCTGCGGCGAATAGTTGCTGGCCAGCAGATCGTCGTACGCCGGGATGACCTTCAGGGTGAGGCCTTCCTCGCCGCAGCCTTCCATCAAGCTGCGCAGCTCGGCCCCGGTGAGCGCTCCGGAAATGACCAGCAAGTCCTCCACGCCGGCCAGCTTGGCCAGGGACAGCGCCTGCCGCGGTGTGCCCAACACCGGAATGCCCCCCAAAGTCGATCCGACCCGCGATTCGTCGCCGTCCAAGTAACCGACCGGCTGATACTTCAGCCGCCGATCCGAGAGCAAGTGCCGGGCCAGCGTCTCACCCGATTGGTTGGCGCCAACGATGAACGCTTTGCGATAGCCGCTCCGCCACAGCCGCGGACTGAACTCCTCGCGCGACAGCCGGCCAACGGCCCGCAACCCGCCGAGCACGAAGATCGTCATCGCCCAATCGAGCACCAAAACCCCGCGGGGAGGATGAACATTGTAGGCGAAGAGTTTGTCCAGCGCCGCGATGACCAGCAGCGAAAGCGTGGCCGAGTTCAACAGGGCCACGAGGTCCGAGAACGAGACGCTGTACCAGGACCGGTGGCAGTGACCCCCGTAGTAGAAGAGGATCATCTTGATGATCACCACCGCCGGCAGCGTGACCCACAGCGTCACCCAGTCCAGGTCCGAAATCACGAATTCGGAGCGAACCGAAAACGCAAACCAATAGACCGCCGCGAAGACGATCCCATGCAAGACAAGCGCGGCGAGGGCCCGCTTCGTCGGGCGCTGAAAGGGGCTGGTATTCATTGGGTCCGCCAAGATGCCAATCGAGAAGTAAATATCACGAATGTCGTGCCGACGCAAACCAGCGAGCAACCTTGCCTCGCAGCATAACTCCGAAACGCCCGCCGATCAATCAAACGCAGGTTTTCTAGTCGAAATCTCCAGTCCTGCCAGCACCATCCACGACAGCAAAAGAGTCGAAAAAACTCGCGTGCTATCGCCGGGTGGCCCCACGCGCCTGTCGTGACCACGGTTTGGCCGGAGCCCTTCATAGCGGTTCCACCTGAAAATCTTCCAAAAGCACGGAGGCCCCCTGCTGGAGAAACTCGACGGCCACCACCAGCCAGTCCTTGCCACGCCGCTGCACCACGGTGCCCTCCAGGCCAACCATCGACCCCGAGCGAACCCGCACACGACGGCCCGGCTCAATCCGCGCCTCGACCGTCAGCGGCGAGTCGAGCTCCACCAGCCGACGGATCTGTCGCAAGTCGCGTACCAGTTGGGCGCCGTCGGGCACGCTCAGGCACCGCGAAATGCAATTCGTGGTCAGCGCCTGATGACGCTGTTGTTCGTTACCGCAAACAAACACGTAGCTGGGAAACAGCGGCACATAGCTGTCGCGCGTCCGGCCGCCGGGCGACCGCGTGCGTTTGTGCACCAGCGGCGAATAAAAGGGGATTTCCAAGCCGCGCAGCCGCCGCATCAGCTCTTTTTCACGCCGGGCCATGGTGTACATGGCCCACCATAGGCCGGCGGCCGGGTCGGCATCGCCCGAGCCGTCCAACAACTCGGCCGGAAAAACGTCAGGTTCACTCGGTAAAATCGGCATCCGCGCGGTATTCACCGGGCCATCACCAGAACATCGGAAACCCGCAAGGTTCGGCACGCCAAAGCGCGCACTCCGTTCCCATGGGTGACAACGGTCCCCTTGTTGACTTGTCTGTTTTTTCCGCCGTGATAGACATTAGACGAGGCCATCCGTGAGAAGCGGAGGCCCTCGCCGTTAGGCGGCAGCGGACGAATCGACCCAATCCTTCAGTTTATCAGATCGATTTCCGCTGGTCTGCTGGGCGCCACATGAAATTGCCGTTAACCCGGCATTTTCACGAATGCCGAGTACGTTTGCAAATCAAATGCCCAACAGTGCTACCGCGCCGCCTGTGCCAATGGTGACGATTAACACGAGTTTGGCGCTGTCCCCAAGTCGATCAGGCGCCGCGACCGCCCTCCGAGGCGCATCGGCAATGTACACGCCATGCGACGGCGTTGTTCCTTTTCTGCATCATCGCAAGGCCGTCGGGTGACAGCATTGGCCCACGACTTTACCCATACCCCCCGGCACGGCCCCCACGAAATGGTCGCGGACTCGCCGGCAATCGCATGTTGCGTGCCGTCGGGTCTGGCCCCTTCCGGTCGGTGGAAAATGGTCCCTCTCAAGGGATTCGTCGCTGCAACGTGACTTTATTGCCCCCATGCCCGGCCGGCCAGGTTGCAATCAACCGACGCGTGCAGCCGGCCCTCCGGCGCGCTGGCCCGCCGCCTGGGCAGCCTCTATGATAAAGGGTTTCGGTCGTCATCATTTCGAGGTCCCTGTGGCTGCCCGCTCGATTACGCTCCGCGGAGTCGCGGTTCACAACCTGAAACAGATCGATCTCGACATCCCGCACCGCCAACTGGTCGTTTTGTGCGGATTGAGCGGCAGCGGCAAGACGAGCCTGGCCCTGGATACGCTCTATACCGAGGGCCAGCGGCGCTACATCGACAGTTTTTCGGCCTACACGCGGCAGTTTCTCGAACGGCTCGAAAAACCCACCGCCGAACGGATCGAAGGCATTCCGCCCGCCATCGCGGTCACGCACAAAAACACCAGCCGCTCGAGCCGCTCCACGGTGGGCACCACCACCGAAACCAGCGACTACCTGCGGCTGCTGTTTGCGAAAATCGGCCACGTCTTTTGCCAGCAATGCGGCCGCGAGGTTCGCCGCCATAGTCCCCAAACCGCCGCCGAGACTCTCGGCCAACTCCACCAAGGCACCCGCTATCTGGTCGCGTTCGCCGTCGACCCCACCAACGGCGAGCCGCCCGTGCCGGGATCCGCGTTTCAGGAAGAAGGCTTCGTCCGGGCGATCGTCGGCCACCGGCTGATCAACCTGGCCGACGAACCCTGGTCGGAGGTGCAGCAGGCGCACTCCGCCGCGGGCGTGTTTGTCGTGGTCGATCGGCTCTCGGCCGGCAGCGCCAGCCCGCAGCGGCTGCGCGACTCGCTGGAAACCGCGTTCCACAAGGGTCGCGGCAAGGCCCACGTCTTCGTCGATACCCCGGCCGAACCCGGTCTGCCCGGCGCGGCGGCCTTCGAGCTCGACGGCGCTGCCTGGCGTCAGTTGGCCTTCAGCACCGAATTGAGGTGCGACGCCTGCGGACGAGACTACCCCCTGCCCGAACCGCGGCTCTATAGCTTCAACAGTCCGTTGGGGGCCTGCCCCGGCTGTGAAGGGTTCGGCAATGTCATCGACCTCGACATGGACCTGGTCGTGCCCGATCCGGCCAAGAGTCTCAAGGAAGGGGCTATCGCCCCCTGGAACACTCCGGCCTATGAACATGAGCTGCAAGAATTGTTGGCATTGGCGGCGGACTACGCACTGCCGGTCGACGTCCCCTACCGAGAATTGAGCGACCAGCAGCGGCGTTTGATCGTCGAGGGCGTGCCGGAGCGAAAATTTGGGGGGCTCACCGGTTTTTTCGCCTGGCTCGAACGGCGCAAATACAAGATGCATCTGCGCGTGTTCCTCAGCCGCTGGCGCAGTTACCGCCCGTGTCCCCAGTGCGGCGGCACGCGGCTGCGGCCCGAGGCCCTGGCCACGCGCATCGGCGGCCAGAACATCGCCGAAATCTCGGGCCTGAAGATCGAGGACGCCCTGACGTTGTTTCGGCAGCTCGAACTGCCCGCCTGGGAACGTCAACTGGGCCGGATCATGCTGGACCAGGTGCTCGCCCGCCTGAAATACCTGGTCGACGCGGGGCTGGGCTACCTGACGCTCGACCGCATGTTGCGCACGCTCAGCGGCGGCGAAGCCCAACGCGTGGCGCTCACCGGGGCTCTGGGCTCGAGCCTGGTCAACATGCTCTACGTCCTCGACGAACCCTCGGTCGGCCTGCACCCACGCGACATCGACCGGCTGCTCGGCGCGATCCGTCACCTGCGCGATCGGGGCAACTCGGTGATCGTCGTCGAACACGAAGAAGCGATGATCCGCGCCGCCGACCAGGTGATCGAAATCGGACCGGGCGCGGGCGAGCGGGGCGGCCAGGTCGTGTTTCAGGGCACACCGGCCGAAATGCTCGCCAACCCGCGCAGCATCACCGGCGATTTTCTCTCCGGCCGGCGCGGCGTCGCGCCGGTGGCCAAGCGCCGGGCGCCGAACCACGGCTGGATTCGCCTGGCCGGGGCCCGCGGAAATAATCTGCAAAAAATCACGGTCGAGTTTCCGCTGGGGGTGCTGTGCCTGGTCACCGGCGTCAGCGGGGCGGGCAAGAGCACGTTGGTCCAAGACACGCTGTATCCGGCGCTGTGCCGACGGATGCGCAAGGACGGACCCAAGCCCTACGAATACGACGACGTCTACGGCGACGGTCAGTTGGAAGACGTGATCCTGGTCGATCAAAGCCCGATCGGCCGTTCGCCGCGCTCCAATCCCGTCACGTACATCAAGGCCTTCGACGAAATCCGGTCCGTGTTCGCCGAAACGGTCGAAGCCCGCACCCGCAATTACGACGCGGCCCATTTCAGCTTCAACGTCGACGGCGGCCGCTGCACCGCCTGCCAGGGCGACGGCTATATCGCCATCGACATGCAGTTTTTGGCCGACGTGTTCATGAAGTGCAGCCAGTGCGGCGGCAAGCGCTATCGCAAGGAAATCCTGGACGTCAAGTATCGTGGCCGCAATATCGCCGAAGTGCTGGAGATGACCGTCCGCGAGGCCTTCACGTTTTTCCGCGGCCAGACGAAAGTTCAGGCCCGGCTGAGACGATTGATCGACGTCGGGCTCGACTATTTGCGGCTCGGCCAGCCGGCCAACACGCTCTCCGGCGGCGAAGCGCAGCGCCTCAAACTGGCCACTTACATGTCCACCACCCGCCGCGGCCGCTCGCTGTTCATTCTCGACGAACCCACGACCGGACTGCACTTTCACGACGTCGTGCAACTGATCGACTGTTTCGAAGCGCTGATCAACGTCGGGCATTCGCTGATCGTCGTGGAGCACAGCCTGCAATTGATGAAGGCGGCCGATTATATCGTCGATCTGGGTCCTGGGGCCGCCGACGAAGGAGGCCGCATCGTCGCGCAAGGCACGCCCGAAGCCGTGGCACGCGCCAAGGACTCGATCACGGGCCGTTTTCTGGCCAAGGCATTGGCCGACGACGAGCAAGCCGCCCAACAACGGCTGATCTCGATCGGCGACGGAGATTGACCGACGTGGAACCGGACCAGGATTTTGCCGATCGGCTGGAAATCTTTTTCGGCGAGGCTTCCGATACGCAGTGTCACGTTTACGCCCGGCTGCGCGGACCCGAGGCCGGCCAAGGCCTGCAACTCTCCGGCAGCCTCACCGGCCCGACGTGCCTGTACGCCCAGACCTTGCCCGCCCGCTTCGCCTTCAAGGATCGCGGCCCCGGCGCCTCGGTGCTGGCCGAAGCCATCGTGCCCGAGCCCTGCTTTTGGACCCCCGAAATGCCGCACCTCTATCATGCCGACGTGCAATTGCTCCAAGACGGCCGCGCTCTGGCCCGCGCCGAGCGCCCCTTGGGCATCCGTCGGCTGGGCGTGCACAACCGTGATTTGATCTACGACGGCAAGCGTTGGGTGCTACGCGGCTTGTGTCGCGAGAAACTGCCACCGACCGAACTGGCAGCATGGAACGAATCGGACACAACCATGGTCGTGCGCAATCCCGACGACGAGTTATGCCGCGAAGCAAGCCGCGTCGGCGTGCTGATCGTGGCGCGGCTCAAACACAACGAAACTCGTGAAATTGTCCGATTGAGCCGCTGGCCAGCCGTGGCGATGGTCGCGTTGGACGATCGCGCGAGCATTGATCAAGCTGAGGTGCCGCGCAATCTGCTGTTGGCCCAGGAATTCACGGGCTCGGCACCGCTCCGTCCAATGCCTTGGGCGCAAGTTGTGTTGTATGATGACATTTACAATCTGAGGGGCTTCTCAGAAAAGGACACGCCTAAATGGATGCCGCTGGTAAAACACCACGAACCGGGACTGAGCAAAAAATCTGTTGATCAAATTGCCAATTCCCAGATTCCCGTCATCGTGACGCGAATTCACAGCATTCCACGATCCCTATCGGCAATTTCCATCGGTCGAGCTTGGTGTGATGCCATTCAGAGCCGATTGGCCGGCCGAAGCGATCTCGCCGGTTGCGAGTTCGCAGGTTACATCGTTTAAGTTTGAATAGACCATCCAACCATAATGACTCCTGACGTACAAAAACCCGAGGACTTGGATCGCTACGCGCGGCAAATGCGCTACGCGCCGATCGGCGAATCGGGGCAACGGCGATTGGCGGCCGCTCGGGCGCTGGTCTGCGGCTGCGGCGCCTTGGGTTCGGTGATCGCCAACACGCTGGCTCGCAGCGGCGTGGGCTTTCTGCGCATCGTCGATCGCGATTTCCTGGAAACCAACAACCTGCAGCGGCAGGTCTTGTTCGACGAACAGGACGTGGCCGCCGGATTGCCCAAGGCGATCGCCGCGGCCGCCAAACTCCAGAAAATCAATTCGCGAATCACCGTCGAACCGCTGGTGGCCGACCTCGACGCCAACAACGTGATGGAGCTGACCGAGGGCGTCGACCTCATCCTGGACGGCACCGACAATTTCGAAACGCGAATGCTCGTCAACGACGTCGCCCACCACCGCGGCCTGCCCTGGATTTACGGCGGCTGCTTGGGAGCCGAGGGGCAAACGATGACCATCATCCCCGGCGAAACGGCTTGCCTGCGCTGCCTGATGCACGACACGCCCCCGCCCGGTACGACGCCCACCTGCGACACCGCGGGCATTCTGGCGCCGATCGTCAACATCATCGCTTCGCTCCAGGCCAACGAGGCGATCAAGATCTTGAGCGGCAATCGCCAGGCCATCAGCCGCAGCTTGACGGTCGTCGACATCTGGGACAATCGCGTCCGGCAAGTCAACTTGGATTCGCTGCGGGCCGCCAAGGCATGCCCGGCCTGCGACCAGGCCGAATATCCTTGGCTCAACGGCCAGCGGGCCAGCCACTCGGCCATACTCTGCGGGCGAAACGCCGTGCAATTGAGCCCTCCGCGCGGGGCCGCCCTGTCGCTCTCCGCACTGGCCGATAAACTCGCCGGCGTCGGCCAGGTGAGCCAGAATCGTTATCTGGTGCGCGTGACAGTGGGTGAGTATCTGCTGACGGTCTTTCCCGACGGCCGGGCGATCATCGGCGGCACCGACGACATCGCCACCGCTCGCACGCTGTACGCCAAATATATCGGCACCTGATCGCGCCGGTTTCAACTGCTCGTCGCGGCCAGGCCCGTGCGTCGCGCCGTCGCGGCTTCCATGATGCGCTGCTCGCTGGCGTCGGCGCGGGTAAATTCGCCGGTCTGGCGTCCTTCGCAAAGCACCAGAATACGATCGCACAGGGTCAGCAGCTCGGGCAGCTCACTGGAGGTGACGATGATGCCCAACCCTTGGCGGCACAGGGCATCCATCAGGCGATACAACTCGGCCTTGGCGCCGACGTCGATGCCGCGCGTCGGATCGTCGAGCAGCAGCACCTTGGGTTTCGTGAGCAGCCAGCGGCCGATGATGGCCTTTTGTTGATTGCCGCCGCTGAGACTCGTGATCGGGGCATCGACGCCCGAGCTCTTGACGCCGAGCTGGGCCACGATGCCCTCGGCCTGCAGACGTTCGCGCCGGCGGCTGAGCCATCCGCGCCGCGCCGATTGCCGCAGCGTGCACAAGGTGATGTTCGCCCCAAGTGTCATCGGCGCGAACAGCCCCAGCCGCTTGCGATCCTCGGTCACCAATGCCACGCCGGCCCGCCGGGCTTCCGCCGGATGACGAAACGCGACGTCGCGGCCCTCCAGCACGATCCGGCCCACAGGCGCGTCGGCGCTGGCCCCGAACAAACACTCCAACAGTTCCGTCCGCCCGGCGCCCATCAGGCCCGCAATCCCCAGGATTTCGCCGCGCCGCAGCGAAAACGAAAGATCCTCCAGCCGCCACAGCCGGACATGTCCGGGCCAGGGGAGCCATAAATTCTCGACCGCCAGCACCACCTCGCCGGCGGCGCGCGGGCGCGAAAGATCGGTCTCTTCGATTTCCCGCCCAACCATCAAGTGCGTCACCCGCCGGGCGTCGGTCTGGTGGCGATCGAGCACCTCGACCAGGCGTCCGTCACGCAGCACGGCGATGCGATCGGCCAGGCGAAACACCTCGTCCAGCTTGTGCGAAATGTAGAGCACCGTGACGCCGCGCTCGCGCAACCGCCCGATCACGCGAAACAGCCGC
>JBGQKM010000113.1:0-16992 GCA_041499515.1 Planctomycetia bacterium | reverse complement strand
GAGAAAATCTTTGGGCATAGTCGGACCGCGTGCCTCGGCTAGGATTCGGCGTCGCGCTGGTTCGGCATGGTTCCCGGGTCGTCGCGGCGCGTCTTGAGCAGATGCCGGTTAGCCATGGCGATGCCGCTGAACATCGCGCCGATAATGCCGACGAATCCTTGATCGGTCCCGCAGATGAACAAGTTTTTCAAGTGCGTGGTGCCGCTCCACCTTTTTTCTGGAGCGCCGTACACGGCCCCGTTCTCATGGCCCGTGAAGCGCTGGATCGTCGTGGGCGTAAACGTGTCGGACGCGATCGCGCGCGGGCGGAAGTCGGGCATGAAACGAACCGCGGAGGCGACCATTTTGTCGTACCAGGTGCGCTTGGCCGTCTGGTATTCCTCGGGCGATAAATCTTTCCAACGCTCGAAATTCGCCAACGCCGTCACGCGCACCAGGCCCTCGCCCAGTGGCTGATCGTAGGCGAAATTGTTCGGGCAGCAAATCACGCCGCTGCGCAGATCGACCATCTCCTCCGGCTTGCGCCAGTGGAATTTGTCGCTGTCGTTGAAGAAGATGATCGTGCGGTCGCAACCCAACTCGCGGGGCTCGGTGTCCAGGACCGAAACCGATTCGACGAACGAAAGCTGGCCCGCGGCCGGCGGCTCGACCGCCGGCGCGTGGTCGCACATCCGCATGGTTTCGATCCAGCCGGCCGAGGACAGGATGCGCTCACCCTCGATCTGCGTGCCGTCGTTGAGGATCACGCGGGCCACGCGGCCCTGTTCGACTTCCATCCGCTCGACCCCCACGCGCAGCCGCAATTCGCCGCCCAACTGCTTGAACCGCCGCACGAGATTCTTCAGGATCAGCCGCACGCCGGCCCAGGGTCGGGCAAAGCCCTCCATGAAAATACTGCGGAACATGATCGAGAATTGCGCGAAATCCATGTCGTGCTCCCGCGCGCTGCCGTAGTACATCAGCGGGCAGAACAACATGTCGATCAACAGCGGGTCCTTGATGATGCCGGCCACCACCGAGCGCGCCGAGCAACTGGCGACCTGTTCGTTGAGATCGTCGTAGTCGACGACCGTTTCGGTCAGTTTCTGGAAGTTGTCTTTTTCGGCCGGAAAGTGCCGGTTCACCTCGGAGCGGAAGAAGTCGAAATGGTTGTTGAAACCCAGCGTGACGCCGGGAAACGCGATGGTCGAACCGATTTGCGGAACCAGCGAGAAATCGTCCCAATGAAATCGCAACTGCCGCAGCAGCCGGGCCAGCGGGCCCTTGCGCGCCCCCTTGGGCGTGAAGTTCGTCACGGCGTGCAAGCCGACGTCGTAATTGCGCCCGCCGAGGCGATAGAACGAATTCAGCCCCCCGATCGTCGTGTGCCGCTCCAGGATGCAGACCCGCTGATCGTAATACGCCAGGCGGATGCCCGCGGCCAGGCCCGACATTCCGGCGCCGATTATAATCGAATCGTACGTGGCCATGAACCATCCGCCTCAGCAATGATCCGACTTCAACCGCGCGACGGCCATCGCGCCTGGGGCGCGAGTCTCGCCGGTCATGCCTTGTGCAAGTCCTTCATCAAGGGAGCCAGGTACGCGACCGTGCTGTTCATGCTGGCCAGTTCGACGTAATCGTCTTCGGGGATTTGCACGCGGTACCGTTTGCGCAGTTCCATGACGATATCGAGGAAATCCATGCTGTCGAGCTCGAGTTGTTCGCGCAGAGGAACATCCTCTTTCAGCCCTCCCAAGTCCTCGTCGGGCGCAATATCCCCCAGGATGTCGAGAATGACTTCTTTGATTTCCTCGGACGTCATAACCGTCCATTCTCCGCGAGGCTCAGATACGTTTGATCACGACGACGGAATTGATGCCCAGCATTCCGAACGAATTGTTCAAAATGACGTCGACCCGCTGCGACTCGCGGGGCTCGTTGACGACCAGGCCCTGCAGGGCACATTCCGGATCCAGGTGATCGACATTGATCGTCGCATGGCAGACTCCATCGGCAAATGCCGGCAGGTTGCCGCCGAGTTCCAGGGCGCCGGCGGCGCCCATCGTGTGGCCGATAAAACTCTTGGAATTGTTAAACAGCGTCCGCGGCGCGTCGCCGAATACGCGTCGCAATGCCGCGCATTCCTGCGTGTCGCCGCTGGCGGTGCCGGTGGCGTGCGTGCTGACGATGTCCACTTGCTCCGGTGCCAGCCGGGCCCGCCGCAGCGCCAGTTGCATGCACTCCGCCTGGCGCTGGGCATTGGGAAGCACGAAATCGCTGGCGTCGCTGTTCATGGCATAGCCGGCGACTTCGCCGTATATCTTCGCGCCACGCTCTTTCGCGTCCGACAGCCGTTCCAAAACGTACAAGCAACCCCCTTCGGCCACCACGATGCCGTTGCGATCCAGATCGAAAGGCCGCGAGGCCCGCTCGGCATCCGCATGGCTGGCCAGCGCCCCCTGGCTCTTGAAGCTGGCAAAGATGCCGAACGTGTGGATACTTTCCGAAACGCCGCCGGCCAGCGCCACGTCGCACTCGCCCAAGCGCAGCATTTGCGCGCCTTGGATGATGCCCGCGTTGCCCGCGGCGCACGCGGCGCCAATCGTATAGTGCGGCCCAGTGATGCCCAGGTTCAACGAGATCTCACCAGCCGGGTTGTTGGCCACGGTGCGCGGGTTGTGATGGTGCGACCAGAACTTGGTGTCGTAATCGAAACCCTTGAGCTCATAAATCTCATTTTCCGTCTCGACGTTGCCGTGCTCGGTCACGCCGACGTAAATGCCGACCGTCGATTTGTCGCAATTGGCCCAGTCGAGCCCGGCGTCGGCGATCGCCTCGTGGGCGCAATAGATCCCCACGCTGCCGGCGCGGGTCCCCCGCCGCAGGTCCTTGCGCTTCTGATAGCGCAACTCGTCGAAACGGCACACGCCTGCCACCGTCGCGCCGACATAGCGGATTTCGTAAGGCGTCACACCGCTGCGGCCCGAGAGCAGGCTCTGGCGAAACTCGCCCAGGTTGTTGCCGTTGGGCGCGGTCAGTCCGATGCCGGTGATGACGATCCGATCGCGCTCGGGCACTCCTGCAATCATCGTCTGCCTTCCCTGGGGTATTAAAACCTTTGAAGTTACTGAGTTGTGTCGATCTTGGCAAGCCCCAAGTCAGGCGCCATCTGCCAACAAAGAGCCCCAGTTGATCGTTAGACCATGCCACGAGATCGTGCCACGGCAGTGCGTGTTTGACGTCGAGCATCAGCCACCACTGACATCCCGCAAAGCGGCCCCGAGCCGCCGCATGCCTTCCGCGGTCGAAACCTGGGGTGCGTAACGGAAATCGTTTCGGGCACGGCTGATATCGAAGTAGTGCGAAGTGCCCAATTGGGCCGCCAAAAAACGTGTCATCCGCGGTTCGCTCGATATGCCCAACGCTCGATAAACCGCCTACAGGACCCCGCCGACGCGCCACGCGGCCTTGAGCGATATCGCACGCTTCACCGGAGGCAGCCCGACGAGTGACAGCAGGTCGTCGATCCACGCCCAGCAATTGACCGGTTCGCCCTGGCTGATGAAATAAGCCCTGCCGGCCACCGGCGAACCGGGCCGCAGGGCGTCGGCGGCTTGTAGGTGCGCTGCGGCGGCATTCTCGACAAACACCATGTCCACGCGATTCGTGCCGTCGCCCACCCGCCGCAATCCTCCGGCCCTGGCCCGGGCAATCAACCGCGGAATGAGATGCCGGTCGCGTGGGCCCCAAATCAAATGCGGCCGCAGCGCGCACGTCCGCAGCGCCGGGTCATTGGCCGCCAGGATCGCCTGCTCGGCCAACGCTTTGGTATGCGCATAGTGGCACAACCACCGCTGGGCATACGGCGCCCGCTCGTCGATGTTTTCCTGCGCTCGGCCGTCGAACGTCACGCTGGGGCTGCTGGTGTAAACCAGCCGCGGAACCCGGTGTTCGCGGCAGCCTGCGATGATGTTTTGCGTGCCGACGACGTTGATGCCGTAATAATGTTCCCACGGCCCCCAGATGCCGGCCACGCCGGCCGCATGAAACACCACGTCGACGCCGGCGCACGCCGCGCGGGTTGCCAGCGCGTCGCGCAAATCGGCGGTCACGCATTGGGCGCCCAAGCACTCGAGTTCAGGATAGTTTCCGCGGGCCAAGGCGCGCACCCGGTCGCCGCGCGCCAGCAATTGCTCAACGAGGTATTGGCCCAGGAAGCCGCCGGCCCCGGTCACAAGCGCCAACATGGGGCTACCTCAGCTTCCGGCCGGCCCAGACGGCCAATTTTTCGCGAAAGATTTTCGCGTTATGGCGAACGTCGACCGGCATTGCCGGATGGAACAGGAAGTCCTGAATGTCCTGCGTCAGCCGGTTGCCGCGCGCAAGCTGCTGCAACTCCGAAAGCAATTGCTCGCGCGCCTTGCGCCCGCGCGGCATCCGGCCGGGCCACGGCTCGGCGACGATCACGGGCTGCTGCCGCCCCGGCGTGCCGACCCCGACCAGCGCCGAGCGGTAGATGGCCCGATGCTGGTTGAAGATGGCCTCGCAAGGAATCGTGAACATCACTCCGTTGAGCGTTTGCACCCGATGCGCCATCCGCCCGCAAAACCAGAAGCGGCCCTGTTCGTCCAAGGCGCCGACGTCGCCCATGCGGTGCCAGACGCGCGAGCCATCGGCGATTTTTGCCAAGGCATTGGCCGCGGTGCGCGTGACATACTGGCGCGTCACGACCGGGCCCGATACGATCAGTTCGCCAATCTGCCCGTCCGGCAACGGCGTGGCCTCGGACCACTGCGCGATCGGGCCGTCGACCATTGCTATCACGCGCCAGTCGATGCCGGGAAACTTGCGGCCGATGCACGTGCCGCTGCCCTGGGCCCAGCGGTGTTGCGTTTCGGCCAGGACTTCGCTGGCGGTGATCGAGGCCACCGGCAGCGCTTCGGTGGCACCATAGGGCGTGTGCACGTCGCCATCGGCGGCGATGCAGGCTTTCATCCGCGCCAGCACGTGCGGCGGCACCGGCGCGCCGGCCGAAAGCACGCGGCGCAACGTCGGCAGTTGAATCTTTTGCTCCTGGCAATACCGGCCCACTCGATTCCAGATCGCCGGCGATCCAAACGCTTGCGTCACCCGCCAATCGTGAATCGCCTCGACGATGTTGCGCGGATCGACACGGGCCGGGCGGCTGGCGTCCATGTCGGGAATCACGGTCGTCACGCCCAGCGCGCAGTTGAACAGCCCGAACAACGGAAAGCCGGGCAGATCGACTTCGCCCGGCTGAATCCCGTAGAACTCGCCCAACTCGGTGACTTGCCGATCGAAATTGCCGTGGCAATAGAGCACGCCTTTTGGCGGACCCGTGCTGCCGGTGGTGAAGATGATCGCCGCCGGGTCATCGGCCAACGTGTCGTGACAAATCGGCGCCGTCTGGCCCAAGGCGCGCAGTTCGTCGAGTGTCAGCCCGTCCCAAAAAAATTTTCTTCCGACCGTGACATTGAAGCGGGCCCGGGGGAATTTTCGCCCCAGCACGCGGCGGATGGCCTGCACCAGGGGAATCGCGATAAAGCCTGCGGGCTCGGCGTCGGCCAGGCACCCGATGAGGTTCTTGCGGCCCATGCCGGGATCGATCAGCACGATCACCGCACCGGCCTTGAACAGCGCAAAGACCAGCGCGATGAATTCTCTGCCAGGCCGCACCAGAAGCGCTACGCGTGCGCCGACCGGCAAGCCCCAGGCGCGCAGACCGCTGGCCAGGCGATTGCTTTCGTCCTCCAGTTCGCGAAACGTACACGTGTCGTACTGCCGCCGGCCGTCCCGATCTCGACGACCGGGCACGACCACCGCCAGCGCCTCGGGCATTCGTGCGGCGGTCGCCGTCAGCCGGTGGGCCACGTTGACCCGGGCTCTCTCGGCGAGAAGCGACGGCGAAGAGCTCGCGATCTGGGTCATGGGTTCTCTCAATTCTTGCCGCCGGGGCTGCCGCCAGAACCTACTTTCGAGGCCACGAATTCGAGCACGTGTCGGGCGACGTCGACGTGTAGCGTGCGCGCCAGGGCCCGCCAGCCCGGCACGGCATTGACTTCGATCGCATACAACCGGCCGTCGCGTGCCGGCAACAAATCGACCCCGGCGACCGGCGCCCCGATGGCGTCGACCGACCGGCGGGCCAGTTCGGCCAGCTCGGGCGTCAACTCGAACGGTTCGGCCGTGGCACCGCGGCTGACGTTGGTGCGCCAGTCCAGCGCGTTTCGCCGCCGCATGGCCCACATCCGCGGGCCGACGACCAGCACGCGCAGGTCGTATCCATCATGCGGAATAAACTGCTGCAGGTAAAGCACCGCCCCGAGCTGGGCCAACAGGCTAAAGGCGCGTTGTGCCATCGCTTCGTCGTTCAAGCGCGCGATACCGCGTCCCTCGGCCCCGAACAACGGCTTGAGCACGACGTCGCCCCCCAAGCTCGCGAACGCTTGCATCGCGTCGTCGACCGTTTGACAGACGACCGTCGGCGGAGTGTCCAGCCCCGCGGCGGCCAACCGTGCGCTGGCCAGGTACTTGTCGACCGCGGCTTCCACGGCCCGCGGCGGATTGATGACGATTTTGCCCGCCGCTTCCAGTCGGGCCAGCACGTCCATGCGAAAGACGACCTGTTCGAGCGTGCCCGGCGGCATCGTGCGCACCAGCACCGCGTCGACCCGCTG
This sequence comes from Planctomycetia bacterium, assembly GCA_041499515.1. Classification (GTDB taxonomy): domain Bacteria; phylum Planctomycetota; class Planctomycetia; order Pirellulales; family PALSA-1355; genus PALSA-1355. The sequence continues at coordinate 10,312 of JBGQKM010000113.1, read as the reverse complement.
GAGATCGCACGGGCCGCTGGCAAAGGTCGCTCCGGCCGGGCCGAGTTGGGCCGACAGGTCGCGAAACGTGACCGGAGTGACTTCGTGCCGGCCCTCGGCCGCGCGCTTGAGATCCTTTAAGTACCAGCTCTCCGGCGAACACAAGACCGCGATGTGCATGGGAAAAAAACCCCGCCGGCCGCGCGCTACGGCGTGAACTGCCGAATATCGAATGACTCGTGAATCACCCGGGGCAGCGTATGGCCAAAACGAAACGTATGGCCCGTGTCGAGATTGGCCAGCGTCACGACCGCCGGGCTGAACAGGTGCGGATCGATCTGGTAAAAGTCGCGATTGTATTTCTCGAAGATGGCCGAGAACGGTCGGCCATAATCATTCGAGGACCCGCTGGGGACGCGCGGGCCGATGGATTCCAGGCTCTCGTCGTCGCCACGCACCCAAAGCTGCACTTCGCCGCCGTAGAGAATCGCGTCGTTGGTTCGCCCGATGGCCGTCAAGTCGTCGGCCGAAGCCGGCGGCAGCGGAGCAGTTCCCATGCCGCTGACGACGCGTCCCAAATCGAACCCCAGCTCGAACAACTTGTGCAGTGCCGTCTCCACGCTGCGGGCGACCACCTGCACCGAGCCGGCCAGGCTGGCCGTCGGCGCCACAAGCAACGTCAGCCGCTCGGCGGCGACGCCGCATCGTTGCGCGATATCGCGGCAGACGTCCTCCGGCGGGAGTTCTCGAGTCTCCAGAATCCCCACGGCCAGATCGGGCCGCTCGCGAAAGCCGATCTTGTCGAAAACCGGTTCGTTGCCCGCGGCGGCGCGCATGGGCCCCGACCCCATGGCAAAAAACTTTCCTGCCGAGATCCGCCAGCCGGCATATTGCGAAGCCATACACCCGGCCAGGGGATGGTCGGTCGTGACCATGACCGCCGGGCCGGTTGCCAACTCGACGGCCGAGGGAACAAACTCAACCCGCCCCAAGCCGGCCAGGCAAATCTCGGCCAGCCGCCGCCCGGCTTCCAGGCCACCCGGCACTCCAATGCCACAATCGATCAGCCGGCTGCCGCACCCGCTGGTTTGTACCCCGATGCGCAGCCGCTGGTCGTCTTCGGCCATCTGGCGGCAAAGTTCGGCGGAGCGTGTGTTCAAATTCATGCGGTACGACCCAGTTTTACCGGCCCGCGGCCGGCGCCTCTATTTCCCCGCCGATGGGCCATCATGGCCCGGCCCCCAGGCTCTGGCAATGGCTCTGGGACAGCTCGCAAACTGTCGGAATTGTAATCTCCCCGGGTCGCTCTCCAAGTGGCCCGGTAAAATGGGTGTCGCTACAATGCCGTGTGGCAGGCTTTCCCAGGTTCAGAGCGGAGCCAATTATTTTGGCAAGCCTTACCGTCGAGAATTACGTCAAGACGATCTTTCAAATCTGTCTGTCCGGCCAGGGGCACGCTGCCACCGGCCAACTGGCAACGGCCCTGGACGTTTCGCCCGGCACCGTGACCAGCATGCTCAAGACGCTCAGCGAGAGCGGTCTGGTCACCTACACGCCCTATGAAGGCGTGCGGCTGACCGCGGCCGGCAATGCACTGGCTTTGCGCGTCGTGCGGCGCCACCGGTTGATCGAGCTGTTCCTGGTCAAAACCTTGAACCTGAATTGGGACGAGGTGCACGAAGAAGCCGAGCACATGGAGCACGCGGTAAGCGACCGGCTGGTCGACAAGATCGACGCGTTCCTGGGCCATCCCGAGGCCGATCCGCACGGCGACCCGATTCCACGTTCCGACGGCACGTTCGAGGTGCCGCACAGTCGCACGCTGGCCGAGTGTGGGGTCGGCGATCAGTTTTGCCTGGCGCGCGTGATCGACCAATCGCCCGAGTTCCTGCGCTTTCTGAGCAGTTCGGGTCTGCCGCTGGGCGCCGCCGGCCACATCGTGGCCAATCGGGCCGAAGCGGGAATCGTGACGGTGAGCGTCTCGGGTCAGCAAACGACCCTCGGACGCGCCGCGGCCGAAAAAATCCTCGTCACCCCCGCCGCTCGCTAGCCCGCAGGCCGCTCGCTCTGCCACTGGGGGGCTTTGACGCGCGACGCGGGGCAGCGTAAAAAGAACCCTGTTCCATGACGGCCTTCGGCCTCCGATGAGAGGCCCTCGCAATGGGGACCTGTGAACCTGGTCAGGGGCGAAAGTCAGCAGCCATAAACAGTCATCTCTTTGTGCGACGGGTCTCTCATCCGGGGCCGAAAGCACCGCATCGCGTCGCTTAAGCCTCAGTTCCCCGGCTCCCCAGAGCGAGATCCGCGCCCAAACATGGCCCCATCGGAAGGGAAACAGACCGACTTGACGCTCGATGACTCGCCCGCAGGCGATAGCGCCCGGCAATACATCGTCGTGGCGCGCCGCTATCGGCCGCAGACCTTCGAGCAGTTGATCGGCCAGGATCACGTTGCCCGGGCGTTGACCAACGCCATCTCAGCCAACCGCGTCGGGCACGCGTACTTGTTTACCGGGGCTCGCGGCGTGGGCAAGACCTCCGCGGCGCGGATCCTGGCCAAAGCGCTGAATTGCCAGCGCGGGCCGACGCCGACTCCTTGCAACCAATGCGACATCTGCGAAAGCATCAGCGCCGGCAGCGACGTCGACGTGCTGGAGATCGACGGGGCCAGCAACCGCGGCATCGACGAAATCCGCCAACTGCGGCAAAACGTCAACATCCGCCCCAGCCGCGCGCGATTCAAGATCTATATCATCGATGAAGTGCACATGCTCACGCGAGAGGCCTTCAACGCCTTGCTCAAGACGCTGGAAGAACCGCCCGAGCACGTCAAATTCATCTTCTGCACGACCGAGGCGACCAAGATCCCGGTTACGATCTTGTCGCGCTGCCAGCGTTTCGATTTCGCGGGCATTCACCTGCCGTCGATCGTTGCGCGGCTGAAACAGATCGTCGACGCCGAAGGCGTCAGCGCCGAGCCCGAGGCGCTGGCCGTGCTGGCTCGCCGGGCCAATGGATCGATGCGCGACAGCCAGTCGCTATTGGAGCAATTGCTGGCCTTCGGCGAAAGGAAGATCACGGCAGCCGACATGCACGCCATGTTGGGCACCGCCGGCGAAGCCCGGCTTGCGGACTTAGTCGCGCACCTGGCCGAGCGAAACGCCGCGGCGGCGATCGCGGAGCTGGACGCGGCGCTGGCCGAAGGAGTGGACGTCGGGCAATTGCTCGAGCAACTTTTGGGCTATTTCCGCGATTGCATGGCCGCCGCGATCGGCTGCCCGGCCGAAACGTTTTTGCACACGTCGAGCGCCGAACACGAGCGGTTGGCCGCCGCCGGCAAGCAGTTGGGGCTGGAAACGATTCTGGCCATCATGCAGATCCTCGACCACACGCTCTCGCGGCTGCGCTATAGCACGCAGAGCCGCACGCTGGCCGAACTGGCCTTGGTGCAAATCGCGAAGCTGGCAAACCTGGACGACTTGTCCGATGTGATCGCGCAACTTCGCGGCGGCACGCCGCCGCCCGCCGCGCCGCGAGAAGGAACGACCGCGGCCACGACGGCAAAAAAAAAAGCTGAGCTGACGCACGTCACCGAAGCCGTGGAGTTGAACGACGAAACGGCCGAGACGATCTGGAAACAGGCCCTGGCGAACCTTTCGGATCTGCTGGCCGAGCACGCTTCGCACAGCGAGTCGGTCACCTCAAGCGGGCCGGGCCGGCTGGCCGTGACGTTTCGCGCCAAGTATAATTCGTGCAAGGTGTTTTGCGAACGGCCGGAGCAGTTGGCGAAGCTCGAAAACGTGTTGGCCGAGGTGGCCGGCAGCCCGATCCAAGTCGACTTTTTCGTCATCGAAGATGAGCGTGGCACGCCCGACGCAATGCGAAGGGCGGTGCCCCAGCGACAACGACTGGCCGAAAAAGCCGAACATCCGATGATTCGCCGCGCGGGCGAACTCTTCGACGCTCATCCTGTGCGGATCGAAGAACCGGGCAACTAAAGGAACCAAATCGTGTTTGAAGGACTCAGCAATCTGGCGCACATCGGCGCGCTGTTCAAGCAAGCCCAGCAGATGGGCAGCAAGATGCAGCAGGTCACCGAAGAATTGAAGACCCGCCGCGCCGAGGGCAGCGCCGGCGGCGGCATGGTCACCGTCGAGGTCAACGGCATCGGCGAGGTGCTGTCCTGTCACATCGATCCGTCACTGATCACCTCGGGCGACCGCGAACTGATCGAAGATCTGCTGCCGGCGGCCGTCAATGCGGCGTTGGCCAAGGGCAAAGAACTGTATGCCCAGGCAATGCAGTCGATGACCGACGGCCTCGACGTGCCGGGCTTGAACGCCATGCTGGCACAACTTTCGGGGGGGAAACCTGACAAGCCCGCCTCTTAGCCGCGCCCTGATGCCGCGGCCAGGGTACACGGGGCTGTTGGCGCTGCGCTTTGGCAGAAAATAGCGATGGCAGGTAGACTGCGTTGATGTGTTTTGAGGGTCGACTAAGGAGCGTCCTTTGTTAAGTGAGTCGGTCACCAGGCTCGTGGATGAGTTTGCAAAACTGCCCGGCATCGGCAAGAAGTCGGCCGAGCGGCTGGCCTATCACATTTTGCGGATTCACCAGTCGGAAGCCCTGGCCTTGGCCGACGCGATCCGCAGCGTGAAAGACAACGTACGTTACTGCGGTACTTGCTATAATTTAACCGAGCAAGAGGAGTGCGAGATTTGCCGCGATCCGAAACGCGACCGCACGCAACTGTGCGTGGTGGAACAGCCGCGCGACCTGATTGCCTTGGAACAACCGGGGACCTATCACGGGCTGTATCACGTGCTGTTGGGCCGAATCGCCCCATTGGACGGAGTCGGCCCGGAGCAATTGACGATCGAGTCGCTGGTCGGGCGGGTGCGTCAAGGCGAGGTTCGCGAAGTGATTATGGCGACGAATCCGACCCTGGAGGGCGACGGCACGGCCCTGTATATATCGAGTTTACTGGCCGGATTGCCGCTGGAGATCACCCGATTGGCTCGCGGCATAACGACCGGCAGCGTGCTAGAATTTGCTAACAAGGAAATATTGGCGGATGCCCTGGCAGGCCGCCAGAAGTTTTGAGACTCTCGACAATGCTGGGCCCCACGCGGGCCGCGTGTTCCACCCTACACATCGAATCGTTTAAAGCTCATGCGACTTTCCTTCGGCCAAGAACTGCGCCTGGTCCAGAAGCAGGTGCTTGCGCCACGCATGATCCAGTCGATGGAGATTCTGCAACTGCCGATCATGGCGTTGCAGGAGCGGATCGAGCAAGAGATTCAGGAAAACCCCGTGCTGGACCTGGCCGAGGAAGAACTCGAACTGACCGAGGATCCGGTCGAAACCGAGAATCCCAACGCGCCAAGCGAAGAAGAGCGCGAACTGGTGGTCGGCGAAGCGAAGAACAACGAGGAGGATTTCGAGCGGCTGCTGAACATGGACGAGGAGTGGCCCGACCACTTCGAGGAACGTTCGCGACCCTCCAGCAATCGCGTGGAAGAAGAGGGGACCCGCAAACACGACGCCATGGCCAACATGGTGGCCCGGCCCCAATCGCTGCAAGACTACCTTCACGATCAACTGGGGTGGTTCAACCTGGGCCCAGAATTGCGGGCCATGTGCGACCGCATCATCTACAATCTCGACGCCAACGGCTATTTGCAATCGCGGCTGGAAGACGCCATCGATCCCAACGGCGGCAGAGAGCAACTGGCCCTGGCGCAGCAGGCCCTGGGCGTGGTGCAAAAGCTCGACCCGCCGGGCATCGCGGCCCGCGACCTGCGCGAATGCCTGCTGTTGCAGCTCACGCCCGGGATGCTTTGTTACGAGCAGCTCAAGACGCTGATCTCCAACCACCTGGAAGATCTGGAGCACAATCGGCTGCCGGTCATCGAGCGCAAAACGGGTTATTCGATTCCGCTGATCCAGCAAACGCTGGCCGAATTGCGGAAGCTGAATCCCAAGCCAGGCGCGAATTTTGGCGATACGTTCGTGCCCAACGTCACGCCCGACGTGTTTGTCGAGCTGGGCGACGACGGCAAGTACAAGGTGCGTTTGGAAGACGGTCGCACGCCGACGCTGTACATCAGCGCGTACTATCGCAAGCTGCTGACCAATGGCGAGGCAAACGCCGAGACGCGCGAATATATCAAACGTAAGATCAATTCGGCCCAATGGCTGATCGAATCGATCGAGCAGCGGCGCAACACGCTGACCCGCGTGGCCCAGGCGATCGTCGACCACCAGACCGAGTTTTTGAGCAAGGGCCCCGAAGCGATCGAGCCGTTGAAAATGCAGCAGATCGCCGACAAGGTGGGCGTGCACGTGACCACGGTCAGCCGCGCCGTGGACGACAAATGGATTCAGACGCCGCGGGGCATTTTTCCGCTCAAGCGGTTTTTTTGCGGCGGAACCACCAGCGCCGCCGGCGAGGAAATCGCCTGGGACGCGGTACGCTTGAAACTGCAAGAAATCATCGACAACGAAAACAAGCAGCATCCCTTGAGCGACGACGAATTGGTCAAGGAATTGGCCAAGCACGGCCTGACCGTGGCCCGCCGCACCGTGACCAAGTACCGCAAGGCGATGGACATCGCCAGCTCGCGGCAGCGCCGCGATTGGAGCGCCACGGGCCCCGCGGCGCCCACCGCCGCAGAGGAATCGGACGACGAAGAATAGCCGCCTCGATCGAAAGGCGCCGTCGGGCCAACGCTACACCGCCTCGACGCTCACACCACGGCGCATCCGCTCGGCACGCCGGGCTTTGTCGATCTTTTGCGCCACGTCCTGCACGTTCTCGACCCCTACGACCCAAAGCGCCGGGTCGGTGCGGTCGCTGGACGTGATTTTGATCCGGCCGACGTTGACCATGCGTTCCAGCAGCCCCTGCTCGTAGGTGACGTCGTCGATGTCGATCGCCTCAACGCGATTGGTCACCCGCGTCAACACACCCTTCTGGTGATAGAACATTTGATTGGTCAGCTTGTAGTGAACGCCCAAGCGCCGCGCAGAGAGCTGCAGGATGACGGCCAGCCACGACAAGACAATCATCGCCCAGATGGCCGTCCAGATTGCGCCGCTACTAATTGCAAGGCCAACCCCGATCAACGCCAGGCTGGCTACCGCGCAGCCGACGACCGTGCCCAGCATGGCCTTGGGTGAATAGCTGCCTTCCCACAGGGTTTCTTCGGGCACGTCGGCCACGCCCCGGCGTCGACTCGGCGGCTCCAGTCCAGAAGTCGCCTCCGCGGCGGGCGGTTGTGCATCGGCCGGCGAACGGGTGGGGCCGCCAGAGTCGAATCGCGGCAGCTTGGCCCCGCAATGCTGGCAGAACGCGGCGCCCGCGGCAGCTTCCGAATGGCAAACCGGACATTTCATAATAGCGCGTTCCGTTTCTGTGCTCGACGATCAGAGGGTTGCAACGCGGGCATTATAAAGTCGCCGGCACCGATGGTCACTAGAGCCGGTTTTAAAACTGCGGGGACTGTCCCCTTCTGCGAGCCTGAATTCGTATTCGCCCGGCGTCCCGAAGTCTTGCCGCGAAAACCGCATTTTGCGGCCAGGCGCTGTCGGCTGCTTCTGATCTTGGTATTATAGGAGCAATCCACTTGGAATACCGCGAACCAACGCCTGCCGAGATTCTGCGTACGTTGGGCATTTGTCCGACATTTCCGACGACGGACTTCCGCAGGTGTTGGGCGAACGTTCGAGCCAACGTATTGAGTTTGCCATGAAGTGCCCTAGTTGCGGCGTCGACAACGATCGGGTCATCGACTCGCGGGCCAGCCACGACGGTTTTGCCATCCGGCGGCGCCGCGAGTGTCTGGCCTGCCAGGCCCGCTACAACACGTACGAGAGGGTCGACGACCCGATCAAGTGTCCATTCTGTCACGACGACAACAATCGCGTGCTCGAAACCGGCGGCGGCGAGGGCGGGTTTGCGGTCCGCCGTCAGCGCGAATGTCTTTCGTGTCGCCGGCAATACACGACGTTGGAGCGCAGCGAAGAGCGGACGATCAAGGTCGTGAAGAAAGACGGCACGCGCGCCCCCTTCGAGCGCCAGAAGATTCGCCAGGGTCTGGAAAAAGCCTGCTGGAAACGCCCGATCAGCGACCAGCAGATCGAGGGCATCGTGGTGGCGATTGAAGACGAGATCCATAGCCGCGCCGAGCCCGAAGTGGACACCTCGGCGCTCGGCGAGCTGGTGATGCAGCACTTGAGAAAGCTCGACCAGGTGGCCTTCGTCCGCTTTGCCAGCGTCTATCGCCAGTTCCAAGACGTGCAAGACTTCGTCGACGAACTCGACGGCATGATGGCCAAAGAAAAAAGGTGTCAGGAACCTTTTTGACGGCGAAGAAAAAAGGTGTCAGGAACCTTTTTGACGGCGGAAAAAAGGTTCCTGACACCTTTTTCTAGTCTTGGCGGGTCACCACCAGCTCGGTCAGGGCCAATAGGACGTCGCGGGCCGGGCTGGGGCGCAGACGGCGGGCGTCGTCGTGGGCTCTGCGGGCGTAAGCTCGGGCCTGGTCGCGGGTGTATTGCAGGGCGTCACTGCGCGCCAGCCAAAGATTGACTTGCTGGCGGGCAGAGCGGCTGTTCGACTCCAGCAGCTCGAGCAATTCGGCCCGCTCGCTGGACGAGCTTTCGGCCAACAGGCGGATCAGCGGCAGCGTGGGCTTTTGTTTTTCCAGGTCGGTGCCCAGGCTCTTGCCCATCGCCAGTTCGTCGCCGACCAGGTCCAGCATGTCGTCGGCGATTTGAAAGGCGATGCCCAGGTTGCGGCCGAAACGGTCCAAGCCCTCAATCGCCGGTGGCGTGGCCCCGGCATAATGGGCACCCAGCCGGCAGCAGCAGGCGCATAACTCGGCCGTTTTGGCTTCGATGATCGACAGATACTCGCCCTCGGAAAGCGCAAAATTGCCGCGGCTGTGGATTTGTCGCAGTTCGCCCGCGCAGACGATGTTCGTCGCCCGGCCGATCGTCTGACAGGCAAACGTCGTTTCCAGCGAGCTGGCCAGATAAAACGCGTGGGTGAACAGAAAGTCGCCGACCAGCACGCTGGCTTCGTTGTCGTTTCTGGCATTGATCGTTTCACGATGTCGCCGCAGGCTGGCTTCGTCCAGCACGTCGTCGTGCACCAACGTGGCCGTGTGGATCATTTCCAGCACGGCGGCCAGCACGACGTGATCGCGGGCAATCTCGCCCGTGGCTTTAGCGGCCAGGAGCACCAGGGCCGGGCGAAGTCGTTTGCCGCCCAGGCGAAACGCGTGTTTTACCAGGCTATCGACAAACGGATCTTCGCTGGCCAGTTCGAGCCGCAGCAGTTCTTCGGCGGCGGCCAGTTCGTCGGCAATCGGTGCATACAGGCGTTTCCAATGGCGAGCCACTGCGTCCTGCGGTTGGATCGCTTGCTTCATGAAGAAGATTCCTCAAGTTTGGGCGGCGTGCGAGAGTCCCTGCTTCACCGCTGGATCGTGTTACGCGTCGGGAGGTTTGGGTGCGGGCGGCAGCGACGGGCGTTGATAGTGGCCGCTGCGCCCTCCCGACTTTTCCTCCAACTGAATCTGTTCGATCGTCATGCCGCGATCGACCCCCTTGCACATGTCGTAAATCGTGAGCGCCGCGACGCTCACCGCCGCGAGCGCTTCCATCTCGACGCCGGTGCGCGCGGTCGCTTGGGCCGTGGCCTCGATCGCCACGTGCTCCGCATCCGGAAAGTCGAACTCCAGCCGCACGGAATCCAACGGAATTGGATGGCACAGCGGAATCAGTTCGGCGGTGCGCTTGGCGGCCATGATTCCGGAGAGCCGCGCGACTTCCAGCACGTCTCCCTTGGCCAACTTGCGGTCGCGGATCAAGGCCAGAGTCGTGCTTTGCATGCGCACGCGGCCGCGGGCCCGGGCCAGCCGGACGGTCACCTCTTTGGCGCCGACGTCGACCATGCGACTGCCACCCTGAGCATCAAAATGCGTCAGTTCGCTCATGCGTTTTCTGTCCCGCCGCTTCGCAGGCCCGGAAAAGATTGCGCCCGTTCGACGATGCGCCGCGCGGCCCTGGCTGGGAACCGCCGCCAGGGAGCCGGCGCGGGCCTAGCACTTATTCTAGGGCTATGTGACAGGCCGTCGAGGGGTCGGACCTTGATGCCGAGGGCTGCGTGTCTTTGGGTCGCCCAAGGTTCGAGGTCGTGGGTTGGCCCCCGAGCGGTCCGAACTGTTCGGTCGGCGCGCAAAAAAACCGTCGCGGGGGTCATCCGCGACGGGTTGATTGCAAGATCCACGCTTGTCCGGCCCCACGGCGAGTCGGACGGACAGGCG
>JBGQKM010000112.1:0-16994 GCA_041499515.1 Planctomycetia bacterium | reverse complement strand
AGACTTTCACTCTCAATCTTAGCAATGCCACGAATGCCACCGTGAGCCAGGCCATTGCGACCGGCACGATCCAAAACGACGACCCGGTGCCGAGCCTGAGCATTTCCACTCCGGCCTCGCAAAACGAGGGCAATTTGGGCACCACGCCAATGTTGTTTACCGTCAGCTTGTCGGCCGCCAGCGGCCAGGCTGTGGCGGTGCAACTTGCGACGCACGACGGCACGGCGACCGTCGCAGGCAACGATTATCAGGCGATCGGGGCTTCAACCCTCACATTTGCCCCCGGCGAGACCCAAAAGGTCATCACGGTCAACATCGTCGGCGACACGGCGAACGAGCTCGACGAGACTTTCAGTGTCGCTCTGAGCAATCCCACAAACGCCACCTTGAGTCAAGCCACCGCGACGGGCACGATTTTGAACGATGATCCCGTGCCCAGCCTGACGATCGGCGACATTTCGCAAGCCGAAGGCAACTCGGGCACCACGAACTTCGTATTCACCGCCACGCTCTCGGCGGCCAGCGGCCAGACGGTCACCGTGGCCTTTACGACCGCTGACGGCACGGCAACTCTCTTAGGTCAAGACTACTTGGCAAAAAGCGGCACCTTGACTTTTTCGCCAGGCCAAACCTCTCAGGCGATTACAGTACAAGTCCTTGGAGATACGTTGAACGAGCCTGTCGAAACGTTCAGCGTCAATCTGTCGTTGCCCGTGAACGTGACGCTGGCCAAGACTTCGGCCACGGGCACGATCCAAAATGACGATCCGCTTCCGACCGTGTCGATTGCCAACGCCGCTCCGCAAAATGAAGGCAACTCGGGCACGACGCCGTTCGTCTTCACCGTGACACTCTCGGCGGTCAGCGGCCAAGAGGTGGACATTGCTTTTGCGACGGCCGACGGCACCGCCACCACAGCCAATTCGGATTACGTTGCAACCAGCGGGACGCTGACGTTCGCGGCCGGCGAAACCACGCATTCGATCACGGTGCTCGTCAACGGCGATACGCTTAATGAGGCGGACGAAACCTTCAAGGTCAACTTGGTTTCGCCGACCAACGCGACGCTCGGGACGGCGACCGCCACGGGCACGATCGTCAACGATGATCCGGTGCCGTCGATTTCGATCGGCGATTTTTCTCACCTGGAAGGTGACTCGGGCACGACGCCATTCGTGTTCTCGGTTACGCTTTCGGCCAGTAGCGGACAAATCACTACAGTGGCCTTTTCCACGGCCGATGGCACAGCCACCACGGCTAACAACGACTACCAGGCCACCAGCGGCACGTTGACCTTCGCGCCAGGAACAACCACGCAAAACGTTACCGTCCAGGTCGTCGGCGACTTGTTTCTAGAACCCGACGAAACATTTTTTGTCAAATTGTCGAATCCGGCAAATGCGACGCTGCAAAATACGCAAGGCACTGGCACGATCCTCAATGATCCCACGGATAACATTACTTTCACCCCCTCGCAGTTGTCGGGCACGGCGTTTGTCGATGTGAATAAGAATGGAGCCAAGGAAGCGGGCGAGAATCCATTGAGTGGGGTCGCGGTCGCGCTTTCGGGCACGTCGCAAATTTCCGGCCACGCTGTAAACGCGCAGGCTACGACTGCCGCGGATGGCTCGTATACGTTTTCGAATTTGGATCCGGGAACGTATACGGTGACCTATGTCCAACCAGCCAAGTTTTTGCCCGCGTCGGTAAAGGTTGGAAGCCAGGGCGGGCAACTACTTTCCGATGCCGGCTCCCTGGGCTTTACGGCGACGATCGCCTCGCCCGGCGGAGTTCAGGGCATTAACAACAACTTGACAGTACCTGGGTTGCGGCCGGAGCATATTTCTCAGCGAAGTTTCCTGGCTTCCAGTTTCGGTGCCAGCGCAAATTCAAATGCCGCGACCTTGCAATTGGCGCCCAGTTTACAAGCTGCGAGTGTGCCTGCGGCGAGCCTCGCGATCGTGCCCGACCTGGTGCCTCAAATCACCGCGGCCGTGGCTGACACGCAGTCCGCATCGACATCCAGCGGCGCGGCCACCGATGCGATCACTCAGACCGGCAGTTCGGTCACGGTGCATGGCACCTCCGGCGACGACGTTTTCCAGTTCGTGGCCGGGGCGATGGACACCGTCACGATCAATGGCCTGACACGCCAATTGGATCCGGCCGTCGTCGATTCGATTGTCTTCGATGGTGGAGCCGGCACGAATACGGCCACATTGACGGGCTCTGCCGGGAATGACGTCGCCGCCGTCGGTCTCGGCTCCGGCACGCTCTCCGGGCCTCAATTCAAAGTGAGCGTCAGTAACGTCGCGAACTTGTCGGTCAAAGGCGGCGGGGGCCACGACACGGCCACCCTGCAAGACTCAGCATCGAGCGATCATCTGCAAGCAGCCGGCAACGAAGCGAATTTGGCCAACGATTTGGGCTTTGCCGTGTCACTGATGGCATTCGATCGAGTTCTAGCCCAGTCCACCAATGGCGGCACCGATACCGCCCACGTAGGCGCTACCGACTTCATCTTGGAGCAAGTCGGCACCTGGCTGCCGGTCTAGGCTGCGGCAATCAGAAATCGCACTCGATACCCCAATTGATGCCTTGCATCCACACGTCCGAGTTGTGGAAGGCAAACGTGGGGAAGGTGAACGGACCGGACGTCCCAGGGGGCGGAAATTGGTTCGGATCGAGCCGAGTGTCGATCTGATCGCCGGGACGCACGACGTTGGTAAGCAACATGAAGGTATAGCCCACGTTCATGCGCCACAGCGGCGTCAGTTGATATCGGAGGTTGGTTCCGAACTCGGGCAGCACGGAAAACTGGTTGCGATTGAACGTGCCGCTATTCGAGCCCAACGCCAAAATGCCGCCGGCATTCGAAACCGGCGCCGTGTTGGGTACGGTGACGGTGGTGTTGCCGCCGATTTGGACGCGCTGATTGATCGCTCCCAGCGCGACTTTCGCCAGAAAATCGACGGTCCAACGACCGTTGGTGTATTGTGAGTTCAGTCCCAGCTGCCCACCGTTAAACTGATTGCGCGTACCGAAACTGTCCACGATGCTGAATTGTGTTCCGATAGGAATGCTTCCGCCTTGATCCGTGGATGTGGTTTGCGAAGACACGTTCAACCCTTCGGCAAAATGGAAAAAACGATACCCGGCGAGCATATCCAAACGGTGACAATCGTCGACGTAGAGCGCACGGCGCATGTTGACCTCGTTTCCCAGTACTTGCCTGCTGGTGGTCGCGTTGATGCTGCCGACGACCACGTTGGGAAACGCGATGAGATCCGCGTCTTGTTGCCCGTTGAGTACGTTGAAAAAGGGTCGCGCCAGGATCGGTGAGCCGTCGGAGGTATTGCGGTACGAGTCTCTGGCGTTGGCCAGGAACAAAAACGTGTTTTCCACGCCAAACGCCTGACAATCGTCAAACCAATAGCCCAACGTAAAACGGCCGCCGGAACGGCCTTGTTGATTGAGCGGCTGCCCGCCAAAGACGGTCGTGGCATTTGGCAGGATTCCCGCGAGGTTCTGGGGTGTCGTATCCGGACTGGTGGTTACCAGCGGCGGCGTGTTGCTGCCGCGTGTCCACCAATAGAGTGCTTCGGCACGTCCCCAAAAACCGCGCGGCGGGCCGCTGTCCAGCGTATTGTGCCAATCGTCGGAGCAGTCCCCCATGGGGTCGTTTGGCCCAGGATCGCCAACCGGGATCATCTCCGCGGCGTCCGCGTGAGCGTCTTCCCGAAAACTGGTTGACTTGTTGCGCCCTTGAGTTTGTCGGGGAGCTCCATTCTCTTCGTCGTATTGTTGCAACCGGTTCGAAAGTTGGTCAAACGGGGCGGCAACTGCCCACGATGCGCCACAGGCCCCAAAGATCGCAATCATGACGGCAAAACGGCGCATAACTCTGATCCTTATGTTTCCGCAGATCGTTCCGCCGGGGTGATTCCCAGCTAGCTGCTGACGGTGCCGAGCGCTTGTATCAGTGGCCAAGCACCTCATAAGCAGTTTGTCGGTCCGGACGATCGTATCAGTTGAAACGAAAAGGCCGCGTTTACCGAATTTGTCATATGAGGCGGTTAGGCAGTTTAGTCACTCGGGCATCATCTAGGGTTCGACCAACTGCCTTCTGCCCAAAGATTCCGCCGTGTTTGCCTAGAGCTTGGGCACGCGGCTTCCAAAAGAACCCGATCCAGACAGCACTCGTGGCGCGTCGCGTTTCCTTAATGCTTTGCCAGACACAGTGTTGTGGCTGTCCGCAAAAGCATCGGCGTCGCGACGGCGCAGTAATTGCCTAATTGGGCTGCCAACGGATCGCGGCCACTGGCACTTTGCTACCGCCGGATGCGGTCCGCCATTTGTCAAGCACGTTGACGCTGATGGCATCGCACCGACTGGAACGTTGTTGGGCCCTGCTGGGGCTGGCCGCGGGCGGATTCGTGACCGTGCTGGCCATCGGCAATTTTGCCGGCGTGAGCGTGCAGGCCGCTACGCCTGAGCCGTGCTCTCACGGTTCGGCGGCCACCTGGCATGCAGTTGAAACCGCCAACTTCCGGATTCTGAGCTATGGTGCTCAGGGTGCCGCCCGTGAGACGGCCGACGCGTGCGAGACGTTGCGCGAACAACTCATTCGGCAATGGCTGAGTCGGGGGGCCGGGCCGGCTTCATGGTTCCCTAAGTGCGACATCGTGCTGCATCCCAGCGACGAGGCTTATCTGCGCGAAGTCGGTAGCGGCGGGCGCAATACGGTGGCGTCGTCACTGATCGACCGCAAGCAGGGCCGCATCGTGATACGCCGCATCGACATCCGCTCCACGCAGTCGAATTGGCAGACCGCGGCCTTGGGACACGAACTCACGCATGTCGTGCTGGCCGACCGTTTCGCGGGTCGGTCGTTGCCTCGTTGGATCGATGAAGGAATGGCGATTTTGGCCGATCCGGACGAAAAACAAAGTCGCCATCGACAAGATTTAGAACAGGCCATCGCCGCACGCACCGAATTTCGCCTGCTCGAGCTCGTCACGTTGGCTGACTATCCGGCCGCGCACCGGTGGGGCGCGTTCTATGGGCAAAGCGCCTCGCTGGTGCAATTCTTGGTGGATCTAGAGGGACCGGAACCGTTCGTGGATTTTGTCGAAGTGGCACTCAATCGAGGTTATGAGCAGGGCCTGCGGCAGGTCTATCAATTCGGGATCGCCGACCTGGAACGCCGTTGGCATTCGCGGCTTAGCGCACCAGTCGCCGCGGTGGCTCGGCCCCAGCCACGTCCGGCCTTGCAAACGGCCCCACCACCAGCCGACATGATGCAAATCTCCGCGCGGCCCGTGTCGCTCAAACCGTGGGAACGAGCCATTCCGGTTACCGCCCAATAGTTCGGTCGATGCTTGCCACGCCCAATCACGTTCGCGTTCTGCTCAGCCAGGCTCATCCCGAGCCAAAAGTGTCTGGCCCCCGTAGATTCTGAAGGTTTCTTTACTTCGGCGCTCGGCCGAACGTCTCTTGCGGATTGAAGTAGAATAAATAGAATTCTAGGGGTCGCCGCTGCCCGGTCGATGTGACGGGACAGCCGGGGTTGATTGGGAGAGGTGGCTGAGTGGTCGAAAGCGCCGGTTTGCTAAATCGGTGACCGGGTAACCGGTCCGCAGGTTCGAATCCTGTCCTCTCCGTTTGGTGGTTTCCGCGAGTCCCGGCACTCGCTGTCTCCTTACACTTTCCTGTCGGCTTCAATCGGGGGTCCGACCAAGGTTCCATCGTTGGATTGGTGCTCCTAAGTTCCGTGCGGGTTGTGGGGAACCGGTTCTAGTCAATACCGTCGCTACGCGAATCATTGCGCGGAAGACAAGAAGAAGAAAGAAAACAAGAAACCCCCCGACATAATCCCAGGGCAGATTTCTGATGCGATAGAACCGGTGACATTTCTATTCGGCACCAACAATTAACTTGGGGCCAGTCGCCGCCGCAACACGGTCTGGCTAGAATTGAATGAAGTTGTGATCCTGTCCGTCGCGGTTCCTGCGCATGACCTCGATTCCTGAAGCGTTTCAGATCGCCCTGCGCCACCACCAGGCCGGGCAACTGCCGCAGGCCGAGCAGGTTTATCGACAAATCTTGCAGGCCCACCCATGCCATTTCGAGGCGATGCACATGCTGGGGGTCCTCGCGCTTCAAGCAGGCCGTCACGAAGCGGCCCTCGGCCTGATCTCAAACGCCATCCGTATCGAGGGCAATATTGCCGGCCTTCATCATAGCCTGGGAGAGGCCTACCTGGCCGGTGGAAAACTGGACGATGCCCAGGCGTGTTTTTCAAAGGCCGCTAACCTCGACCCCGCACTACCTCAACCGCACCTCCAACTTGCGTTTGTGCATGGGTCACGCGGCGATTTTCAAGCCGCACAGGACTGTTGTCGGCATGCGTTAGTGCTCAAGCCTGACTACGCGGAGGCACATTACGTCCTGGGCAATCTGTTGCGACAGCATGGCGACCCGACCGCGGCACGAGCCTGCTACGAGCGGGCGCTGGCGAGCAATCCGAACTACTATGAAGCGCTGCTCAACCTGGGCAGCGTGTCTCGCGAATGCGGACAATTCGACCAATCCCGAGTCTATCTGAACCGTGCGATACAACTCCAGCCCGAGCTGGCCGATGCCCATTTTTTCTTGGGCAATCTTGAGGCTGCGTGCAAAAACTGGCCTCTTGCCACAGCATGTTACGAAAATGCATTGCAGTTGAATCCCAAATTGGCGGCCGCCGAAGTTCGCCTGGCCGTTGCGTTACAAGCTCAAGGGCAACCGGAGCCAGCTACGGCGCACTACCGGCGGGCGGTCGAATTGCAACCCGATTCTGCCGACGCCCATTACAATTGGGGCACGCTTCTGGCCGAGCAGGGCCGCCTCTCCGAAGCGGTCGAGCATTATGAATTGGCTGTGCGCTATCAATTGGACCACGCCGGAGCCCACATCAACCTGGGCGCATTTCATCAGAATCGCGGTGAGGAATCGACAGCATTGGTCCACTATGACCGCGCGCTGCAGATTGAACCCGATGCCGCGGAACTTCACTTTAACCGGGCGTTGATGTTATTGACTCGAGGGGAGTTGGCAGCGGGCTGGAATGACTACGCGTGGCGTTTGCGGCTGCCTAACTTTCCGGTGCGAGTAATGAGTGAGCCGCTGTGGGAGGGCTCGCTCATTCCGGGAAAGACGTTGTTGATCCACGACGAACAGGGACTGGGCGACACGCTGCACTTCATTCGCTATGTGCGCTTGGCCAAACAGCGGTGCGCTCAGGTCGTAGTGCAAGTCCAGTCGCCACTGGTACCCCTTTTAAGACAGTCCGGATTTGACGAAGTGATCGGTCAACCGGAAGCATTGCCGGCGTTCGATTTCCAGGTGCCCCTGTTGAGCCTGCCCGGCCTGCTGGGGACGACCTTGGAAAATATTCCAGCCGACATCCCCTATTTATCAGTTCCGTCGCAGGCGATCGCCACGTGGCGAGAGCGGTTGGCCGGTCTCGACGGATTTCGGGTCGGCATCGTTTGGAAGGGGCGGTCGACCCACGTCGGTGACAAAACCCGGTCGATTCCGTTGGCCGAGTTCGCGCCGCTCTCAGGTATCCCCGGCGTGACGCTCATCAGTTTGCAGAAACACGAGGGCGAGGAACAGCTCGGCGAAGTGGATTTTATGGTTCAGCAACTCACCGGCGATTGGGACCAGGTGTCGGGCGCGTTCATGGACACAGCGGCCGTGATGCAAAATTTGGATTTAGTTATCACCGCGGACACCGCGGCGGCCCACCTGGCCGGAGCCATGGGCTTGAACGTGTGGGTTGCGTTGGCGACCAAGGCCGACTGGCGGTGGTTTCGTGATCGCGACGATACGCCCTGGTATCCGACCATGCGGCTATTTCGCCAACATCGCGCGGGAGACTGGGCGGAACTTTTCGAGCGGATTGCTAGCGAAATCGAGCAATACGCGACGAGCCGCATCAGGGCAAAACGCGCAGGCGAATCTCCTTGAAATCCAGCCGCGTGCCGTGGTTTTGAAGTCCAACATAGCCGGTCGCACGCTGGATGCCCGGGTGTTCGGCTTCTTGGTCTTTGTGCTCGTCCAAATTCGCGTTGACGATGAGCGTGTCGTTGAGTGTGACCTGGATCCTGCGTCGATTGCACGTGATGTGCATTTTTTGCCACTCGCCGGCCTTCTTGCTGACGCGCACTTTGGGGGGAACAATGCCGTACAAGCTGCCGCTATATTGATACGGTTTCAGTTGCGCATACTCGGGCGCTTCGTCGTCGAGAATCTGGATTTCCATGCCTGTATAAGCGGGAGTGCCTTGGTGGGGCGACCTCAAAAACACACCGCTGTTGCCGCCGGGCGGCACGCGGAATTGTAGTTCGAGTTCGAAATTGGAATACTGTTCGACGGTGGACAGCCAGCCGCCGCCACCTCCGCTGCAATACAGCAGTCCGTCCTCAACTTTCCAACTCGTCAGCGGACCATCGACCGCAGTCCAACCGGATAGATCCTTGCCGTTGAAGATCGCCTTCCATTCTTCCGCGCAAGCGGTCTGCGTAGCAACCAACATTCCGGATATCGTCGCGATCAACAGGATCCCCCAGCGGTGCATGGTCATTCTCCCAGTGGCGTTCAGGTTGACAATAATCGAAGTCATTCCAATGTCGTCTAGCCTAATCGTGCGATGGGGCGGCGGCAACCCGCATTATCCTCGCTCGTTGCAATCCAGTTCGCATACCGCGATGTTGCCGAAACACTCGTCGATTTCGACGCGCAGTCTTTGCGGCCGGTTGCCGGTGCGGGCCTGGAGGTCGGCGGCCAGCCGCTCGGCAATGTAGTGAGCGAGCAATTCGGACGTCGTATTGGAGATCTCAAGCAAGACGCAGTCGCACCGCGGAAATACCCAGCGGCGTTCTCGAAACGTCGCTTCAACTTCGCGATCGTTGGCCACTACCCGAATCAATGGATGTTTCGTCGGCAACAGCATATGGTGGTCCAAGGCGTCGACGATTGCCTTGAGCGTGTCGCGCAGCATAATAAAATCGACGACGTAATGATTTTCGTCAAGCGGGCCATGAACTTCGGCCGTCACACGGTAATTGTGGCCGTGCAGCCGTTCGCATGTGTCGCCGTCGTAGGTGATGAAATGTCCGGCGCTGAAGACGAGGTAGTCTTTCGAAATGCGGACGTGATAACAATCGGCCACGGTCGGTTCCTTCAGAGTGCTTCGGCACCAGTCATTCCGGCCGGCGTCACTTGGCGTCACCGAGCTTGGAGTGCCAGCCGGAACGGTGGGTTGATTATGCCATCTCGCAACGCCACGAACAAACCTGCGGCGACAAGATCGGCCGTCGTGCCCGGGTTGCGGCGATGGCCGTCACAGCGAAGCCAAAAGTCGAGATCCGCCAGGCCTCCTTCGTAGGCGGTGTCGCCAGGTCGGCCCGAAGTCAAGGCGCGCTGGGCCAATGCGGCCGCTTGTTGAGCCACGGCCATGCCACAGCGACGCGCAATCAGGCTATCGGGGAATTCACTCATCAACTCCAAGTGTACGTGTACAATCGCATCGGGCAGCGACCAACCGGCTGCTAACGCTCGGGCAATCCACGGAACGACAACCTTGAGCACGTGATGGAAGTTCTCGGCATATTGCCGGGCGACCATGTCGTGTTCGGCACTGCGCCGCATGGCGGCAATCAGGTCGGAAGGAGGCTCGCCGGCGACGTCATCCGACTGCACGCGCCCCAGCCCACCGGGATTGGCTCGCAAAATGGCCCGATAAACGTCGCGAGAGTCCTGGGCCGTGAGTCGACCGAGAACGTCGACGATGCCGGCGTCGAGCGGGGTCGTCCGCGGTACTTTGGCCAATGGCGCGATGAGCAGGATGGTGCCCAGGTTGGTGTTCGTAGCCACCGCGTTTCGCGTCGCCACCACAGCCGCTAGAATCGTCTGGCCCAACGGAACCTCGACCGCCGCGTCCCAAATCGGTGCGATCACCACGGCGGCGACAATAAAGTCGGGATAGCTGGCGTCCTCGAAATCGGCGCCTCGATGGACGTTGCCTGGTTTGGGCGCCGTCGCTTCCATGATGCAGGCCAACGTGGCGCATTGGCCGATCGAGAGCGGGCCCAACGCGGAACCTGTTGATGGCGTTTCGTTCATCAGCGCGACACGCCGTGGTTTGTGGCCATCGGTAGCGGATTACGCTGCAAAAACTCCTCAAGGATCGGCACGATCCGCTCGTGGGCATCTTCGACAACGTAGTGGCCCGCGTCGGCCAGGCGGTGCACTTCGGCGCGCGGGAAAAAGGTTAGAAAACGGTCAAGGAACTCGGGGGTAAAGCACCAATCACGCATTCCCCAAATCAAGAGCCAGGGATGTGGTTCGAGTAGCGGCAGACGTTCTTCGATCTGCCGCAGTGTTGCATAGCTGGGATGTCGCGGAGTCATGGGAATATCCACCACGAAACGGTAAATGGCCTGTCGATGGTCCCAAGTATCATACGGAGCGACCAACCCGGCGCGCACGTCAGGCGTCATCCGTTGGTGATGAGAGACAGCCATGTGCAGCGCGCCGAGGGCAAAAGCGTTGAGCCCTTGCACGGCCCACCGGCCTAGCACCGGCGTGCGGCAGACGCGAATGCGCCACGGAATGCGCTTCGAGCGGAACGCGGCCGTATTGAACAACACGAATCGAGCGTACCTTTGCGGCTGGGCCAGCGCCGCGCCCAACCCAATAGCTCCGCCCCAATCGTGCGCCAACAGGGTTACGTCTTTTAGATCCAGTTGTTCGACCAACTGGACGAGATTGTCGATGTGCTGGGCGAGTCGGTAGGAATAGTTTCGTGGTTTGTCGCTCAATCCGCAGCCAATATGGTCTACCGCGACGATACGATATCGAGGGCTCAATGCGCGAATCAGGTCGCGCCAATAGAACGACCAGGTCGGATTGCCGTGAACCATCAGCAGTACGTCGCCTTGGCCCTCATCGACATAGTGAAAGCGGTGGCCGTCGAGGTTCAATTCTCGTGAGCGGAACGGATACAGCGATCGCCAATCAGCGGAAGGGGGCATCCCAAGCCATGTCCAGCAGTGAGGGGTTCAGGAACCACAATATACTCGTCACAATGCACATGAGGCTAGCGGCCGCCGAGTCACTCGTCAGACGGGGCCTGTGGATCCATCTGATAGGTGGATTGTCGCGGAAAGACGGCAGGGCGGAGGTGATTCGAGACGCCGCAGGCCGTTTGTGCCACTTGAGCCCAATATTCCGTGCCCTCGCCGAGCTTGAGCAGCGAGATTCGGCCGGGAACCGGCCCTGTGGGCGAAAACACGCCTGCCAAGGGGGCCCGGAATTGGAGTAAAATCAATTAGTCACCGGAGTCCGTTATCGAGGTCGTCGTGATCGAGCAAACTTTCCATCCTGAGCACTTCATCAACCGCGAGCTGAGTTGGCTGGAATTCAACGCCCGCGTGTTGGAAGAGGCGGAAGACACTTCCAATCCGCTGCTGGAGCGAGTCAAGTTCCTCTCGATCTTCAGTTCGAACCTCGATGAATTCTTTATGGTCCGTGTGGCCGGTCTGCGCGAGCAGGCCTTTGGCGACGGCGCCCCGCAGGATTACACTCCCGACGGGCTGCGCGCGATCACCCAGTTGCAACGCGTCGCCAAACGCACTCAGGAGCTTGTGGCCGCCGAGTATCGCTGCTGGAACGATTCCGTCTTGCCGCAATTGAACAAGGAGGGCATTTCGGTATTGGCACATGATGAGTTGAATACTCGTCAGCGCGAAGCGCTCGACCATTTTTTTCGAGCACGCGCGTTTCCGATCCTGACCCCGATGGCGATTGACCCGAGCCATCCGAGCCCGCATTTTCATAATCGGCAGCTCTACTTGGGGGCGATGCTGCAGCGTCATCAAGGGTTGGGGCCCAAGCAATTGTTTGCCGTGGTGCAGTTGCCGCAGATTCTTCCGCGGTTCGTGCCGTTGGGCCCACCGGAAGAGCCGCAATTTATTCTATTGGAACAGGCCGTGGCGGCGCGGCTGCCGGAGTTGTTCGGCGGTTTCGATATTTTGCACTGGACAACCTTCCGCATTACGCGCGATAGCGATATCGAACTGTTGGAGCAAGAGTCCGACGACATGCTGCGATTGATCGAAGAGCGTCTCAAGGCGCGGCAGCGCGGCGATGCCGTGCGGCTGGAAGTCGCCACCGGGGCCAACGAAGAGCTGGTCCAGAAGATCATCGACGAAGAATCGTTGCGGGATGCCCTGGAAAACGCGACCGATCCTTATAGCGAAGTGTATCGGATTCCCGGCCCGCTGGACCTGACGCGCCTGATGGAGCTGACGGAGATTCCGAATCGCGACTATCTGCGCGACGTGCCATTCTCGCCGCAGCCGCCGCGCGGCCTGCGCTCGCGGCGGGGCGAGGATCTGTTCTCGGCCATTGCCCAGCGCGACTTGCTGCTGCACCATCCGTTCGATTCGTTCGATCCGGTCGTGGAATTTGTGGCCAGCGCCGCCAAGGATCCGAAAGTGTTGGCCATCAAACAGACGCTGTACCGGATCAGCGGCGATTCGCAGATTACCCGCGCGCTGATGCAGGCGGCGGAAAACGGCAAACACGTGACCGCGCTGGTCGAGCTCAAGGCCCGCTTCGACGAGGAGCGAAATGTCGGCTGGGCCCGCCAGATGGAACGCTCCGGCGTGCACGTCGTGTTCGGCTTCTTGGACCTGAAGACGCATTGCAAACTTTCCTTGGTCGTGCGCCAGGAGGGCAATACGCTGCGCCGCTATGTACACCTGGGCACGGGCAATTACAACCAGATCACGGCGCTGGCTTACACCGATTTTGGATTCTTTACGGCCGACGAAGACGTCGGCGAAGATGCCTCGGCGCTGTTCAATTTGTTGACGGGCTATTCGCAGGGGCACCCCTGGCGGAAACTGGTCGTGGCGCCCGAGGATCTGCACCGCCGCACGATCGAATTGATCCAAGAGCAGATCGAACGAGCTCAAGCCGGCCGGCCATCGCGGATTTTTGCCAAGCTCAATGCCCTGGTCGATTACCGCGTGTGCGAGGCGCTGTATCGAGCCAGCCAGGCAGGCGTGCCGGTCGAACTGGTGGTCCGCGGCGTTTGCTGCTTGCGGCCCGGTTTGCCAGGCATTTCCGAGAACATCCGCGTTACGAGTATCGTCGATCGGTTCCTGGAGCACAGTCGACTGTATGTGTTCAGCCCTGACGACGAGGCCAAAGTGTTTCTGTCCAGCGCCGATTGGATGCCGCGCAATTTCCATCGCCGCGTCGAAGTCATGTTTCCCATCGAAGCGCCGGACTTGAAACAGCGCATTCTCGAGGAAGTCGTTCCCGCCTATCTGCGCGACAACGCGCGGGCACGCATCTTGGGTTCCGACGGGAATTATACGCGCGTACGACCCCGAGACGGCGAGGCTTCGCACCGTTGTCAGGAAGAACTGTTGACGCTGCGCGACAACGTCTTGGAGCGCGTCGCGGCCGGAAATGGTTCGGAGAACGGGGTCGTGTCGCGGGCGATCCTGCCGTCGCGGGCCGAGCCGCCCAGGGCTTGAACGTGCGGCACGGCACGCCGCGCTCGGTTCTCAGTCCATCCGATCCATCGCCGCACTGAGCAACTCCGCCAGGTCGCCCAGGTGTCTCAAATCGTCGACGACCCGCGGGTGGGCGAAAATGCGCACACGCTTGACGTAGTCGTCGAACTGGGTTCCCAAAGCGCGTACGACCGGCGAGACGTCGCCCAGTGGCCGGTAGTGCCCCGTCTTGGGAGAGCACACGTCGATGTTGAAATCGACTTCACGCTCCACCGGCGGTGCGTCGAACAAGATCTCATGCGGCGCGACGATTCGTCCCAATGCCGTGCTGGCCAATTGCGCGAACTGTTGCGAGCAGGCTACCAGCCAGGGATAGGGGCGCCGGGCAAGCTGGCCGTAAATCTTGGGCTCCTCGAAGAAGCTGTATTGGGCTAGTCGTTTGTAGAGCCGGCGATGCGGGCCGAACAGCCCCTCCATGAGATCGTGGGCCGGGCCGGGGCCGGCGGCCTGTGTGATCGCGGCGATCATCGGCCCTTCGGTCAGGCGAAACAGCGCGTCGAGATCCAGCATCCCGTGCACGAGATAGAACGCCCGCTGCAACATCGCCGTGGCGGCTCGCACGCCGTGATGCCAATAGACTTCGCTGAACATCACGTACCGCGCAAAGACCATCATTTCCGCCGCGGTCTTGCCTTTATCCGTGATCGCCAGGCCATCGCCCTGCGCGTTCAGGCACAAGCTGCCGATCAGGCGGCCCTGGTCGAAGTTGCGGCCGTACGGCACGCCGGCGTGCAGACTGTCGCGGGCCAGGTAGTCCATCTTATCGATGTCGATCGGCCCCGAAAGCATGCTGACCAACAACCGCGATTTGGCGTCGCGCGGCTTGCCCGAGAGCAGAGCCACGACGTCGCGCGGTTGCAAACCCCAATCCTCGCGCAGCGCGTCGGCGATTTCGCCTTCCAGCAGAAAGCTGTTGGCGAACAATTCGTGTTGCGGCACACTGGGCAAACGAATGTCTTCGATCGGATGGCAAAACGGCCAATGTCCCAGGTCGTGCAACAGCGCAGCGACGATGAACAACTCGGCGTCCGCCGGCGAGATGATCGCCTCGAACCGTCGGTCGTACGAGAGCTGCCGCAAGAACAGAAGCGCCAGGCGATACACGCCCAGCGAATGCTCGAAACGCGTATGAATGGCCGCCGGATACACCAGGCCCACCAGGCCCAATTGGCTGATCTTGGCCAGCCGGCGGAACTCGCCGCTGTCGATGATCGCCCGCACCCGATCGGTCAGCGGCACGTCGATTTCCGACGGAATGCGTAGCACGGCCTGGCGGCCATCCAGGCCGGCGATTTCCGGAAGATCGCGTAATGCGCTCATAACGGCCGGTACCTTCGGACGCAAAAAAAGAGCCAGTCGCCTAGCGGGTCCCCACCGCCACGGCCCACAGGGCCGGCAAGCCCAGCACGGCCCGCAACAGCAGGGTCACCACCAGGTAGAAGCAGTAGTGCATCGCGGCGCTTCCGAAATCCAAGTCCAGGCATGCCCAGGCCGCAGCGGCTCCCACCGAAATGAACACCGGCGCCACGAACACCCATTGCCACGGCTCGCCCGAGACGATTCCATACACCGGCAACGGGGCATACGCGCCCCACAAGGCGGCGTAAACCAGGCCGCACAGGGCCGCCCGCACCAGCAATGCCCGGCCATGGTACGGCTCCATCAGTTCATCGTCGCGCAAGAACGTGTATCCGGCCACCGCCAGCGGAGGAGACAGCACCAGCAATCCGGCCGCGATCATCGGCGTCTTGTCCGCAATCCCGCGCAGCAAAAGCGTAACCGCGATCACCACCGCCGCCGCCGCCGCGAGGCCGGCGATGGCCACCGGCGTGAGCCGGGCGTCCTGACGCAAGATCGGCTTGCTCACCGCCCGACCCTTGCTGTCCTTGCCGCCCGAGGCGAACAGCTCGGGCGCGTGGATTTTGACTTCCTCTTTCGACAATTCCGGCACGAGGATGACGGCCTTGCACTTGGGGCAGGGGCCTTTCTTGCCGGCGAATTTTTCGCTAACCGAAAAACGAGCCTTGCAGCCTGGACAAACGACCGAAATCGGCATGAAACGGCTCAAAGACGTGGGGGCTAGTTCTGTTCCGACGCGATTTCCAGTTTCGCACAGGCGGCATCCAAGTCAAGCAACACGCCCTGCCCGACCGGGCAGCCGCGCCCGAACCAATTCGCCCGCGAAAGGGTTCATTCACTGTCGGCCAGATCGCCCTCGGTGATCATCGTGAAACCCTTGCTGTCGAGCGTTTCCAGGCCCATTTCGATGTTGTCGACCATCAGGGCCACGGCCGGCCGGCCTCGTGGGCGGACCAGCAAGGGATAGGCCTGGATGATATTGACCTCGGCCTGCAGCAGGGCCGTGCAGACTTGCAGCAGGGGCTGATGGCCCAGCGGCAGCTCGACGCCGATCAGGTCGCTCTCGATCAGGGCCAAGCCGGCCCGCTCCAGGATTTCGCGTCCTTGTTCCGGATGGCTCAGCAGAAACCGCACGAACGCGCATTCCGACGAATCGTTGATCGAGAGGGCCACGATCCTGACTTTGCTCCCCTCGAACCGCCGGATCACTTCCAGCAGTTGGCCCACGCGATTCTCCATGAAGACCGTAAACTGGCGGATCGAGGGATAATTTCGCCCCCGCATCGTCGAAAAGCCCGTTCCGCTCTCTCCACCAATACTCATGCAACGAATCGCTTTGTGCTGAAACCCATCCGAACCAGCGACCGCCGAATGCTGGCACGCCAACCGGGCCAACAGCAACGGCGCAAACTGCTTAACTATAAGGAATTGGACATGTTCCGTCAACTTGGTGGCCGACCCGGCAATGGGACGGTTTGGAACCGTTCTTTGACCGCCGGGCCAGCCGCACGCCTTCAAAGGACCGACGCAGGCACGTCGCGCCGTCCGCCGCAAACAGCCCCTGCCCGCAACGGCGCGCATCCGGCCCGATCGAGCCAGGCTAAAGCCCACGACTTGTGCACCAGGATCTATATGCGCGCGCAAAAAATGTTTTGTCGCTGCAAGTCGCCACGGTGATTCACGATCGGACGTCGCGCTGATCGAGCAGAAGTTTTGCAGATCGGGCATAAGTTGGACCGTTGTGGTGGAGCGATCATCGAGCTGGCGGGCACGTTTTTCCAACCTTGCTCTGGCATCGTGTGTGCCACTGCTGGCTGGTCCAGCAGTGAGGAGTACGACGGAGCAAGCCAGTGAAGTGCCCCTTGAGAGCCTTCCAGGGTTGTTCATCATCTGGGCAAACTTGTCGGGCCGGAAGAAACACTGCTGGGCCAGCCAGCAGTGGCACACAGAGAAGAGGCCGCGGCGGGCGCGCGGAGGTGCCCAGGCACAAAAAAGTTT
>JBGQKM010000111.1:0-17081 GCA_041499515.1 Planctomycetia bacterium | reverse complement strand
CAGGCCGATCAGCTAGAGGTCATTATCCCAAAACGCGTGGCCTGATTTCTAGAGGCGTTTGTGAGCCAATTGGAGATTATTTCGGGGAGCCTCTTTGTGGTGGTCGGGCTCCTGCCTGCTAGAATGCGCCCGGTAACACGGCTGTGCCCGATTTGCCAGATCCGAACGATGATCGTTGTTTCGTGTTCCAAACAATGACTCCCGTCCCCTTTAATTCGTCCCCCGTCCCCTTTAATTCGTCCCTTAATGTCCCTTAATGTCCCGTCCTCTTTAATTCGTCGTCAGGTTTGAGGCAGTTTTGGCCCCTGCTACAATTGCGGCATGACCGAGCGGCGATTCCAATTCCGGCTGGCCGATGTTTTTGGAATTATGTGGGCGTGTGGATTTCTTGCCGCGGTGATTGCCAATCCCGATTCCAATTGGCTCATGATCATCGCAATCGGGTCAATTGCTTGGGGCGCATGGCAACTAAGGCATGCCGAGCGACGCCCCCCAACACGCGCGGAAGTCGTTCGCCTTCTCTTGACGGCCGGTGTAGTGACGGTGGGAGCGATCACGCTTGCTGCCGTCGTGATTTTTGCCATCCTAAGGTCGGCGCATCCCTAGCCCCTTACCGAGCAACTCACTGTTGAGGTACTACTGTCCCAAACACGTCCGCCCACTTGCGGCCGAGTCCAAAGACGTTGCGGCATGACGCCAGAACGATCTTGAATCGAATGGTATTTTGCGTATTCTTCGTTGGCTTCCCATTCGCGCAGAACCGGTCTATCGTCGTCGTCGGGCTCTGAGTAAAATCAAGATTTGGATCATGCTTGCGCTCGATCGATGCGCGTAATCCTCGTCTACGACGGAAGTTAGCAATGCTGCGTTATTGGACCGCCGGCGAATCGCACGGCAAAGCCCTGTTGGCTTTGGTCGATGGATTTCCCGCCGGCGTCGAAATCGAAACCGATTCGATTGACGTCGAGCTCCGCCGCCGTCAGGGTGGTTATGGCCGCGGCGGGCGGCAGCGGATCGAAACCGATCAGGTCGAAATCCTCAGCGGCATCTGGCACAACACCACGCTGGGCAGCCCCATCGCCCTGCAGGTGATCAACAAGGACGCCAAGCTCGAACGGCTCGACGATCTGCCTCGTCCGCGACCCGGGCACGGTGATTTGACCGGCGCGATTAAATTCCTGGGATCCATTCGCGGCGTCCTGGAGCGGGCCAGTGCCCGCGAGACGACCGTGCGCACCGCGGCCGGCGCGTTGGCAAAGCAGCTTCTCAAGCCGTTTGGCATCACGGCCTTTGGCTACGTCGTCGAGCTGGGCGGGACCAAGATCGAACCGCGCGTGGGCACTTTGGAACAACAACGGGCCTGGCGCGACGCGAGTGAAATCTATAGCCTGAACCCGGACCAGGACGACGAAATCAAAGCCCTGATCGACGCCGCGGGCAAAGACGGCGACACGCTGGGAGGCGTTTTGGAAGTTCGCGTCGAGGGGTTGCCGTTCGGGTTGGGCACGCACGCCCAGTGGGACCGCAAGCTCGACGGCCGGCTGGCACAGGCCGTGATGGCCGTGCAGGCGATCAAGGGAGTCGAGATCGGCTTGGGTTTCGAGGCGGCCCGCCGGCGGGGCTCGCAGGTGCACGATCCGATCCAGTACGACGCGCGGCAAAAGAATACGCCGAACCTGGGCTATGTCCGGCCGAGCAATAATGCCGGCGGATTGGAAGCCGGCATGACCAACGGGCAGCCGCTGGTGATCCGTGCGGCGAAAAAACCGATCAGCACGCTGCGCAAGGCACTGGAATCGATCAACCTGGACACCAAACAGCCCGACGCGGCCAGTTACGAGCGTAGCGACGTGTGCGCGGTGCCGGCGGCCGGCGTGATTTTGGAAAACGTGGTGGCCTTCGAAGTGGCCTGCGCGTTGGTCGACAAGTTCGGCGGCGACAGTCTGGTCGAAATGCAGGCCCGCTGGAAACTGTTTCAGGAGATGGCGCGCGAGCGCTAGGCGACGAGGGAACACGGATGTTCTCGCTGCACGAAACCACGAAAACGCATCTGTGCCGCGCGGCGTTTGTCGCGTTGTGCCTGGTGCCGACGTGCGCGGCGCTGGTCTGGAGTGTCGTGGTCCATCTGCCGGGATATCGGCGATCGCACGAACGGGCAATCGCCGCGCAGTTGGGCTTGCACGCGCAATTGGCCAAGGCCAGTTCGCCGCGGCCCGGCACGACGCTCTACGAAGGGCTCGACCTGTTCGACCCCGAAACGCGGCAGCTCCTGGCCCGCTTGCCGTTCGTGGAACTCCAGATCAGCGGCACGACGATCGTCATCAAGCTGCCGTTTCCAGCGACCCTCAACGGCGAGCGTCTGGAGGCGTTTTGGAAACTGGCCCACGATCGGACGCTGGCTTCAAGCGTCTGGCGGCAATTGCGCCTGGAGGCCCAAAACCTGACGCTTCACTTGCCCGAAGGGGACGAAAGCTTCACGGACCTGAAGTGCCACGTCGAGAACGGCCAGGATCAGGCGCGGTTCGAAATGTCGTTCCGCCGCGCGGTGGCTGGCGTGAAACCGGCGGAGCCGGCCGAGCTGACCGTCGTGCGGCAGCGGCAATCGACGCCGCCGGGCGGAGTGTTTCAACTGGTCACGGGTCCAACTCCGCTCTGCTGCGCGCTGGCGGCTTTTGTCTGGCCCGACGTGGAATGTTTGGGAAAGACCGGCGAATTCCAAGGACGCATTCTCGCGGTCGAGCAAGGCGGAATCTGGAAAACCGAGCTCAACGGACGGGCGACCAACATCGACCTCGACCTGCTCATCAGTCAACGCTTTCCGCACAAGCTCACCGGGCGGGCCGACGCCGAGCTCGAACAGGTCACGATCCAAAACGGACGCATCGAAACGGCCACTGGATCCATCGCCGCCGGCCCGGGCCTCGTCAGCCGGTCGCTGATTCAATCGGCCCAAGCGCATTTGCACCTGCAAGCGCCCTCGGACACCAGCCAGTGGGCCGACAATCTGGTGCGCTACGAGCGGTTGGGCTTGGCTTTCCAGATGAGCCAGCAGGGACTGGCGCTCAAGGGCGACCTGCCACACGCCCAGCGCGCGATGCTCATCGACGATCATCGCAAAACCTTGCTTGCCGAGCCGGCCGTGTTGAGCCAACCGGTGGTCAATCTGGCGCGGGCGCTGGTGCCGCAGTCAGACGTGCAGGTGCCGGCCACGCGCGAAACCGATCGCTTCACCCGCTCTCTGCCGGTGCCCTCGGTCGTGGCTCCGGCCAGCGGCCAGGCGCCGGTGACGCAGGCCCGATCGCTGCGGATTAAAACCCAAGCACCCGTAGCCGGTGCACGCTAGGCGGCCAGCTTGCCGCGATAGCTCCACCAGAGATGCTTGGGCAGCGCGGCCAGGGCGATGAGGCCCAACTGGCTCACGATGAAAATCCCCAGGCTTAGCAGCACGCCTTCGGTAAAGCCGTAGGAGTGCAGGCCAACGCCCAGTTCGTTGACACCGAACCAGGACCAACTGGTCACGATGTTGCCGACCACGGCCAGGGCCGCCAGGCCGCGCTCCTTGACGATCCCTCCCCACCGCGCGTGCAACACCAGGGCATTCCAAAGGACGATGATCAGCGCGCCGTTTTCCTTGGGGTCCCAACCCCAGAAGCGGCCCCACGAGTCATCGGCCCACAAGCCGCCAAGCACCGTGCCGACAAAGCTGAAGAACAAGGCGAAACACAGCGTGCCGTAGATCATCCGGCCCAAATCCTTGCCCAGGCTGGGCGACAGACTGGGCGTCAACACGCCGCGCACGATGTACAGCGCGCCGAGCAGGCCGGCGATGAAGGTGGTCGCGTATCCCAGCGTGACGCATGTCACGTGCGTGGCCAGCCAGAATTGTGTGTCCAGCACGGCTTGCAGCACGCCGAGCGTGTCGCCGTCGGTCAAGCCGGCCAGGAAGTTGGCGATTAGCAGCGTGGTAAACCCGGCGACCGAGGCGATCACGTTGCCGATGCCGAGACGATACACCAGTTCCAAAACCAACCCCAGCCCGACGCCGCCCCAGCCGATGAACACCGCGGACGAATAGAGATTGGTCACCGGCGGCCGGCCGGAAATGTAGATCCGCGCGCCCAGCGCAAAAGTGTGCAGCGCGAGCGTGAAGACAATCAGCCAGAAAGATGCGCGGTTCAACGGACGCGTCCAACCGAGCCATCCCAGGGCCACCAGCACAAACGCCACCAGGTAAAGGACCAGCGCGCGATAGAACGGCTCGAAAGTGTTGAAGAACGCCTCGAAGTCGATTTTGGACTCATCGAGCCCGTTGGGCGCGTGCTCCGCGAGCCAATTCTGGTACTTGGCCAACTCGCTGTTGAAGGCCTGCGCGTCTCCCTTGTCATAAGCGGCCAGGATCGTGCCCATGGCAACCAGGGCCGGATTGGGTGGCTTTCCGTGCGCGCCGTTTTTCAGTCCGGCAAACCACGATTCGACGTAGGTCTGCCACTCTCCATCGCGCTGGTCGGGGGGCACGGCCAGCGGGGGCTGCGATCGGGAAATCGCCTGGAGTTGTTCCATCGCGGCCTGGATATCTTCCTTGGCCTTGTCGGGCCGCAATGGCGGCGGAATGAACGAGATTTCCACCAGCATCACCAGGCGAAGTTTCGCGGCCAGCTCCATAAGCTTCTTTTGATAGACGCTCCTCTCTCCCGTTTCGAGCGAAGCGGCCAAACCCGCTTGCCGTTCCAGATCGCCCACGTGGCCGGCAAACTCGCTGATCGAATAGCGAAAACCCTCGCGCCGCTTCAGCCCCATCGTTTCGAGAACTTCCAAGTGGTCGATGCGAAACACTTTGTCCTTGTGCGCGTCTCTGCGGCGCGCGATGACGTCCAAAAACCACTTCACTGCCGGCTGCGTCTGGCCATTGTCGTCGACGAACGTTTGTTTTCCGGACAAATAACGCAGCATGTTGCGGGCCACGGTGTCGAACGGTTTTTCGCGTCCTTCGTAGACCAACGGCAGGCGTCCGAACTCTTCGAGCTGCATCTGGTCCACCGGCGTGTGCCGCGGCCGGGCCGAAGAGGCCACCCAGACGGCGCAAACCAATACGACCGCCAGCGGAAGGTACAGCCCCACCAGCCCCGCTTTGCCCGCCGGAAGGGCCGTTGTTTTGGCTTTCTTGCGGCTGCCTGGCGCTAGGGCCGCCTGCTCGTCGTTGCGGCGCCTGAGAAAGCGCAACAGCGTGATCGAGAATTGGGCCAACAGGCCGGTGGCGACCAACATGCACGCCACGTAGGGAATCATCCAGCCGGCGTTGGTCACGACTTGCAAGATGGTCACTTCATGGCCCTGATCGTCGATGCTGACTTCGCTTTGATAGAAGGTCTCGCCGGCGAAGCGCAGAGGATTGTTCATCCAGATTTTCACTTCGCGGTCGACGTTGCGGCTCTTGTCGATCAGGCGCAAGTCGGACGAATAGTTCCTGGGCGTTTTCGTGCCCGGATAGTTGTCCGCGCGCACGTCGGCCAGGTACATCAAATAGGGCTTGTAGGTTCGTTTGTGTTGCAGGGCGAGGTTGTACGTTTTGTCGTCGAGCTTGACCGTTTGGGGCCGCAGGTCGAGGCTGACCAGGTAGGTGCCGATCGGCTTCGATTCGCCCTTTTTCGTCAACGTGACGTAGGCGGCGGTTCGATCGACTTTTCCGCCGGTATCGGTGCCCGCCCCGGCGCGCCGCGGTTTAACGATCCATTGCAGCCCGGCCCCGGCCGTGGCCGGGTTCTTGTCGTCGGGCTCCGCGCGTTGCAGCTCGGAGTTTTGCAGGTATTCGACCACCTGCACGTCGAACGGCAGGAAGTCGTGTTGAATGGTTTTCTTCTCCTGGAGCATTCCGCGCGGCACGACCACCACGTCGTCGGTCTTGGGGTTCGAGGAATCGACAACGGCCAACTCCACCGTGCGGATGTCCTGCACGTAGTTGACCGTCTCGCCCTCAAAAATGCTCATCTGCCCCTCGACGTGCAAGCCGGACACGACCAGTTCGTTGGCCATGACTAGCGCCACCCCGGCGTGCAACAACACGATGCCGGCCCGCTTGCGAAACACGGCCACGCAGCCGGCCAGCAGCACCAGGCCCGAGAGGCCGCCTTTGATCAACTGCCACAGGATGCGCATCGACGAGTCGCCCAGCGCCGACTCGTGCCCCTGCACAAAAATCCAGATCAACACGCCCGAGAGCAACGCCTGGGCGACCATCAGGATCCAGCGTTCGGCTTTGCGGGCCCGATCGAGACTCACCAGGGCATAGAGTCCCGCGCCCCACACGGCGACCAGGCTCCACTTGAGCGCGATCCACAGCGTGGACCACTCGAACGAGGCGGCGCCTTCGATCGTGTCCTTGCCCGAGCCGCCGACGATGACGATCCAGGTCAACACCACGCCCAGCGCGATCACGGCCAGGCCTGCGGCGAGCCGCGGTCCGCGGGCCTGGACCTTGAACCGCAACGCGTGTGCGGCCAGCAGGTTGATGCCCATCGCCCCGCCGATCAGCCAACCGCCTGGAAACCAGAATCCGCCGGGAATTGCAGGGGCGCCGCCGGAGAAAAACGCCGGCGGAAAGAAAACCTGGAAAGGGATCCAGGCAAAAAATGCTCGGAAGTACTGGTGCATCACTTCCCAAATGTCTTTGTCGACTTGCGCCAGCGTGCCGGCAAAGATCAGGAAGATGCCCATCGCAAACAGCGCGACGGTCAATCGGAGCGACGCCAACGGCATCAGTGTCCTGGCGATTTTGGAAGCGTCCGAGAGCGATCGAACCCGACGGTCGGTTTCGAGCTGCGCGGCTTCTTGGCGGGTCAACGTGTCACTTGCCATCGCGAGCTCCCGACTGGAAGGGGCCGCGCGGGGTGCTGTTGGGCGCCGCGGTTCCCAATAAATCGACTAACGTGGCCGTCGCGCCTTCCAACGGGATGGAAGTCGACTCGCCGGCCAATTGCTCTTTGTCAATCCGCGGCAGTCCCAGTTGGTCGCGCCAGCGATTGACGTTCAACAAGACATTCCTCGCGTCGTCATTGCCCGGGTTGGGTAGGATCGTGACGCTCACTTCCAGCGGTTTGTCTTCGCCGGGAATCACCAGCGTGGCGTAACGAATCTCGCCGCCGGGCCGTTCTTGCCAATCGGCAGGCAGCGTCCACTGCGGCTTTCCCTCGGCGGAAAAACGGACCGACTTGACCAGCGCCGCGAACGTGTCGGCCTGGGCCGCGACCGCGTCTTTGGATCCTGTCAGTTTGAAGAACCACAACTGTCCGCCGCGCGGCACGATGGCCCCCAACGTACGATGCGTGGGTTCGCCAACCGGTTGTGGCGGTTGACCCTGGGCATCGCGCGGACTGGCCGTTTGGGACGGCTCGAACGGCGGTAGCCGTTCGACGGTGTAGCGGGCGATCTGTTCGCTCTTCTGGCAACCCGGCGCGGCCGCCAGGCACAAGCCGGCTAGGAACAGAACTAAGGGAATACGCCGGTGGATCATAAAGGCTCTGTCAGTCGAAAAGCGTCCTGGGCCATGGGTCGCCGGTTTCGCCCGGGCGTGGCCACCATCCGACGGGGCGTCTGGTTGGGTCGCAAGCAGTCGCATCGCGCGGGGGGCGCGATTCGACGCCAGTGCGATGGTCTCAGGCAGGATTCCAGGCGTGCTTGAACTTGTTCTTCCGCCGCGGGCCCCCATACAAGGTTGATTATAGCCGCCCGGCGGCGCAAAAGTACAGATAGGCGTCGGGCCCAGTCACGGGGCGATTGGCGGCCAGAGACGCCGGGTCGCGGGGCTAGCGATAGACGCTGCCTTTGGTATCGGCCCAGCCGACGATGGGCGTTTCGGGGCCCAGGACGTAGATTTCCACGCGGCGATTTTTCTGGCGCGCTTCGGCCGAGTCGTTGGGCGAGATCGGCTGATACTGTCCAAAGCCGGTGACCCCCATCCGCTGTTCCGGAATGCCCGCCTTGCGCAACCGATCGGCAACGGCCAGCGCGCGGCCGGCGCTGAGATGCCAATTGTTGGGATAGTGCTCGCGCACCTCGCGTCCCTTGATGGCCTGCGCGTCGGCATGACCGACCACCATGATTTTCAGATCGCGCGCTTCGGGCGATTGAAACAGTTCGGCAAACTCGCGCAGAATGCGGTCGGCGCCCGGTTTGAGTTGGGCGTCGCCGCTGTCGAACATCAAGTCGGTGTCGAGCTTACTTACGCCCGTTTTCGGGTCGTACTGCAGACTCGGATAGCGCTCGGCCAACTCGGCCAGCCGGCCGCTCAATCCTTCCGGCAGGCGGTTGCCAATCTGGGCCCGGCTGCCGCCGTTGCGTTGATCGAGCCGGGCCAGATCTTCTTCCGCCCGGATCAACTGATCCTCGACGTGGCGAGAATGGATCTTGAGGTTTTCGATTTCCGAGAGTTGAGCACGCGACTGTTCGGAGAGCGTGCGGTTTTGCGACTGGCAAGCGGCATACTTGCTCTGCGAAACCGTCTGGCAGCCGCAAGACGCCAGCGCGGCGAAGACGCAGAAACTCAGGGCATCACGGGCAGCGGACATGGATTCGACTCCTTTCGAATCGGCACTGAACCATCGTGGCGCGCCGGCGGTATTGGCAGAAAAGCCGCACTCGCCCAGCGTGATTTATTTTTCGAACCAGCTTAAGACCAGATCCATCAGCCAACTGTTCGTCGGGTAGGGACCGTTCCAACTCCACATGTTGCGCAGCAGATCGAACACGAACATGCCGCCGAGCATCAGCACCACGGTGCACATCACCAGGCTCATGACGTTCCACAGCGAGAAAGGGGCTTCGGGCAGCGCCATCGCGCCGGCAGCGGCCGCGGCGCCGGCGGCCATGGGCGTGGGAGCCGCGGCCGGAGCCAAGGCCGTGGCGCTCAGCGCTCCGGCGGCACTTAAGCCCGCGGCCAAATCTTCTTCCATCAGCCCGCCCAGGGCGCTGGCCGGTTGTCTGGCGGCCGAACTGGCTCCGGCCTCGTCGAACTCGACCTCGCTGTCCAAGGCGATGACTTGCGAGCCGCTGTCCGATTCCTCGATGCCGGCTTCTTCCAAGGGGGTGAGCAAAAAGTCGTCGTCGGTCTGCGGCTGTGCCGCGGCGCCGCTCTTGCCGCCCGCGCCGCTTTTGGCCGCCGGTTCGTCGACCGAGAGCATGTCCTCTTCGCCCAACTCGAGCGATTCCACGGCCGAGCCGCCCAGCTCCAAGGGAGCCGATTCCAACGACAGACCGCTATCGGCCGGATCCAAAAGCGAGATGCCGCTGTCGCCGGTGCGCGACAAATCGCCGTGCGAGCTGCCGCCGAGCACCAGATCACCGTCCTCGTCGCCGGCCAGGTCAATGGACGAGCCGACTCCCTTGGAATCGGAAAGGTCCGTACTCGAGCCCGTACCCGCGCTAGCTCCTGAACCCGTACTCGGGCCCGCCCCAGAACCTTCGCCCAGCGACAACTCTTCTGCGCCCTCGAAGGCCAGGCCCGAACCCTCGAGCTTCAAGGTGTCGGAGCCCAGCGCAATGTCGCTGGTGGCGGCTTCCGCGCCCAGGTCGAGCGAGCTGCCGCTGTTGACGTTCGACGAGATGCCGCTGTCGGCGGCGCTGTCCATTTCCAGGTCGAACGTATCGAGTTCGTCGAACAAGGGGCTCACGCCCGAACCGCCGGCCAGCACGTCCGATCCGCCCTGGATGTCGCTGCTCAACGCGGAATCCAAATGGATGTCGCTGTCGTGTGCGGGCTGCTCGAGCTTCAACTCACTTTCGTTGGCGGGTTGCGCCAGTTGAATATCGCTGTCCGGTTTGGGCTGCGCGAGTTGGATGTCGCTATCCGGCTTGGGCGGCGCCAGTTGAGTATCGCTATCGTGTTTCGGTTGCGCCAGTTGAATATCGCTGTCGGCGGCGTCTTTGCGGCTCGACTTGCCGCCGATGATCGTGCTGGAGGTGCTCTCGCCTGATTGTCCCAGTTCGACTTCGCTCAGCAGGATCGAGTCCGGATCTTCATCCAGTTCGGCGAACTCTCCTTCCTGCTCGGCGGCTTCACGTTCGGAGATGAGTTTTTCGATGTCCTCGGGCTTGAATTTCCAATTGGCGCCGTCGCGATATCCGTGCAGCTTCTGGCGCTCGCGCATTTCGTTGAGCGTCTCGGACGAGACGCCCAGCATTTTCGCGGCTTCATCGACGTCGATAAACTTACGGGCCATCGCGGAAACTCCCAGTTTTTTTGGACTCGCTCGCCATTTCGAGTCCGGGCGGCGCGGCCAGCGGAGTGCCCTGGCCGGCGACGCTGCTTGGTTTGTTTATTTCTGCTCCAGGAGAGAGCGGATCTCTCGCGGCAGCGGACTGGTGCCATTGAACTCGACCATTTGCAAGTCCCAGTGGATGTTGCGGACGCTCTTGAGCTCGACGCCGCCGGTGGACAGATCGATGTGATAGACGCTCAACACGCGCGTTTCGGGGTCGATCACGGTCACCTGCTGACGATGCTCACCGGCCGAGGTGGCCAGCGCAATTAATCCGCCGCCTCCGAGCGTGGGACTCGGCACCGCCCGCTGGGCAAAACCCACGCGGGGCATAAGCGCCGCCACGAACGAAGCGAACACAAGACTTGCAACCACTGACGCACCGACGATCGCAATTCTCATAAGTGACCTTTCCTTAGGAGTTTGGCGAAAATCGAGGCGACACATTCCATTGTAAAAGCCCCGATTTTCAATTCAACATAAATCGCCCCCAGCGCCCTCCACTTTTGCGCTCTAGGGCGTTGCCGGCCAAGCACATGCGCTTGCGCCGGCCCACATGCCGGAGAGCTGCTTTTTTCCGAGCGAATTGGGTTGTGCGACAACACTTTCCTGCCGAATTTCTAGCGCCGATTTTGGCCAATTCGCCACAGTCCTGCTGTGTACGACGGCTGATTTGTGCTCGAACTGCTCGCGCGTCGGTCCGAAAGGACGGAAAGAAAGGGTTTTAGGGGTGGGGAGTCTAGTAGTCGGCCGCCCCCCGGACAAGTGCAACTCGTGACGCACTCAACGGCTGGCAGCACCGGTCGCGATGTCGTCCCCCCTTTCGACTCCCAAAAAGCCGGCCGCGGCCCGGGCACGGTCCCCCGCGCGCCTACTCCCCCACCGCGGCGCAAGCCCCTACAATGACGCTCTATGCAGGAATTTCCCTCGCCCCAGATTGCCGCCGGCGCCAGAGAGTGTTCGACGCATTCGCGCGCGACCGTGGCGGTTCTTTTCAGCGGCGGGCTGGATAGCTCGATTCTGCTGACGCATCTGCTAGCACAGCGGCAGTGGGTTCAGCCGCTTTTTGTCGACTGCGACCTGTATTGGCAGCCGGAAGAATTGCGTTGGGCGCGCCGTTTTTTGCAAGCCGTCGATTCTCCGGGGCTCGAAACATTGATCGTGCTGAGGATGCCGCTGGGGGACGTTTACGACGACCACTGGAGCATCACCGGCCAAGGCGTGCCCGGCGCCGACGAACCCGACGAAAATGTCTACCTGCCGGGTCGCAACCCGCTGCTTTTGATCAAAGCCCACGTTTGGTGCCGATTGCACGGCGTTTCGCAGTTGGCCTTGGGCGCGCTGAAGAGCAACCCGTTCGCCGACGCGCAAGACGATTTTTTTCGATCGTTCGAGACGGCGATGGACCGGGCCGTTTCCGGTCACGTAAAGCTGGTCCGACCGCTCTCAACGTTGGACAAGCTTCAAGTGATGCATCTGGGCCGCGGCGCGCCCTTGGAGTGGACTTTTTCGTGCCTGGCGCCGACGGCCGGGCTGCACTGCGGCAAGTGCAACAAGTGCGCCGAACGCCAACAGGCCTTTCGCCAGGCCGGCATGAACGACCACACCCACTATGCCGCGGCCGAATGTCCGATCGCGATCTATCGATAGCTCCGAACAATGATGGACCCAGCCATGCCTGCCTGATCGCCGCAGGAACGGGGGTTCCGGCTTCTCGCCGGTGGCGAGCAGGTCGCCCAAGATTCAATCAAGGACTCTCCGATGTATCGAGTGACCCGTGAAATCGACTTCTGCTACGGCCACCGCCTGCTGAATTATGATGGCAAGTGCAAGTATTTGCATGGGCACAACGGCCGGGCGGTGATCACGATTGAATCGCCGCGCCTCGACGAGCGCGGCATGGTGCTGGATTTTTCCGACATCAAGCACGTGGTGAGCCGCTGGATCGACGAGAACCTGGACCATCGCATGATTTTGCACCGCGACGATCCGGTCCGCGCGGCACTGGAAAAATTGGGCGAGCCGATGTACCTGATCGACACCAATCCCACGGCCGAGAATATCGCCAGGCTGATCTTCGACTATGCCAAGAGCCAGGGCGTGCCGATCGTCGAGACGCGGCTGTGGGAAACGCCGCACTGCTTCGCCACTTATCGCGATTGACGCGCGGCGCGATGCGCGCGACCTCCGTCGATTGAACGCTCCGCCAAGAACGACCACGCGCGGTATGTCGGCGGGTCTCCATCAATGCAAACAGTCCGGGAGGCCCGCGGCGGACCATCACCGGACTGTCGTATCCCCCCTGGGAATAACGCACGCGCGTCGTGTTCGCAACGCGGTCGAATATCGCTGCTTTGCAAGAGTTCCCTGTTCGCGATCCGAGCGTTGCACCCTCGGGTGACGCAAGGAGTATCGGTTGGGCGGTGTCGCGTACTTTGGCAAAATTTGCCGATTGTGAAGCGCTGCCGGGCAGCTTTTGCCGCCCGAGAGCCGGCCGCCGTCAGGGGCACGGCTTCGTGCTAGCACCGGCGAGCAGCTTGCGCATTCTTCGCAAATCTGCCTGACCAACAAAGCGCTCTATTAGCTGTCGCGGTCTAGCGACTTTCGTTCATAAACTGTAGCGTTTACGCCGATTTTAAGGTCCAGCAGCGGCCACTCCGCTGCGAGGGCGCGCATTCTCTGCGCGCCGATGGCATGCAACCAGCGCGTTGGAAAATGATGATGCTATCGATGGTCGGGTTATCGCCGGCGCGGGCCCGTTCGGCTTGGGACGCGTGGTCCGAGGTTATGCGGTTCGAGCGGCGTGCTTCCCACTCTAGCGGACGGAAAGGCCGGGCCGCATGATCAGGCGCAGGCGTGCCAAAGCCAGCGGCGGCGTCCAGATGTTTTCGTTTCTGGATGCCATGATCTGCACGATGGGAGCGCTGTTGGTGTTGTTGCACGCCTTTGCACGTCACGGACAGGTCGAAATCGCGCAGAAAATCGAAGCCCGCTCGGCCCGCCAAAGCCAGGCAGACCTGAAAGCCGAGCGCGAGAGCCTTCAATGGCGTGGCGAACAACTCAAGGAAGCCCGCGCGAAAACCGAAGCCCAATTGGGCGAGGAGCGCCTGAAATTGAGCCACATCGAAGACCACGCCCGGCGTCTGCGCGATCGGCTCGAACAATTAAGAATCGCGGTTGTGGAAATGGAACGGCTGGGCACCGCTCAGAAACGCCAGCAACAGCACACGCTTTCTGAACTCGAAGCCGCCAAGGACCGCGTCCGCCAGGCCCAGCAGGAGGTCGACGACGCCCGGTATCAGGCCCACGAGAGGAGCACGACCTATTCGGTCGTGCCCTACGAAGGACCGAATATCACGCGTCGCCGGCCAATCTACATCGAATGCCGCGCCAATTCGATCGTGTTGCAGCCCGAGGGCATTGAGCTGGCGCCCGATGATTTTTCCGGCCTGCTCGGGCCCGGCAATCCGCTGGCATCGGCGCTGCGGGCCACGCGAGAATACCTGGCGCAGCAGACGCCCGAGGCCAAGCAGGCGCAAGAGCCCTATCCGCTGCTGCTGGTGAGGCCCGAAGGAATCGAGGCCTATTACGCCGCCCGAGCGGCGCTCGACACGTGGGGTTCTGAATTCGGCTACGAATTGGTCGGGTCGGATTGGAATTTGAAGTTTCCGGATCCGGACCCGCGCCTGGCCGAGTTGACGCGTCAGGTAGTCGCCGAGGCGCGACTCCGGCAGCGAGAATACATCCGTTCTTCGCCCCAATTGGCCCGCCAACGTCCGCGTACCACGTACCATGCCCGATCGCACGGCGGGTTTGTGCCGGAGCACGGCGGCGGAGGTCGCGGCGCCGCCGGCGGTTCGGGGCCAGGCGGCTGGGAAGCGCTCGGCAGTAATTGGGCTCACCGCGGCGGCGCGACTGGTGGAGGCGACGGCAACGGCGATGCCTCCGGTACGCTCAGCGGCGATGGCCAATTGGCAGGAGCCGGCGGGGCCTTCGCCCAAGCCGACGGTACGCCAGGCGGCTCGAGCGACGCCGCGCGCGGCGAGACGGCTCGATCCAACGGCGCATTTGCGCCGAGCCAGAATCCATCGGGTGCCGGATCGCGATTTGGCCCAACGGGGATCGAAAGATCGCGCGACAATCCCGGGGCTTTGGGTACCGGAGAGCCACATGGCGACAGCCGCAATACGGACCCCGCGCTGGCAGGCTCGGCCGGCAATCAGAACCGTGGCCGCGCGCAGACCAGCGCGTCTGGCATGACGGCGGCCCAAGACAACCAGGCTTCGTCCGACGCGGCGACTTCCTCGGCTGCTCAGACGCCGGCCGGTTCGTCGGGCACGACCAGTTCGCGGTCGAGTACCAGTTCCGGCGCGCCGGGCGGTTCGGCGTCGTCGCAAAGCATCAGTGTCGGCACGCCACCGTCGCCGTTTGCGCCAACCTCAGCGGCCAAAAAAACCAATAGCCTGGCGAAATCGCGCGGCCGCGATTGGGGTTTGCCCGAGTCGGGCGTGGGAGCGGTCGCGGTCACGCGGCCGATTCTGATCGAATGCCATAACGACCATCTGGTGCTCCTGCCGGAGAGCAGCAACGAATTGGCCAAGGTAGTCCGCCTGGGGCCGAAGACGCAAGATTCGATGGATGAATTGGTGTCGAACGTCTGGCAGCACATGAAGGGCTGGGGCACGGCCGGCAAGGGGCTCTATTGGCGACCCACGCTGTCCATGGATGTCGAACCGGGGGCCGCCGACCGCTATGCCGAAATCAAGGCGCTGATGGCCGACAGCGGGTTGGATGTCCGCGAGCGGCAGCTCCGCGCCACGGCCACGAGTCCGGCCAAAAAAACATCTCGTCAATAGAATCTGGATTCACTTGTCATGGCATCCTCCGAAGCGGTCGAACACGATGCTGAAAGCAGCAACTCGTTTCTGGACGTGATCACCAACTCGATCGGTATTTTGATCATCCTGGTGATGGTGGCGGGCCAACGCGCCAAGGACGTTTCCAGCGCGCTGGCCACCGCGCCGCTCAACGCCGAGTTGGCCGCGGCCCAAGCTGAGGCCGATACCGTGGAACAAGACGTGCATCGCATCTCGGCGCAGATGGCCACCGTGCAGGCGGAGCTCGCCGGCCGTGCGGCCGAGCGTGGCCAGTTGAGCACGCTGGTTGAGGCCATCGAGAGCGAACTGGCCCAGCGCCGCGCGGCGCTCGACGAGCAGTCGCGACGTCAATACGATTTGCAGCGCGACATGGCCCTGGCCCGCGATCAACTCCAGCGTCTCGAGGCCGAACGCGAGCAGACTGATAAAACCGCGCTGCCCGAGACGGTCCAGGTCGAAAGTTATCCCACGCCCATCAGCAAGACGGTCGACGGCAAAGAGATGCACGTCCAGCTTTTGGGCGGGCGAGTGACGTTCGTGCCCTTCGAGGCATTGATCGACCAACTGCGAGCCTCGCTGCGCGAATACGCCTCGAAGCTGCAAGACCAGGCTGATGTGACCGACACACTGGGGCCGATCGGCGGCTTCCGCCTGCGCTATGCTCTCGAGCGGCACGACACGCCCCGCGGCGGCTTCGTGCAAGTCTCGCGCATCGAACTGATCCCCACCTCGAGCCAACTGGGAGAGCCCCTCGACGCGGCGCTGGCGGCCAAATCGAGTTTCCGCAACAAGCTCGAAATGATGTCGCCGCGGCAATACACGATTACCGTCTGGACCTATCCCGACAGCTTTGCTGAATTCCGCCGGCTGAAAAAAGAGCTTTACGGCATGGGCTATGCCGTGGCCGGGCGACCCTTGCCCG
This sequence comes from Planctomycetia bacterium, assembly GCA_041499515.1. Taxonomy (GTDB): domain Bacteria; phylum Planctomycetota; class Planctomycetia; order Pirellulales; family PALSA-1355; genus PALSA-1355. The sequence goes on along the minus strand of JBGQKM010000111.1, from coordinate 1,032 downwards.
AGGGCATGCCGATCGGAGCCTCGCCCAGCGGCAGCAAATCATCGGCCGAATAGCCTGGCGGGAATACTTTGCCCGCCGCACGGTCCCGCGGCGGCTTCACGATTCGGTCACCGCGGCGATGCCTCCCTCTACGGCCTCGACGATGCGGTCCAACTCGTCGAGGCGGATCGAAAGCGGCGGCATGATCACAAGCACGTTGCCCAAGGGTCGCAGCAGCACGCCTCGGGCGCGGGCCCAATCGCAAACCCGTAGCCCGCGCTTTTCTTCCCACGGATAGGGCTCTTGCGTGGCCCGGTCGCGCACCAGTTCGATGCCGGCGATCAGGCCGCACTGTCGCACGTCGCCCACGTGCGGGCGGATGGCAATGCGCGCCAGGTGTTCTCGCAGGCGCTCGATCTTGGGTGGCAGATGCTCAAGCGTTTGTTCTTCCTCGAACACGTCGAGCGTGGCCAGGGCCACCGCCGCGCCCAGCGGGTTGCCGCCGTACGTGTGACCATGAAAAAAAGTCTTCGACTCGGCATAGGTGCCCAAAAAGGCTCGCCAGATTTCGCCGGTCGTCAGCGTGGCGGCCACCGGCAGGTAGCCGCCGGTCAATCCCTTGGCCAGGCAAAGCAGATCGGGCGTCACCTGCTCCTGCTGGCAGGCGAACATCGTGCCGGTGCGGCCGAAGCCGACGGCCACTTCGTCGGCGATCAACAGCACGTCGTAGCGCCGGGTCAGGTCGCGCAGACCGTGCAGATAGCCGGCCGGGTGCACGATCATGCCCGCGGCGGCTTGGACCAGCGGTTCGACCACCACTGCGGCGATCCGCTGGTGTTCGGCGGCCAGGATTCGCTCGACGTTGCCCAGGTAATACGCAAGCGCCTGTTGGCGAGTCACGCCCGGCGGCAAGCGGTAGGTGTCGGGGGCCGGCGTGCGCAGGACGTCGAACAGCAAGGGGCGAAACATAGCGTGAAAACGCTCGACTCCGCCAACGCTGACGCTGCCCAGCGTGTCGCCGTGATAGGCATTGCCCAGGGCCAGGTACGTGGT
>JBGQKM010000110.1:0-17545 GCA_041499515.1 Planctomycetia bacterium | reverse complement strand
CTGTTTGTGTTCATGGCATTGGGCAAGTGGGGCCAAAGTCACGCGGTCCTTCCGGTATTCGTGCTGGGGCTCTCGTTAGCCAAAATGTTTCGGGAGCACAGGGACCTACAACGGAAACTCAGGGTTATCGCCTTTGCGATGATTACGCCCTTCTTTTTCATCAAAGGTGGGATGAACGTGTCGGTACCAGAAGTGCTGGCGAACTGGCAGTTGATGGTTGTCCTGCTGGGTGTCAAGACGGCGGCCAAATTCGTGGGGGTGTGGCCTTTTGCCAAGAGATATGCCAACGACCACGCTGCCTATCTGACGCTGCTCATGAGCACCGGCTTGACGTTCGGCACCATTTCAGCAATGTACGGCTTGCAGGCAGGACATATATCTTCGTCGCAGTTCTCGGTACTCGTGGCGGTGGTCATCGGCACCGCGATCGTTCCGACTTTTATCGCGCAAAGGTGGTTTTCACCGGACCTCCCGGAAGGAGTACAAGAGGAAGTGTTTGCACAGGAAGAGGAGAGCATCTAGCCGGCATGACAATCTAAACGAATCTGTGCGGTGCGAACTGGACTGCTCTCCTGGCTATAGCGGCGAAGGAGCCGGCTTTCCGTAACGGCTTGAGCCGGGCGCATCGCCGCGCTTTTGCCCGACTTGGACGCGATGATCAGCGAAGGGCTGGTCACGCTGGAGAAAGTCAGCGTGATCGCCTATCGGCACGACGGCGGAGGGTGATCCTTTCTTGAAACCGATGTTGTCGTAACAGTCTCAGATTCCAGTTCCGTCTGAAGCAGGATATTTCGTCGCCAAAGCCGTCAGAATTCGTCTGGCTTTTTGTAACTTATATGTTACAAATAAGGCATGAAACGCAAACCCAGTATTTCGCACGACAAGGCGATCGTTCGGGAGCTGCGGGAGGATCCCGAGTTTGCCGCCGAGTATCTCAAAGCCGCGTTGGAAGACTCGGACGAGCCGCGTGTGCTCCTGGTCGCGCTGAAACACCTCGCACAAGCTCGTGGCGGAATCGCCAAGGTTGCCAAGGCTGCCGGGATCGAACGCGAGAGCTTATATCGGGCCCTGTCTCCTCGCGGAAATCCTCGTCTTTCAACCTTAGTGGCGGTAACCAAGGCGATCGGGCTCAAGCTCACCGTCGAAGCGATTCAGCCGGCGAAATCGTGACTGCGCGCGACCGCCACAAGAAAGCGTTTCAAGCATTGAACCGCAACGCCCGGCCCGGCAGTTCCGGACCTGACATGTCGATCGGCTTTCCGTGGGCCAAGATCTCGACGCCGTTGACGATCACGTGCTCGATGCCGATGGAAAATTGATGGGGATTTTCATAGGTGGCCCGATCGGTCACGGTTTGGGGATCGAACAGCACGAGATCGGCAAACGCCCGCGGGCGGATTTCGCCGCGATCGACCAGGCCAAACCGCTGGGCCGGAATGCCGCTGAGCTTGTGGACCGCGGTTTCCAGCGAGAACCACTTTCTGTCGCGCACCAGCGGCCCCAAAATCCGGGGCGCCGAACCGTACACGCGCGGATGCACCTGGCCATCGGCGAAGTAAATGCCGTCGCTGCCGAGCATGAACTTGGGATGTTTCAAGAACGGCTCGATCCACGCGTCGTCGCCGGTGTGCAGCACCGAGAGCGCCGCCAGGTTTTCGTCGATCAACAAATCGCAAAGCGCCTCGGCCGGCCGGCGGCCCGTGCGCGCGGCGATTTGCCCTAGCGTGGAACCCTGATGCCGTGCGTTCGACTTGGTGCCAGTCCAGGCCAGCGTGATCTTGTCGGGCGGCACCGGAAAGCGAGCCAACAGGATTTCGAGATGCTGCCGCACGGCCGGATCGCGCAGTTTCGCGCAGGCCTCCAGCGGCCCATCCTCCCAAACTTCGTATGGCAACAGATGATTGAGCATCGTCGAGCCGGGCAAGTAGGGATAGATGTCGAACGAAAAATCGACTTCGTGCACGGCGACCCGATCGACATATTGCAGGATTTCGTCGGCCTCGGCCGGCGAGCCGGCCTTGAGATGCGAGATGTGCACCGGCACGCCCGCCCGCTTGCCGATTTCCACGGCTTCCTGCACGCCTCGCAGCGTGCCCTTTTTGTAGCGCACGTGCGTCACGTACAGTCCGCGCCAGGGCGCCATCGCACTACAGACTTCAACCAGTTCGTCGGTGGTCGAAAAACATTGCGCGATATAGTCCAGGCCGGTCGAGATGCCCACGGCGCCGGCGTCCATCGCCTGTTCGACTTCGTGGCGCACTACCGAGAGTTGCGTGTCGTCCAGCGGTCCGCGTCGCCAGCCGGCCGCCAGCACGCGCAGGTTGGCATAGGGGATTTGTGCCACCACGTTTTGCACGGTGCGGCGATCCAATAGCGCCAAGTAATCCGCGATCGTGCGCCAGCCTTGATAGTCCTCCTGCTGCAGGCCGTCGAGCGCGCGGAGATAAACGAACCAATCGCGATAATTCTCCGGCGTCACCGGCGCGTAGGAAATGCCGTCGCTCATCAGCACTTCGGTGGTGAAACCCTGGCTGGTCTTGGGCAGCAGGTGCGGAATCTTCAAAAGCCAGCCGTCGGAGTGCGTGTGAACGTCCACGAATCCGGGGGCCACGACCAGTCCGCGGGCGTCGAGCGTGCGCCGCGCCGCCGGCGCGTCGGCGGCCAGCGGGCCGACCGCGACGATGCGATCCTGGGCGATGGCCACGTCGGCCGTGCGCCGCGCGGCGCCGCTGCCGTCGATGACCGTTCCACCCTGGATCAAGAGGTCCAACAACATCCGGCCGCTTCCGGGAGAAAAAAACACCCGAATTCGACTATTTCGCCGCCGCGGGTTTGCTCATGTAGGCGAACAGATCGGCAATCTCCGCCAAGGTCAACGTATTGAACAGACCATCGGGCATGGCCGATTTCTTGCTCGGCACGATCGAGTCGATGTCCAATTTGGCCACGTTTGCTTTCTCGGCATTGGCTTGCAGCACGACCACGCCGTCGCTGGTCGGGCCCACGAGCCCCGTATACGTTCGCCCATCGGTGGTGACCACCGTCTTGGCCGCGAATTGATCGGAGATCACTTGCGACGGGAAGATCACGGACTCGACGATTTCCTTGCGCTGGAAGCGGCTGCTGACGTTCGACAGATCCGGCCCGATGCCTTCGCCGCGCAAACCGTAGCGATGACACTTGACGCACTGCGCCTTTTCGAACACGGCGGCCCCGCGCTCGAGGTTTCCGTCGGCGGCTTCGTCGCTGGCGAGAAAATCAACCAACTGCGACATCGTGTACTTGTTGTCCGTCGGCTCGACGCTCAGCACCGGCTCAGGCTGATCGGGGTATTTCTCGACGAACCACTTTTGCCAGGCCGCCAGCGCCGCCTGCCAGGCACCGGGGGACTCGTCGATACGGTGTCCCGTCCAAAGCGTCAACAACGCCGCCGCTTCGCGGCCTCCTTGGTCTGCGAGCTTCAGCCCAAGCAGGATGACTTGCCGCTGGTCTTGGGCCTTGTCGTCTTTCTGCGGAAATTTCGCCAAGGCTCGCAGCACGTCGCGGGCCGATGAGCCCTCGACCACCGCGAGCGAACGGACCAATAGCGGCCAATCCACTTCGCGCGGCGCTCTGTTCAAGGCGAGCCGGCTGAGGGCTACGGCCACATCCTGGCGACGATCGGGCGATGATTCGAAAACTTCGTGCAAGTAGGCCAGTGCCGAGTCATCGCCGTGCGCCAGCGCGACCAGCACGGCCTTGGCCAATTCGCGGGCCGGGGCCGATTTGTCGCCGGCCAACTGCGTGTCGAGCGTCCGTAGCGCGGCGGCTTGCTCGGCCGTCAAATTGCTCGTGATATGTTGCACCACGGCCAAAGCGGCCGCCGGGCTTTTGACTCCGGCGGCGATGCGCGCCAATTGCTCGGCCGGCGGCATGGTCTTGAGCACGTCGTTGGCCGCGTTGGCCAGATAGCCGCGATAACTATTGCCCCCTTCGAGCGAACCGGCGAGCGTGTAAAAGTCGAGCAATTCGCCGCGCAGCTCGGGGGTCCAGCCGACGTTCAAGAAGCGCGCCAACATGGCCGCCTGAATCCGCTCTTCCATCGGCGCGCGGCCTTGCAGATGCTGGATCAACCGCGGAGCCAACGTGGGATCTTGCAGCATCACCAGCGTGCGGGCCAATTCGCGGTTCACGCGATAATCGCTCGCGGGATAGAGGGCCGAAATCCGGCTGCGCAGCGCCGCTTGTTCCTGGCCCGGGAATTGCCCTCGATGCAGGGCCAATTCGATGACGCGCAGCAGGTCGACCAGGTTGTCGTCGCTGGGATGCTTATCGAGCCATTTGCCGGCTTCGCTCAGGATGGCGCCGGACGTGGCCCGGTCGGCGTCCAAGGTGGCCAGCGCCACCGAACCGATGATGAACACGCGCGGATTCGACGAAGCCAGCACGGTCGACTGCCACTGCTCTTTGGGCAACTGTTCCAAAGCGCGGCGCGCGGCCCAGACCACGAACGGACGGGGTTCGGCCATGAGTTTGCACAGTTTCTCCACCGGCGCCGGCTGTCGGGCGCGCACCAGGGCTTCGCATGCGCGTCGGCGAACGGTCGGATCGGCATCATCAAGCAATGCCACCAGCCGGGCATTCGAGTTCGGCGTGGCGTGGATGCCCAGCAAGTACGTCGCCTTGGCTCGCACGTCGGCCTCGGCGTCCTGCGACAATTGCAACAGCAGCGCGTTGGCAGGCGGCGGAGAGAAAAGCTGCATCAAGTCCAGCGCGCGCGTGCGATCGTTGGTCGAGGCTTGCGTATTGACGGCCACCGCCACCAGGCCGGGACCCCATTGGGCGCCGGCCTCTTGCTGGGCCTGGCGGATGGCCCGGCGCGCCCAGGCGCTGGACAACTGGGGCTGCGCCAGGGCTTTGGTAACTCCGCGCGTGGCAGGCGTGGCCGTCGCTGGCTGCGTGGATTTTTCGTCGGCGACGATCCGGAAAATCGATCCTTCCGTGTTGCGTCCGCCGACGCAAAAGTACAGCCAGCCGTCGGGCCCGACGCCGATATCGGAGCAGTTGAGTGGCCTGCCTTCCAGGAAGACCTCGCTTTGGGCCCGATAGCTGCCATCTGCGTGCTCGAGGGTCACGGCCAGGATGCGGCCCTGCGACCAATCGCACATGAAAAGCGCGCCGTGATACTTGGGCGGAAAACGATGGTGATCGTAAAACTCCAGGCCGGTCGGCGAACCGCGGCCAATGTCGATCGTCGTCGGCAGGCTGTCGACAAAATAGTTGGGCCACGTCGACCAGCCGCTGCGCCAGCCGAATTCCGCGCCTGGGATCAGGTGATTGACGCGGGTGGGCCGGTACCAGGGCAGGCCGACGTCCCACTCCATGTCCGAATCGAAAGTGAACAGCTCGCCGTCGCGATTAAACGCGTGGTCATAGGCGTTGCGAAATCCACCGACGAACAGTTCCAAAAAGCTGCCGTTGGTATCGGTGCGAACCACCGCGCCGCCCGGGGCCTTGATGCCGGCCGCGTGGCCGTTGGCGTCTTCATACTTGGGCGTAATCAGTTCGGCGTCATGATAGTGATGGTGTGGGCTGGTGGCCGCGACCGGCCCGGCGACGAAGGCGTGGTTGCCGATCATGATGTAGATCAGGCCGTCGGGTCCGAGCACGGGGGCGTGGGGGCCGTGCTCGCCCATGCCCCCTTTGAACTTGAAGAGCGTTTCGACTTTTTCGGCCTTGCCGTCACCATCCGCGTCGGTCAAACGATAGAAGGCGGCGGCCGAGGGTCCGTTGCCGACGGCAAACACGTGGTCTTTGAGGACCAGGATGCCCTGGCAGTTGTCGACTTTGTCGCAGAACGTGCTGATCGATTCGAACGTGCCGTCGTGGTCTTTGTCCTGAATCAACAACAGCGGCCCGCGCTCGCGCGAGGCGATGATGTCGCCGGCCTCGTTGAACGTCATGGCCACCAGCGATCCGGTCGAACCCGGAGCGACAACCTCTTGCACATGAAAGCCCGGCAGCGGCGTAAAACGATTCTCGTCGGCCGGCGCGCCGTCGGCAGCCATCGCCGCGGACCCTAGGAACCAACAGGCGAAAGCCCAAAGGGCGATCGACCAAAACGTAAGCCGAAACAGTTTCATAGGGAATTGCCTTGCGGAGGGTAGGGGTTTGCGAGGACAGTGAGGAGGGAGTCGGAGAGTTCTCTACAGGACGTTAGTATAAGCAAAGCTCGACTAGAATGCACAATGGAAGCCGGCGAGCCGTGTGGCGATGTTTTTTGTGGCAATCGCGGATTGACGCCAGCGGGCTGCTGGCTGAAGCTAAACGGGTGCAGCGATTCAGGCGGACCGTGCTGGCCGTTCCTTGCGCATTGATGTTTCAGCGATGCTGAGACACGATTTTCCTGGACCCCGTCATGAAGAAGCCCCACATTCTGATCGTCGAGGCCGATCCGGCGGCGGTCGAACACTGCCAGGCCGCCTTGGCGGGGCTTGAAACTCCAGAATTTTGCGCGGTTGCCTCCACCGAAGAGGCGCTCGGCCAGTTGCGCGACGCGTCGTTCGATCTGCTGATCGCTGCGGTCGAGCCCGGCAACGACGCGAGATTCGAATTGCTGCGCGTGGCGCGGCAGACCGACCCCGAATTGCCGATGATCGTGCTGACCGCCGCGCCGGATTTGGATTCGGCCACGGAGAGCCTCCGCCTGGGCGCGGGCGATTATCTGGGCAAGCCGATCGATCCGCAGCGGCTGGCGGAAAGCGCAGCGCGGCTTTTGAGCTCTCGACGCCTGGAGGCCGGCTACGAATTGCTGCGGCGCCAAGTCGAACGGCCCTACCGTTTCGACGACATGATCGGCGGCTGTGCGGCCATGCGCAAAGTGTTCGACACGATCGAGCAAGTGGCTCTCTCCGAGGTCGACGTGCTGGTCGTCGGCGAGACGGGCACCGGCAAGGAATTGGTCGCCCGCAGCATGCATCGCCGCAGTCGCCGCGCGGCCGGCCCGTTCGTGCCGGTCGATTGCGGAGCCATTCCGGAAAGCCTGTTGGAGAGCGAATTTTTTGGCCACGAAAAAGGCGCGTTCACCGGCGCCGAGAGCCGGCGGATCGGGCTTTTGGAATTTGCCGACCGCGGCACCTTCTTTCTCGACGAATTGGGCGAACTGCCCATGCTGCTGCAAGCCAAACTGCTGCGCACCTTGCAGGAACGAAAAATTCGCCGCGTGGGCGGGCGCGAGGAGATCGACGTCGACCTGCGAATCGTTGCCGCCACGGGCCGCAACCTGGACGAAATGATTCGGCAGAACCGTTTTCGCCAGGATCTCTACTATCGCATCAACGTGGTGCGCATCGACTTGCCGCCGCTGTGCGAGCGGGGCGACGATATTGGGCTGCTGGCCGAGTATATGGCCCAACGCTATGGGCGCGAAATGGGCCGCCCGATCAAAAGCATCACGCCCGAGGCCTACCAGGTATTGGCCCAATATCGCTGGCCGGGCAATGTGCGCGAGTTGCAAAACGTGATTCGCCGCGCGATTGCCCTGGCCAAGGGTCCGTTGATTACCCTGGATGATCTGCCCGACGAACTGGTGGCCGCGGCGGGCGAAGGCAGATCGAGCGGGGCGGTGGGCTATTTCGAGCTGCGCGACGAGCACCTGGCGCGTTTTGAGAGTCAATATCTGGCCGATCTCCTGGTCCGCCATCACGGCGACGTGCGAACCGCGGCGCTGGAGGCCAAATTGCCGCGGGGCACCCTGTATCGCTTGATGAAAAAATACCAGCTCGACGGCGGCAGTTTCCGCTAGACCGCTGTGGCGCGGGACGGGCGCGGCCAGGTGTCACATTCTTGTGACTGGCGTCTCGGCGGCGCGAAACGGCCGGAAATACCAAAAGCGGGCCCGGATCGCGGCCCGATCGGCCGTCATCCGCCGCTCAGACGAGACATTGGTCGCAAGTGCGCGAAACATCGTTCCGCCACGACCGCGATGCGCTGGCCGGCGGCGCCCGCTTTTAATGTCTGGCCTGACAGGAAGTTAGGGGCACGGCCGCATATTTCATGTCGCATCGAGTCTGCTTAGGCACGGCAGTTGCTCTTCACGGCTGGCGAACAGCGCTGCTGCGACACGGTTGTACGCAAGCTGTCCAACACCGATCACTCAATGCTTGAACAAACCAAGCCAAACCTCTCGTAAAGGAATTGATGCCATGAAGAAGATTGAAGCAATCGTCCGCCATTTCAAGGTTGAAGAAGTCAAAGACGCTCTCAACGCCAAGGGCGTGCAGGGCATGACCGTCACCGACGTGCGTGGCTTTGGACGGCAGAAGGGCCACATGGAAACCTACCGCGGCACGGAGTACGCAGTGGAGTTCATTCCCAAGTCGAAGATCGAAGTCGTCGTCTCCGACGCCCATGCCCAGAGCGTCATCGACACGATCCTCACCTCGGCGCGCACCGGCCAGGTCGGCGATGGAAAGATCTTCGTCAGCGACCTGACAGGCGCGATCCGCATCCGCACCGGCGAGAGCGACGACACCGCGGTCTGACCGCCGCGGCGTTGCCAGAGAGGTGGCCACAAGGACTGTCCCGGTTTTGCGCAAGTCGTAGCGCAAAACGGGACGGTCTTTTTTTGTGAATCGTCTGGGTTGGGCCGAGGAATCAGCTGCGCGTCCTCACTTGTACCGAATGGTGCATGTCGGCAGTGAGCGCTGAAGTTCGTCAACTCCCGCCTTGGTGACTTTGGTTCGGACGAGCTCGAGTTCGCGCAGCGTACTGATACCTTGTAGACGTGCCAGTCCTTCGTCCGAGACGGCGGTGTTACTCAAATTGAGAATCTTCAGACTGCGAAGCCCTTTAAGGTGCCGCAAGCCATCGTCGGTGACCTTCGAGCCTGAGAGGTCCAACTGCTCGAAACGGCTGAAGACATTTAGGTGGTCAATCATCCCGTCCAAGTCCTCATCTTTGAATGGGCGATTGAAATTGTAGCCCGCGGCCGTAGAACCAAGCGTAACTCGAGCGGCGTCGTAGAAGTATTTGTCGTCGTGGACCAGATTGCGCAGCCATTGAGGTCCTGTCTCAAAGAAGGCATACGTTCCTCCCAAGTTGTCGATCGCCACGATGGCTGCCTTGCGGCTACGTGCTCGATTGACGGCAACGCCCAACCCAATGCCAATCAAGGCCACAACGACCAGAAAGGTCCGCAGGCTGAACTGGAACCAGCGGTGTTTAGACGCCCGGATCGGTTTTTGCTCTGGCTCGCTCACGCGGGCATTGTAGCAGCGGACGGGACGGCACAACGCGCACGGCATTCCGCTGGGCACGGCAAGGCGTCGGTGTCGCAGCAAGGAATCACTGCGAATTCCAGGGGCAACACAAAGTTGCTCCGCCAAGATTGCAAGCATTCCTCTGCGGTACGATAATCCGAGCGGCCCCACATCGGTGACCCGAGCCGGCTCAGGCTGAGGCCTGACTGCCGGCAGGGACCAACACAAGCATCGGCGCTGGCCGAACGCCTTTGAGGTTTGATGTCAGACGCACGCGATTCTTCCGCTGCCGACGCGCCGCGCAACGAGGCCGAAAGACGCCGCAACGAGACCGTGGCCCAGGACGTTCATCTGCTGCATAGCCTGGGCTACGGCCAGGAACTGCTGCGGCGGATGAGCGGCTTTTCGAACTTTGCCATATCGCTCTCCATCATCTGCATCGTCTCCGGCGGCATCACGTCGTTTCCGCAGGGGTTCTGTAGCGTTGGAGGAGCGGCCATTGGGCTGGGCTGGCCGCTGTGCGGTTTGATCTCGTTGAGCGTGGCGTTGACCATGGCCCAAGTGGCCTCGGCCTTTCCCACCGCCGGCGGCCTCTATCACTGGGCCGCCATTCTGGGCGGGCGCGGCTGGGGTTGGCTCACTGCGTGGTTCAACCTGGTCGGCCTGATCACGGCGCTCTCGGCCATCAACGTCGGCACCTACCAGTTCGCCGTGCGAGCGCTGGCCAACGCTCTGAACATCGACGCCACGCACTGGGATCCCGACAGCCAGTTGGCCGCGCAGGTGTCCGGCGTGCTGCTGATCACGTGCGCGCAGGCCCTGCTCAATCACTTGGGCATTCGCATTACCGCGGCGCTGACCGACATGAGTGGCTATTTGATCGTGCTGGTCGCGTCGAGCTTGACCGTGGCCATGCTCATGTATGCGCCCCAGATCGATCTTGCCCGGCTAGTCACCTTCACCAATTACAGCGGGCCGGCCGGCGGCAACGTCTGGCCGGAAAGCAGCCACATCGCCTGGGTGTTTCTGCTGGGCTTTTTGCTGCCGGCCTACACCGTGACCGGTTTCGACGCCTCGGCCAATACGGCCGAAGAGACGGTCGGGGCTTCGCACCACGTGCCGCGCGGCATCGTACGCTCGGTGCTGGTCTCCGGGCTGTTCGGCTGGGCCATGCTGGCGGCCGTGGTGGTCGCCGCTCCGAACATGGCCGAGGCCGCCGAAAAGGGAGGCGATTCGTTCCACTGGATCGTCGGGAATGTGTTGCCGCGCGAACTTTGGCTGGTGCTTTCGATCGGCATCGTGATGGCCCAATTCTTCTGCGGTCTGGCCACCGTGACCTCCGCCTCGCGCATCGCATACGCCTTTGCCCGCGATGGCGGGCTGCCGTATGCCGAGCGCATGCGGCACGTCAGCCCCAAATACCGCACGCCGGCCGTGGCGATTTGGAGCGTGGCTTTATTATCCGTCGCCTTCGTCGTGCAGACGCAGACCTACTCGACCATCACCGGGGCCTGCACGATTTTTCTCTATATCTCCTACGTCATCCCCACGGCGCTGGGCCTGATGGCCTATGGGCGGACGTGGACCCGGATGGGCCCCTGGAGCTTGGGCCGTCCATTGTATCGCGCGCTGGCTCTGGTTTCGATTTTCGGCTGTGGGCTGATTCTTGTGATCGGCGTGCAGCCGCCCAACGACCAGAACCTGTGGACCGTGCTTTTCGCGCTGGCTTTAACCGCGCTGGTTTGGTTCGGTTACGAGCGCAATCACTTTCGCGGGCCGCCGCCGACCGTTCTGAATCGCACCAGCGGCAAGGTCTCCGACAATCCGCGGCTAACGACGGCCGAACTCCGCTGAGCAATGCGCCACGCCAGGCGCATGGTTTGGCGCTCCAGGAACGAACATGACCCAAACGATCAAACTGGTCGGATTGGACTGCGGGTCGACAACGACCAGCCTTGTGGTCGCCTCGGCCCGCTTGACCACCGGCGCGCTGGGCCGCATCGAGATCACGCAGATGGAGCAAGTGTTTCGCTCCGCGGTGGTCTTCACGCCGTTTGCCGGCGATCGAATTGACGGCGCGCGGCTGGAGAGCTACCTGGACGAATGGCTGAATGGCGCGCAGGTTCGGCCCGAGGAGATTTTCGGCGGCGGAGCTTTGATCACGGGCCTGGCGGCCCAGCGCGAAAACGCCGCGGCCATCGCGGCCTGGATCGAATCGCGGATGGCCGACGCCGTGATCGCCACGGCCGACGATCCGCGGCTCGAATCGTGGCTGGCCTTCATGGGCAATTGCCACGCACTGTCCACGGCACACCCGCATACGCCGATTCTGAACCTCGACATCGGCGGTGGCACGACCAACCTGGCGGTGGGCCTCGACGGACAGGTGATCGCCACCGGCAGTTGGTTTGTCGGCGCTCGGCACTTCCAGTTCGTGCCGGGCACGTATCAACTGACGCACGTCTCGCCCTATGCAACCACCCTGCTGGAGCACCTGGGCATCGGCCGGCGCGTCGGCGAGACGCTTTTGGCGTCCGAGGTGGAATCGATTCTGCAGTTCTATTTGGAATGCATCGAGGCGGCCGTCGAAATGAAACCAGAATCGTTTTCGACCACGATCGGCCAACGCCACGTGCAAGCGCCCTTGCATGGGCCGCCCGGGCTCGATGAGCCGCTGGCGGTGACGCTGTCCGGCGGCGTGGGGCAACTCGTTTACGATCAACTGCAAGGCGCGACGCCCCTCGGCGTCACGCAATTCGGCGATTTAGGGGGCGAGTTGGCGGCCCGCATCGCGCAATCGCGATCGATCTCCGGCCGCATGCGGCAGATGGCGCCCGAGGGCTTGGGGCGGGCGACCGTGTACGGGTTGTTGCGGCACAGCACCGAGTTGTCGGGCGCGACGATTCATTTGCCACATCCCGAGCAACTGCCGCTGAAAAATGTTCCGATCGTCGGCCGCGTCGGCCCGTGGGCCACCGACGAGCAATTGGCACAAGCGCTTGAACTGGTGGCGCGCAGCGTGCCGGCCGGCTGCCTTCAAGTCGAACTGGAGCGGCAAGATTTGCAGGCGGTTCGCGGCCTGGGCAACCGCCTGGCGACGCTGCTGGCGGCGCGGCCGCTGGCGCGCGACGTCACGCTGGTCTTGCTGGTGCCGTCGAATTTGGGGAAAGTGCTGGGCGGTTATATTACGCGTTGGGGCACGTTGGACGTGAGCCTGATCGTAGTGGATGAAGTGCCGCGGCGAGACGCACAATTCGTGCGCCTCGGTCGGCTTCGCGAAGGCATCGTGCCGCTGTGGCTGTACGCCGTTCGCTAAACGTCAACAGGTGTAACATGGCTCACGAAATTCTCACTCCGTTGAGTGAGATTCCCGTGCCCGAGCCGGCGGCCGACGCGATCTATGCGACGCGGAATCTCGAGCGCGACTTTTCGTTCCTGGGGCTCAAGGCTCTGTTGGGCGCAGCCGATTGCAGCAAGGCCGGCGACCGGCACGCCGGCCTGGCCGCCGACGACGAACTGGAGCGCGAAGCGGCCCGCTCCCTGCTGTCGTCGCTCACGTTGCGGCATCTCTACGATCATCCCTTGACCGACGAGCGCGGCCAGATCGACGCGGTGATGCGCGTCAATTATGACATTGACCGCGACCTGTTTGGCACGATCGCCGACGGGACTCTGGGCCAGCTCAAGGACCGTTTGCTGCGTGGTTCCGCGGCGGAGATTTCGCCGCTGGGTCGCGCGCTCACCGGGCCGATGGCCGCCGCCCTGGCGAAGATTTGCGATGTCCACGAACTGGTGCTGCTGGCCCAAAAGATGCCGCGTCTCAGCCGGGCTCGCACGACGTTGGGAATGCCCGGCACGCTGGCCTCGCGTTTGCAGCCGAATCATCCCAGCGACGATTTGCGCGGCGTTTCGATGTTGGTCTATTGGGGATTATCGTTGGGGGCCGGCGATGCCCTGATCGGACTCAACCCGGCCGTCGACACGGTCGAAAACGTGGCCGCGGCGCTGGCGCATTTGGACAAGCTTCGGCAGTCGACGGGCATCCCGACGCAGATCTGCGTGCTGAGCCATATCAAGACCCAACTGGCCTGCCTGGAACGTGGAACACCGGTCGAAATTCTTTTTCAAAGCCTGGCCGGCACGGAAAGTACGCTGACTACCGAGTTCGACGTGACGGTCGAGTTGTTGGACGACGCCTATCGCGCCATGCAACGGCGCGGGGCCCTGCGAGAAATCACCTCCCAGTGCATGTATTTCGAAACGGGCCAGGGGAGCGAATTCACGTATGGCCGGCACAACGGCATCGACATGACGACGACCGAAGCCCTGTGTTATGGCCTGGCGCGACGCTACGACCCGTTCATGGTCAACAACGTGACCGGCTTCATCGGACCGGAAACCCACCTGGACAACTTCGAAATGATTCTGGCGAATCTGCAGGACCATTTCATGGGCAAGCTGCTTGGGCTGCCGATGGGCATGGCGCCGTGCTTTACATTGCACTCGCAAATCACGTTGGAAGGTCAGCAGATGGCCACGCAAATGCTCACGGCCGCCGGCGCGAACTATTTCATGGACGTGGCCCTCAATACGGACCGCATGTTGGCCTATTTCGACACTAGCGCCCACGACGATCAGACGCTGCGCGAGGTGTACACTCGCCGGCCTGCGCCGGAGTACCTGGACTGGGCGCTCGAGCGAGGCATCTTCGCGCGCGGCGACGACGGACAAATCATCCGCGGAGCGAACTGGGGCAATCCCCGCCAGTTCTGCGCGTCGGACGACGAGTGGCAGTCGCTGGTTCGAGCGACGCCGGCCGCCCATGGCTTTGCCACCGCGGGACCGCGACCGGCCAACGAAGTCAGTCGGCGGGTCCGGCTGCACCAGGCGGTGGGCCGCCAGGCCATTCAGACGGAACTGGATCTCGAGGGGCTTGCGAAAGTCGCCACGTTTCGCGTGCTGGCCACGCAAGCCCAAAGCAAGCAGGCGCATCTGAACGCTTCGGATTTGGGCAGCCGTTTGGCCGACGCGGATCTTGCTCGGTTGACCTCAGAAGGCAACCAGGTGCAAATCGTGGTGTCGGACGGTTTGAGCGCCGCGGCCGTTCACCACAATGTGCCGACGTTGTTGAGCGTGCTGATGGACGCGTTGTCGACGCGAAAAATTCGCGTTGGCCAGCCGATGCTCGTGCGATATGGTCGCGTGAAACTCGCAGAGCAAATCGCCGCGGCGGTGAGTGCCGAATTGGTTGTTTTTCTCTTAGGTGAGCGCCCCGGTGGCGACGCCGAGGCCGCCCGCAGCCTCTCGGCCTACCTGGTCTACCGGCGTCCGGAGGGATCGGTCGGAGACCCAGGGTCGAGTGCCCCGCAGGCGGCCTATGAATATACGGTCATCTCTAATATCCATAAGGCCGGGCTGCCGCCCCTGGAAGGGGCCGGGGTGATCGCCGAGAAAGTGTTTCAGATTCTGAGTTTACGTGCGGCTGGCAACCGGCTGGAATCGCTGCTGCACCGTGCTGGCAATGGCTGAGCGGGGGGCAATCCTGGGGAGTTTCGCCGCTCCGGCAGCCCACAAAGCGGCCGGCCGATGTTGGCTGGACGTCGGTTTCATGGAGGGCGAAAGAGATTTCGAAAAAGATTTTTCAAATGCTTGACACCCTTAAAAGCCGTTGTTAGAGTACACCGCAGTGTAGGGATATTCGGGAAAAGGCTGAATTGATTCGTCGGCTGGCTTGTGCTAATGATTCTGAATTGAGAGCCCTCTAGACGCGGGACAACCGCGTAGCGCTTCGGCGCCTTCTTTTCTTGGCTCTCAGCTTCCAAGTGAGGCACCATCAGCGGCGGCCATTTCGTCATCGCTGATCTCTGGCCCATTTTCAAAACACCCATCCGTCGTGTTTTTGCGCGCTCGCATGCGCGCCGACCGACGGAACCAAAATAAATACGTCTTCATTGAACCCACCGACGAGAACGCAGAAGTCATCACCACAAGAGAACTGGATCCATGTTTCTTCGACCGAATCTGTCCGCACGTCAACCAGGCCGAGCGCCTTACAGCCGACATGCCGCCGCGCTGGTGATGGCGCTGGTTATGTTTTCCCTGATATTCTCGCCTGCCGTCGCTTGGGCGGTGATCGTGCCTGCCGGTTCGTACACATTTGATGGCAATTTGCCGGGCAATGGGTTTGTATCCTTAATCTTTGATGGCATCAACACGAGGCTTGTGACGCCCGCGCTGGCGCCAACCGCGACCTTTGGTGTTGCCATTAATCCCGGAGCGCTTCAGCAGAACTATCCGCTGTCGAGCTTTCACATCACTGGCGGATTCAATGTTACAAGTGCTTTTGTCTTTGATGCCGGTGGAACGATTAGCGTCGGTGATCCAATTTTCGCGTCCATTGGTAGCGGTTCATTTGACTTTACCGACACCTTCGGAACGATTTTGAGCGGCAGCTTTACATCGGCTACCTTTACCACCGCCCAAGGCGCGACCGCCGGCAGCCTGAGCACCAGCGATATCAATGGTCTCGTGTTGACGCCTGGTCCCGCGTTCACGTTCGATACGTCGTTCGTGAGTTCGATTGCATTAGCACCGACCGGGTTCAGCATTTCCTTGTCGTCGATCCCCGGCGGCGTGACGGCAAGCGGCCCCCCGGCTGGGCTGTTTATCCCCGCGACGATTCTTCCGTTCAGTCCTTCGAGCGGCTCGGCCGTAGTATCAGGCGCGATGACCGTCGTGCCAGAACCGGGAACGCTGGCACTTTTGAGTTTTGGCGCTCTAGCTTTGGCCACCCCCGCTTACCGACGTTGGCGACGGAAAACGCCACGTGCGAGCGGTTAATCATAGAACTAGTATCCTCACCAACACGGCCGGCGCGGGAACCTTCCTTCGCCGGCTGTTTTATTGCGCTCGCACCGAGCGCGCGGCTGGCATTTCCGACGCCCAGACGCGAAAACCCGTGGATGTTCTTTTCCGACCCAGGATCTGGCTATAATAAGCTCGCGACGTGCGGGTCGTCCGCCCCCCCAAGGCGCCGAGACGTGTTCCTTCGGTGGCCGCACGGGGAATTGAACCACGCCACAAAAGCCCGGCAAACTTCGCCATGATGCGTCCAGCGGCAATTTTTGCGGCCGGTTTGAGCATCCTGCTTTCCAGCGGAAGCGCTCGCGCCGACGATGCGCCCGCGGCGGATCCCAAATTCGAGACCGAGATTGCGCCGATTCTCGAACGGCACTGTCACAAGTGCCACGGCGTCGAAAAGCCCAAGTCAGGCCTCAACCTGACTCGCGTGGCGACCATGTTGCAAGGCGGCGAAAGCGGCCCGGCGCTGGTGCCCCATCAGGCCGACCAGAGTCTGCTGGTGGAAATGATCGCCGACGGTACCATGCCACCGAAGGGCGAGGAAAAACTGACCGCCGCGCAACTCGAACTGATTCGTCGCTGGATTAGCGCGGGGGCCACGAGCTCCGCCGCAGCGCCCGAAACTCAGTCGAAAATCGACTCCGCGGCCCGCGAATTCTGGGCCTTCAGAAAACTCTCTCGGCCGAGCGTTCCCGCGCCGATCAAGAGCGATCGGGCGCGCACGCCGGTTGATGCGTTTATTTTGGCCAGGCTGCAAGATCAGGGTCTCGGTTTGTCGCCCGAGGCGGACCGTCTCGTGCTGTTGCGGCGGGCGAGTTACGATCTGCTGGGTTTGCCGCCGACGCCGGAGGAGATCGACGCCTTCTTGGCCGACCAGCGGACGGATGCCTATGAACTGCTGATTGACCGGTTGTTGGCCTCGCCCCATTTTGGCGAGCGCTGGGGCCGCCACTGGCTGGACGCGGCCGGCTACTCGGACATTACCGGCGGTGACAACGACGCCACGATCATCAAGTTGAGCGACGGCAAGTGGAAGTATCGCGACTACGTCGTGCGGGCTTTCAACCAGGACAAGCCGTACGGTCGCTTCTTGATCGAACAGTTGGCCGGCGACGAATTGGTCGATTGGCGCAACGCCAAATCGTTCACGCCGGAAATCGAAGAATTGCTGGTGGCCACGGGCTTTTTGCGCAATGCGGGCGACGATACCGACGAAAAGGAATTGTTGACCCCCGATATCCTGAACGGAATCTTGCAGCGGACCTCCGAAGTCGTGGCCAATAACGTGCTCGGCCTGACCCTCGGCTGCGCCAAGTGCCACGATCACAAGTACGAACCGATCCCGCAGCAGGATTATTACCGGTTGCTGGCGGCCTTCACGCCGGTTTACAACCCAACCTCTTGGGTGCAGCCCAAAAACCGATCCCTGGCCGACATCGCTCCGG
>JBGQKM010000109.1:0-17568 GCA_041499515.1 Planctomycetia bacterium | reverse complement strand
GTGAAGTCGGAGCCGGATTGTTTTTCGATCCAGCATCTGGCCCGCTGTCTGCGCCAAACCACGTGCTGGAGCGGCGTGCGGAATTATCAGGCTCGCAACTTCATGCGCGACCAGATGCAGGTGGGCGATCGCGTGCTGTTCTACCATTCCAGCGTCGATCCGCCGGTGGTGGCCGGCACGGTCGTGATCGTGCGGGCCGCGTATCCCGACCACACGGCCTGGGACCGGCGCGACGAACATTTTGATCCTAAGGCATCGCCCGAGAATCCGATCTGGCAAATGGTCGACATTCAATTGGAAGAGATCTTTGCCGCCGCGGTGCCGCTGGAGACGTTGCGGAGCGAGCCGGGGCTGAAGCAGATGGAGTTGTTGCGCAGAGGCTCGCGGCTTTCGGTACAGCCGGTCAGGTCGCGCGAGTTCGAGATCGTGCTTGCGCTGGCCCACGCCGCCGCTGGCGGGGCGAAGACGCCTCGTCTGGCAGCTCCAGCGGGCGTCAGCTCGAAAACGAAAAAGCCCAAGGCCGGCGCCGCGTCGCGTCGTTAGCATTTTACCCCTGGATGTCTGCCGCTGGCGCCAGTGCCAGCGTCGCGATGGCGTTGCCCCATGCCCAAATCGACTCACGACCCGCTTGCCTGGATCGACCGCGAGCTCGCTGCGCTGGAAGCCCGCGATTTGTTGCGCAAATTGAGCACGCACGCCGGACCGCAGCAGGCTCACTTGCGCGTGGGGGGCCGCGAGCTGATCAATTTCGGATCGAACGATTACCTGGCTCTGGCGGCCGATGCGCGGCTGTCCGCGGCCGCCGCCGGCGCGGCCGAGACCGAAGGCTGGGGCGCCGGCGCCAGCCCACTGGTGACCGGACACGGCACGGCACACCAACGGCTCGAACGGCGGCTGGCGGAATTCGAGGGCACGCAGGCGGCGCTGGTTTTCTCGTCGGGCTATACGGCCAATCTAGGCGCGATTGCCGCATTGGCGGGCCGCGAGGACGCGATCTACTCCGATCAAAACAATCACGCCAGCATGATCGACGGCTGCCGGCTGTCGCGGGCCGACGTGCACATCTATCCGCACTGCGACATGCAGGCCCTCGAGACAATGCTGCGGGCCGGCGCCGCGTATCGCCGTCGACTGATTGTCACCGAGAGCGTCTTCAGCATGGCGGGAGACCTGGCGCCATTGGTCGAGCTGGCCGAGTTGGCCGAGCGATTCGCCTGTATTTTGCTGGTCGATGAGGCGCACGCAACCGGCGTGTTCGGCACCAACGGTCGTGGTTTGGCCGAAGCCCTGGGGGTCGACCAGCGCGTGCACGCTCGGGTCGGCACGCTCAGCAAGGCTCTGGGGTGCGCGGGCGGATTCGTCTGCGGTCGAGAGTCGCTGATCCAGTGGTTGGTCAACCGGGCGCGGCCGTATGTGTTTTCGACGGCCTCCCCGCCGGCCGCCAGCGCCGCGGCGCTGGCGGCGCTGGAGATCGTGCAGCAGGAGCCGTGGCGCCGTGTGGAACTGCTCCGGCGGGCCGCCGCGCTGCGCGCCGAGTTGCACGAGCAAGGTTGGCAGATGGGCGGCGGCCAGAGCCAGATTCTTCCGTTGCACATCGGCGATGCGGCCCGGGCCGTGCGGCTCTCCGGGCAGCTCCGCCAAAGGGGCCTGCTGGTGCCCGCAATTCGGCCGCCCTCGGTGCCTCCGGGCGGAGCGTTGTTGCGGATCAGCCTGAGTTGCGCGCACACCGACGCGATGATCGCACGGCTGACCAGTGCCTTGTCGGCGTTGCGTGAGGAATTCGAGGCGATTAAAGTGGACGTTTAACCGGACTTCGGCGCTGGCCGCGTCCCAAGATCAAAGCTGGAGCCCCGCGATATGTCTCTTTCGAACCTGGAAGCCCACGAAAAAAAAATCAATTCGCAAAACGGCGAAGATGGCGTGATCGAAGCGATCTTCGCCGAGATCGGAGTGACGAACAAATACTTCGTTGAGTTCGGCTGCGAGGTAGCGGTCGAGTGCAACGTGGCACACCTGGCCACTCAAGGCTGGACCGGCTTGCTCATGGACGGCTTTCACAAATCCGAGAATCCGCTGCTCGAAATCAAAAACGAATTCATTACCGCCGACAACATTCAGTTCTTGTTTCAGAAACATCAGGTACCCGAGCACTTCGATCTGCTCTCGGTCGACATTGACGGCAACGATTTTTGGGTGTGGAAGGAAATCACGCATCGCCCGCGGGTGGTCGTCATGGAATACAACGCGATCATTCCACCCCACCTGAGTCGCACGATTTGGTACAACCCCTATTTTCGCTGGTCGGGAACCGATTATTTCGGGGCCAGTTTGCTGGCTTTGCAGAAACTGGGGGCGAGCAAGGGTTACACGCTGGTGTACTGCGAGCTGGCAGGGGCCAATTCGTTTTTCATTGCCAACGAAGATTTGCCCCGCGGTTTTGCGCCCCGACCGATTGAGGCGATCTACCGACCGCCCAATTACTTTTACCAGAATAGGTGTTTTCGCAGAGATCGGGTGAACCACATGATCGATCCGTTCCAGTCGCCGGAAGCGCTTTTGGAAAGCTTTATCTATTTTCAGGGCGATACGGCCTAGCGCCCGCGGCGCGGCCGAAATCGGGGGGGTTCCGCGACTGCGCTGGCGACGAGGGATCCCTGGCCTGGGTTTGGCGCGGGTGATACTCGACTCGCCGTTGGGAGGCACCTGATTCGGCCCTCGCGGCAGCTTGAATGGCCGAGATTCTCCCAGGTCCTCTTGCTACGTTAAGCTATTGACCTGGCATGGCTTAGGTCACGGTTTCGCACGCTCAGAAAATCTTGACACCCTCGGCAGCCCGGTCTATGATCGAACTTGCAAAGCGGTGCGTAAGTCCCGGCGGTTTCCAGACATAAAAGCATCTAGTCGCCCAGGTCGGGTTTCATCTTCGGCGGGCCCTGCTGGCTCCGGAAGTGTCTGGTCTTCGAAAGTTTTTGGCGTGGATCGCGAAACGATTTGCCCACTGCAAACGAGCGATGCCGCGGTGGCGCGCGTGGGTCAAAAACAGCTTTTGCCGGGAACACCGCGATAGGAACACGGTTAAAGGTGTCATGGGTTACGGTGTGCTAGCCCTGATTGTCGTGGCGGCGATTGTCGTGGCCACACTGAGCGCCAAGACCTGGCAGGTTTACCAGGCCGTGCTGGTGGCGTTCGTGTTTTTAGCCGCGGTTGCCTTTTTCTACCTGGCGGCGCGCACTCTGGCCACGCATAAGTCGTGGCGCATCCTGGTCGAGAGCCAGAAAAAGGAGGTTCAAAACCTCCATCAACAATTGGCGCAGCTCCGAGGCGGCGAGGGCGCCAACGGAGGATCCATCAATGGCGAGATTCCGCAACTGAAGCGAGACCTGGAAAAACGGGCCTTGGATCGTGGCGGTGCCCTGTTCGACGTGCCGGTCGACAGCGTGAAGGACGGCGTCGTGCAACTGACGTTCAAATCGCCCGAGCATGGGCTGGTAGCCAACACGGTGCTGTTTGCGTTCGATGTCAAGCCGTTTGCCGAAGGGGGCCGTTACCAGGGTGAATTCAAAGTCGTGGCGGTCGAAGAGGATAGCGCCGCCGTGCAGATCGCCCCGAATCTGCCGCTCTCGCAGGCTCAGTCGCAGCGCTTGGCCGCGGCCAAAGGGCCGTGGACGCTCTATACGACGATGCCGATCGACGACGCGACCGTGTTTGCCGTCCTGGACGAGCCGGCCCGACAAGCGCTGTTGCCCGCGCAAAGCCTGGCCGAGTACGCCAACGCCCAGCGCAAGCTGCGCGACTACGAGTTCTTCTTCCACGAGAATTACGTGCAGCGCTCGCTGCTGAGCGACGCGATCAGCAAGATCACCGGCGATTTGGAGCGCATCCAGGGGGCCACCCAAAAGGCCACGGACGAAATCGCGTATCGTGGGACCGAAAAAACCAATCTGCAAGCCGATTTGGCAAAATTCCAATACGAACAAAAGGCAATCGCCGCCTACCAGCAGACTCTGCAGCAGCTTTTCGCACAGGTTCGCGAATCTCTGAAGGCCACCTACGCGAAAAACAAGCAATTGGCGGCTGACCTGACGGTATCCCAATTGAAGGCCGCCGACGAGATCAATCAGCGAACGACGTCGACCCAAACCGGAGCCAAGTCGAACCTTCCGGCCGCGCGACCGCAATAAGCCGATTTCCCCACAAACCGCGCACGCCCCCGGCGCCCGGGCGGTTCCAGACGCTGCTGCACTTTCCGTCGTTTGCCGGGGGCGATATCCTGCTAGTACTGGTTTCAGTACGGCCGCCGGCGAGAAACCGTCCCGGTGGTTTGGAATCGGACGCTAATTTCTTCTTCCGGCTCGCCGCCGCCGCTTCACGCAAAGACACACGAGACGATCGAACGAGAGGGCCGTGGTCGCACTGAGGCGGTCGAATCCCTGCTAACGTACGGGCTTCCTATGGGAATTTACGACCGATCGTACTATCGCGGCGACCCGCCCGGCACTTGGCTTACGGGCCGCTCGATGGTCATTAATCTGATTCTGCTGAACGTCGTAATCTACGTCGTCGACGTGCTCGCCAGTGGCCAGATCGGGGCCATGTTGGCGCTCCAATCCGATCTGGCGACCCATCCCTGGAAGTTCTGGCAACTGCTGAGCTATGGGTTCATGCACGACCAGAGTACCGTCGCACACGTTCTGTTCAATATGTTCGGCTTGTGGATATTCGGTACCGATGTTGAAGCCATTTACGGCCGGGCCGAGTTTGTGCGGTTCTACCTGGTGACGATGGTCGTGGCGGGATTGGTGTGGGCCGGCGTCGAAGCGGTCAATCAGGTACAGGCCAATTTGATCGGCGCGTCGGGGGGCGTGATGGGAGTGATCGCGCTTTACATCTTCAATTTCCCGCGGCGAATTCTGTACATCTGGGGCCTGGTGCCCGTGCCGGCCTGGGCATTGGGAGCGATCTATCTGGTTTTCGATCTGATGGGCGCCGCCAACC
This sequence comes from Planctomycetia bacterium, assembly GCA_041499515.1. Classification (GTDB taxonomy): domain Bacteria; phylum Planctomycetota; class Planctomycetia; order Pirellulales; family PALSA-1355; genus PALSA-1355. The sequence goes on along the minus strand of JBGQKM010000109.1, from coordinate 12,573 downwards.
CGGGCGGCAGCAACGTGGCCAACGTGGCGCATCTGGCCGGCATGGCATTTGGATTCGTGTATTTCAAGACCGGTTTGAATCTCGGCCATTTCATCCCCAGCCGGCTTTCGACCGCGATGTTCCGCTGGAAGCCGAAGCTGCGCATCCACGATCCCGAGCAAGACACGCGCGACCTGGGCAAGCAGGTCGACGAGATCCTGGAAAAGATCAGCCAACAAGGCGAAGCCAGCCTGACGAAAAAAGAGCGGCAAACTTTGGAAGAGGCTAGCCGCCGCTATCAGCGACGCCGGTCCTAGCGCCGCCCGATTTCACAACTCGCGTGTGATGAGGCACCCATGGTCCAAGACGATCTCCACATATCCAAAAAATCGACTGTCGACGAGATTCGCCGCCGGTTCGATGCCGACGTCGAACGATTCAGCAATCTCGAAACCGGCCAATCGGCCGCGATCGACGCGCCGCTGGTGCTCGAGTTGATCGCCGAGGCCGCCGGGGCCGTTTCGCCGCAAGCGACTCGATCGCTCGATATTGGCTGCGGGGCCGGCAACTACACTCTCAAGCTGCTCGCACGCTTGCCGCTTGCGGATGTGACGCTCGTGGATCTCAGCCGCCCGATGCTCGAGCGAGCCCAGCAGCGAATCGCGACAGGACATTCGGTCGCGATCCACGCGATCCAGGGAGACATTCGGGAAATCGAACTGCCTGAGGAGCACTACGACCTCATCGTGGCCGCGGCCGTCTTGCATCACTTGCGCGGCGCCGAGGAATGGCGGGCCGTGTTCGCCAAATTGCACGCCTGCTTGCGGCCGGGCGGGTCGCTGTGGATCGCCGATCTGGTGGCACACGCGTTGCCGCAAGTGGAGTCGCTCATGTGGCGCCGCTATGGCCAGTATCTCGAAACCCTGGGCGGCAGCGCCTATCGCGAGACGGTGACCGGCTACGTCGTGCGCGAAGACTCGCCGCGGCCGCTGCCCTTCCAACTCGATCTGCTGCGGGACGCCGGATTTCAGACGATCGAGGTCCTGCACAAAAACAGCGTATTCGCCGCCTTCGGGGCTCAAAAAGGTCCCTGACTCCTCGGTTCTCGTCTTAAGCGCGGCGACCCAACTCGCGCACGGCTTCGACGAGCGCCAGCACGTTGTCCACCGGCGTTTGCTGCAATACGCCGTGGCCGAGGTTGAAGATGTGGCCCGGGCGGCCGGCGGCGCGGTGTAAAATGTCTTGAGCGCGGCGGCGAATTTCATCACGGCCGTCCAGCAGCACCGCGGGGTCCAAGTTGCCTTGCACGCCTTTGTCGTGGCCGACCACGCGCCAGGCCTCGTCGAGTTCAATCCGCCAGTCGATGCCGATCACGTCGCCGCCGGCTTCGGACATGTGCGGCAACAGCGCCGGGTTGCCAGTGGCAAAATGGATCACCGGCACGCCGGGCGTGATGCCGTCGATGACTGCCTTCGTATAGGGCAAGACAAAACGGCGATAATCTTCCGGGCCCAGGCAGCCGACCCAACTATCGAACAGTTGCACGGCCTGGGCGCCGGCCGCGATCTGCGCGTTCAAATAACGCGTGACCGCGCGGGCCAGGCGACCCATGATGGCATCCCATGCGTCGGGCGCGCCGACCATCAGCGCCTTGGTGTGCAGGTAATTACGGCTGCTGCCCCCTTCGATCGCATAGCTGGCCAACGTAAACGGCGCGCCGGCAAAACCCAGCACCGGAATTCGCGGGGACAATCCGGCCCGGGTCAGCTTGACCGTCTCCATCACGAAATCCAACGGCTCGACCGAATCGAGTTCCCTGAACCGCTGGACATCGCGGGCTTCGCGCAGCGGGTTGTGGATCACCGGCCCGTCGCCGGGCGTAAACTCCAGTTCGAGGCCCATCGGCTCGAGGATCGGCAGCAGATCGGCGAAAATGATCGCCGCGTCGACCTCCAAGCGGTTGACGGCCGTGATCATCACTTCGGCGCACAGGGCCGGATTCTTGCACAGCTCGAGAAACGTCGTCTTGGCCCGCAGCGCGCGGTACTCGGGCATGTAGCGGCCGGCCTGGCGCATCAGCCAGATTGGCACGCGATCGGCCGGCTGCAGGCGACAGGCCTTCATGAACGGGCCGTCGTCCCAAGGACCCGGCTGCGGCGACGCCATCTGGCCCGTGTCGCCAGTCGGCGCGACGGGCTTCAGGGCCAGGGTGCGTTTGCGGCGGGCCAGCTCACTTGCCCGGCTGGCCGCGGCGGCCACGAGGTGTCCCATTTTCGAGTGCTCGGGCTCCAGGTCGACGTGAAATTCGAATTCGCGCAATGTCTCGCTGGTCGTGGGGCCGATCGAGGCGATGAGGGTTTGCGCCAGGCCTTGGCGTAACAGGGCCGTGAGCTTCAGCCGTTCGGCCATCCGCAGCAGGTTCACGACCTGGTGGCTGGAGGTGAAGAGCACGACGTCGATCTGGCCGGCGGCGATGGCCCGCACGTTCGACTCCAACGGGCCCAAGTCCAGCGGCAGGTCCCAGCGATAGACTTTGACGCTCAGTACGTGCGCCCCGCGCGCTTCGAGCCCGGCCACGAGGCTGGCGTTTGGTTGTCCGTATTCCTGCAAGCCGACGGTCTGTTGCGCGACGCTGATGTGCTGGTCGATGGTCGAGAGCACTTCGCGCCAGGTGTTGGGTTCCGGCACGCGGTAGGTGGCCACCAGGCCGAGCTCCTTGAGCACGGCGGCCGGTTTGGGACCGCGGACGATCGTGGTGATATCGGAAATCGCCGAGAGCAGACGTTGGCGGTCGACGTGGCGCTCGACTTCGGTGATCAGGTGGCGGACGCCCACGCCGGTCATGAAGATGATCATGTCGATCTGTCCGGTTATGACGCGATGGGCAAAATCGACCGCGTCACGGTTCTCGCCGATGGGCACCTCGCGCATCGAGGGGCTGACCGAGGGGAGGCCGCCTGAGCGCTCGATGAGACTGGCCATTTCGACCGCGCGACGGCTCTCGAAAGCTGCAACTCGCAGCCCCGCGAACCCGTGATCGGCATCTGGCGTGGAAGTGCCCAAAAATATTCGATCCGACATGAGCCGAGAGGGCCGTATCAACCAAACCGAGGCCCGTTGCGGTGGACTGACTGACGCAGTCGCAAAGCCTCATTTTACTCGTCATGAGACCAGTTGTCCCGGCCTGTTTCCGGCGGCGGCGCCGCCGTGAAGCACACACGCCGGTGGCTGTTCCGATTGTTTTTCGACCATAAAACGCCCTGCCGCGGCAGCCTTCGTTGGGGTATCCTCTTGGGCACGCGTTGGAAAGAATGGATTCGTTCATGGACCGCGCGATGCGGCCGGTTTCGCGGCGCGAGAAAACGAGAGGTGTTTATGCCCGTCGACAAAGTCGAGTTTCGCCGCGCTCTGGGACATTTCGCGGCTGGCGTCACCGTGGTCACGTCGAAGATCGACGACGGAGAGGTCGCGGGAATGACCGTGACCGCGTTCAGTTCTCTCTCGCTCGATCCGCCGCTGGTGTTGGTGTGCATCGACCAGCGATCCCGGATGCACGACCGTTTGCCGGTGGGGGGCAATTTTGCCGTCAACATCCTGTCGCAAGACCAGGAATCGGTGTCGCGCCACTTCGCCTCGAGCGATCCCGACCCGTTTCACAAAATCGGCTATGCCGAAGGCGCAACCGGAGCGCCGCTGATCGAGGGAGTGATTGCCGCGGTGGAGTGCCGCGTCGTCCAGCGTTTTCCCGGCGGAGACCACACGATCGTCGTCGGCCAGGTCGAGAATCTGTGGGTTCACGAAGGCCAGCCGCTCGTGCATTTCCGCGGCGGATATGGCCAATTGGCGTAGGGCGATATTCGATAGCGCGGGCATAGCTCGCCGGCGCTAGCCCGCCAACGCGGCCCAGCGGCGGGCCAGGGCCCCAAGCGCGCGGTCGATCGGCACCGCCTTCCAGGCGTCGCCGGGACACGCCTCGACGAGCTCCAGACGCTCCAGTTTTTCCAGCGCGTCGCCGACTTCGAAGTCGATCTCCTGGGCGACTTCAGCCCGCAGGAAGCTCTCGATCCGTTGGTCGAGTTGTTCTCTCGACCAGCCCCTGGCCGGCGCATAGCGCCACAAATAGAAGTAGGCCAACATCGCTTCGCGATTCTCCTGCTCTTCGGCCTCGTCGAGCAAACGGTGGATGACGCCCGCATTGTTGTCGAGATTCTGATAGTACAAGCTCTGGGTCAGGTTGAGTTGATACTTTTGTTTGGTGTTGAGATAGCCGTAAAGCGAACGCACCCCGTAGCCGACGGTGCCGCCGACCAGGCCCAAGAAGGCCAACGACGTGTACAGCGGCGCCGTCGCGAAGACCAGGATTTTCCAGATGATCACCGAAATGCCCGAGAGCGTGGGCAACGTGATCCTGACGCGGTCGAGCAACGACAATCGGACCTGCGTGCCCGGCAGCAGCATGTCCAAGTCGACTTTGGGAATGTCCTTGAAGAGCTTGATGAAAACCTCTTGCGTGGCGAGATTTTTCGAAAGATCGTGATCGGGTCGCAGGCGGAAGATGACCACGAGGCGTTGATAGATGGGCACTTCGACGGCTTCGTTGCGCAGGCGGTTTTTGAGCCGGCGGCGAAAACGCGTTCCCACGATATCGCCCCGGCAGTACAGTTCGAGCCGGTCGAAGACATCGAAGTCGACCGAGAGGTTCACTCCCCATTGGCTGCAATCGGCCAGCGCGCGATCGATTTCTTCCTGAGCCAGCCGCACGAAATTGCCCCGCTGGAGCAGCCAGCCGAATTGCGTAAACAACGTTTGTCGACGCTCGGCAAGCTGCGATTCGGAGAGCTCGGCTCCTGCGCGCGTGTCAGTATCGGGATCGAACGGGGCGTAAGCGTTCTTCAGCGTTTCCAACGCGGTCTGATACTCGGCATGCAAAACCGCTTGCAACTTGACGCAGAACTGGCGAAAGCCGTCGGCATCGCCGCTGGTCATGTCCGCGGAACGAGCCAGCGTGTCGACCAACTCGGCCTTGCGCAGGGGAATAAACTGCTCGCGAGACGCCCTCGGGCTGCCGGCCGGGGGATTCCTTTTCGAAGATCGAGCGCTGGCATGTGCCAGGGGCTTGTTTTCAAGGGTCGACATGCGGTGCCGCCGAAGCGTGTTTGAGGGAGGGCCGTCCGCGCCCGCGGTGTGTGATCGCTGAATTGTAGCCGCGGTACGATCGGCGCTAAACAGCGAAATCGGCCCGAACCACCTGGCCCCTGTTCCATCGCGCGCGGACCTGGCCCACTGGGGCGGCTCGCACCAGGATCGGAGTCTGCGCGCTTGGCCCTGGTTTGAGCTATGATGGGAATTTTGGTGATGGCGGCCTCGCGGCGTTCCGCGCGACTTCGGCCGTCGGGAGACTCCTGGCCATGCAACGCGCCAAAGTTTGTTGGATCGCGGCCACTTTCTGCTGGGCGTGTGTCGCCGCGCCCTGGGGGCCGCATGCGACCCGCTGTGCGTGGTCCGAAGAGCCGGCCGCGGCCACCGACGAGTCAATTCCGCCGGCCAAGCCAGGCTACAAAGGGCGCGAAATCGCCGTCACGATGCACTATCTCGGCGCGCCCTGGCTGACGCGAGAATCGAGACAGCGCGAAGAGGACTGCACGCTGCTACTCAAAGCCTTGGACATTAAGCCCGGCCAGGTCGTGTGCGACATGGGATGCGGCAACGGGTTTTACACGCTGCAACTGGCCCAACTCGTCGGCGAAACTGGCCGCGTGCTGGCCGTCGACATCCAGCCGGAGATGCTGCACTTGCTTTCCGAACGGGCCAAAGAAGCCGAACTGGCCAACATCGAACCCATCCAGGGCACGCCGATCGACCCGAAACTGCCCGAGCACGGAGTCGATCTGATCTTGCTGGTCGACGTGTACCACGAGTTTTCGCACCCCGAGGCGATGCTCAAGGCCATGCGGCGATCGCTCAAGCCGGGCGGGCGGATCGCGCTGGCCGAGTTCCGCCTGGAGGATCGCAACGTGCCGATCAAACTGCTGCACAAGATGAGCAAGAAGCAGATTTTGAAGGAGTTCCCTCCCAACGGGTTCAAGCTGGTCGAGCAATTCGACAAGCTCCCCTGGCAGCACCTGATGTTTTTCCAGCGCGACGATGCCCGCTAGACGATGCTCGCTAGCACCCCCCGAAAGTACGGCCTTTTTCGAGGTCGAATGAGCGGATTTGGGCGTTTTCGGCGTAAATTCCCAGTTCAGGTATAGACGATTGCCAGCTTAGAAACCGTTTTGATCACGGCCGGGCAAGAAAGCGTAATTTTCAGAAAAAGTTGCAATCTCTCTGCATTCTGCCTAGAATAAAGCCTTGGGCGATAGGCTGTTTTCACGGATCTTCATTGGTCTTGCGGGTTGGCAGTTGCTAATGAATTGGACATCGCGCCTTCACAATCGGCAAACACGATTTTAGGCGTGCAGGAACACGAATCGGTCGCGGGGGCAACAGCGACGATTCAACGCTTAAGGTGTTGAGATTACATGGCTGACCATTCGTCGATCGCTCCCAGCATCGACTCCAGGACGTTACCCCAACACGACCCCGTGGATTGGGTACTCGGGCAAAACCTTGCCGTCCGTCAGATCGCGCGCCATGCTGAGCGCGCCGCTCATGCCGATTGCACCGTGCTGATTTCCGGCGAAACGGGCACCGGCAAAGAACTGTGGGGCAAGCACATTCATGAGCGCGGCCCAAGGGCCAAGCAACCCTTCATTCCGGTCAATTGCGCCGCATTGACGGTGACTTTGGCCGAGAGCCAACTCTTCGGGCATGAAAAAGGATCGTTCACCGGTGCCGCCGGCCGATCGGCCGGCGTGTTCCGGGCAGCCGAGGGGGGCACCGTTTTCCTGGACGAAGTGGGCGAAATGCCGCTGGAGCTGCAGCCCAAGTTGCTGCGCGTGCTGCAACAGCGTGAAGTGACGCCTGTGGGGGCGGCCCACCCGGTGTCGATCGACGTGCAGATTATTGCCGCGACGAATCGGGAACTGGAAACGGACGTCGCCGAAGGCCGATTCCGCGAGGATTTGTACTATCGGCTGAACATGGTGGAACTGCGAGTGCCGGCTCTGCGCGACCGCGTGGAAGATATTCCCGAAATGATCGAGTTCTTCTCGCGTCGTTTTGCGGCCCATTACAAGCTTCCGCTCTGGCGGCCGGATGGTGACACTCTCAAGCGGTTTTGCGAGTTCCACTGGCCCGGCAACGTGCGGCAATTGTCGCACGTCATTGAGCAGGCGTACGTGCTGGATTGTGCGCCGAGCCTGCCGCAGGTCGATCCGGTAGTTCCGGTCGATGTGACGTTGCCGTACATAGATTTGACTCGGCTACGATTTGCCGCCATTCACCAGGCGTTGCAGACCACGCGTGGGCACAAGGGGCGGGCCGCCAAATTGCTCGGCGTGCATGCCAACACGCTGACGCGCATGCTGGCGCAAATGGAGGCCGAAGCCGCGGGCTGCCCGATTTCTTCGTCTGCGACCGCGACCCATTCACGGCGCCCGAAGCCGCGTTAGCGGTCGTTGGCTTCGATATCTCCGAGGCGTGTTGTCTCGTGCTGGCTGCGGTCCCGATGATTGCCGGGCCGTTGGCCGATTCGACGCGTCGGGTCCTGCCAAGCGTTTCACCACTCTCGTGAAGCGTCTCACCATCTTGCTCTCTCTTGCACGCGCATGCGTCGTGTGCCTGGCGCGACAATCGCGTGATTTTCAGCGATTTCTTGCTTTTCAAAAGCGCTCCCTAGGATGGTGAAAGTTCCTCATGTTCGTGAGGTCACGGACAACTACAGCGGGCACTGACACTTGCGCCGCAAAAACGCTGCGCGTCTCCCTGAAACGGTGAAACCGCGGCCTTTTCCCTGCTTGTCTGGCGTCGCGGTGCGCGCAGCGGATGAGCGGTAAGTTCTCGGATAAAAGCCGAAATTCCAGACGTTTTTCATTGATGGTCGCGCTTTGGTATAGCACTTGCTTTTCCACGGCTTCGGCGGCAATTCCGGCGCGCCTGGCGAGGTCGGACGCTGCCGGTGAGGCTTGGGCTCCGCGGCGCGTGCGAGTTTTGCGAGGTCGGCGCACAAGATGCTGAGCATCGGTTGGTCGGACCGGAATGCCGGCAGAGAACGAGGAGGACGGAACCGGGAAGGTGGTTTGGTGACGATGCTTTGGGGGGCCGAAAAAGGGAGACTTCGGCGGTTGGCTTCGAACGATTGCAAGGGTGCGGCTTTGATGCGGCACGTCGGCGATCGACGGAGTTGGCGGAACCTGGCAGGCACCGAGGTTGGATGAATTCCGAAGGATCCTTTTCTCGATTGCAGCAGATAACACATGCCCTATCAAAATGCGAAAACGCTGGCCGCTCGCGCGCAGGTTCAGCCGGTATTCGTCAAGCGCGCCGCTAAGCTGGTCGGCCAGCTTCAATGTCTGATCGTGTCGGCCGACCCCGAGCGGCTGGAGATGTTCCAGCGTGCGGCGGCCGAAGGCGGATGGAAAACGTTTTTGTGCGCTGACGCCCCATCGGCCTTGACGTACATCAACCGTTCGCTCGTGCAACTGGCGGTCGTGGACTTGGACGCGCAGCAGCCCGACACGTTTCGGTCCGTGGTGGAGCGGCTCGCGCCGAGCAATGGATTGTTGTTGATCGTGTGCGGGAATGAAGGCGACGTGGAAGAGGAAGTTTGGGTTCGTCAGCGAGGCGCGTGGTTGTATTTGCCCGGCGTGGTGGACAGCAATAATTTTGCCTTGCTCTGCGGCGAGGCGCGGCACATCGCCGAGCGGCTGTCGAAACCGAGCATTCCCCAGCACGTAACCGGTGCGCCGGTCGCGCAGCGCAAGCGTTATTCATAAGGTTTTACACAGTTCCAGCGGCCCTTTTTGATCAGGGTGCAGACCCCCAAGCGAGGAGCAACATGAACTTGGCCAACAGCGACTACCAGGAACAGGAATTCGATTATCAGGTCAATGTCGAACGGCGCGTCGAGAAAGAAAAGATCCCGCGTAGAAGCCAGATGCAATATTCTCGCTCCAACCGTCCGACCGTGATGCACAACGGCATTCATCGCCGCCGCAACAAGCGTTTTGCCTGGTAACGGCGGACGCGAATCAACCGAAAGTTATTTCGCCCCAACCGCACTGTGCCGCGCCTAAGTACCTATGGATTAGGCCACCCAATCATTGGGCGCACACAATGCGGTTGGTTTTGCGCGCGGACATCGAAAAAACCGCCCGTGCCGCCGGCGGCGACGCGCACAGCCGCTTTCAGGGCCGTCGCGGGGCGGCTTTTTCTTCGATGCGGATGTCCGCCGCGCCGATCGCGCAGCCTTCGACCCCGGTGACAAAAACCCGCACGTGGCACGATCCCCGCGCGTCGGCCGGCACGTCGAGCCGGGTCTTCGACGGGCCTTTTTCCAACGTGATCTGGGCCGCGGCTAAACGCGGGTCGTTGGCCCGCTGGTAAACGGCCGCGTAGCCGGCCAGCGCCTGGGGATCGAAACGGGGCCGCCGCGGGGGCTGAAAGGTCAGCCGATCGCGACGCACGTCAAGCTCCACCGTGCACGAACCGCCCACGGGCGAGTCGAACGCGATCGAAATCGTCTGGCCGGGCATGGCGGTGGGGGCAACCTGCACGGTGAGTTCCCGCGGATATGCGATCCGCAGCAGAGGATCGCCCAGCAGGTTGAACAGGTCGAGATGCTCGGCCAGTTCCGCGTCCAATGCGTCGGCCGTGGGGCTGAGCAATTTGGCCAGCGCGTCCAGCGCCGCGCGTTGCAGGCTGGGGTTGTCGGTCTGCATCATTCGCCGCTTGGCGGCCAAGATCGCGTCGCCGAGTGTTTCGGGCCGCTCGACAAAGCACTGCTGCAAGAGTTCCGATCCCATCACGCACATCGCGTAGGGCATCGTGACGCGCGAGCCGCAAATCATCGCGACCGGGCCGCCAGGGCTGCGCAGCAGGTCCTCGGCCAGGCAGTCACGCGGCTGATCGAACGCGCCGCTATAACACGCCAGAAAACAACCGATCGTCGCTCCGTGCCGGCACGCCAGCCGGGCCGCGTCGGGGCAGGAGAGAATCGGATAGTTTGCGCCAGGCACTCTGACTTCGTCGACCGAGCGCTGCTGGCCGTGACCCAGGTAAACCCAAAATAAGCTGCCTTCGTTAAGGCGATCCAGCGTCACGCGATGAAATTCTCGCGGATCGGGGCAATAGGGGCTCTGCCAACTGCCGTAGGTCATGGTGGTCGAATAGGGCGAAGGAATGCCCTCGCCAATCAACGACTTGGCCGCTGCTTCCAACACGGTATCGGCCACCGGGCCGAATCCGCCCAGCCCGGCGACGAAGTGAATTTGACGCCGCCAGGGACCAAAATCGGCCGAGGTCTCATAGTCCACGATCTTTTGCACCATCTGGCTCAACTCCGCGGCCGAATCGCTCGTCAGCCGACCAACCGCCAGATCGGGCACACGGTCATCGTCCAAATCGGCGTACCAATTGTCGGTGGCGATCTCCGGGGTGGACCCGAATCGCACGTTGATCACCGCCTGGGCGTGATGGGTCGGAACACAGCGCCGCCGCAGCGCCGCGTTTTGATCCATGGCCGGATCGGCGTCGCCCACCAGCAAGAGCGCGCGCAAGTGGCCTCCGGCGGCGATACGTCGCACCTCGGCGCGGAGCTCCGCCGGCAACAGCAGATTCGAAATCACCGCCACCCGATGCCCCTGGGCCCGGCGGTGCTTGAGCCACGGCTCGAGCGCCTGGCGAAACTCTTGCGGGCAGACGACCACCGTGTCGATATCTTTTTCAACCGATGCACACAACAGCAACGCGACGAACGTGGTCAGCATGGCCATCTCCATTGTGAGAGCGCAAACGCGGCAGGAGTTTATCGCATCCGGGAGATTCTGGAGAGGCCGATAATCGTGTCAAATCACTAGCACCGGTTTCAAGACTGCTTGGGCCGTGCCCTTCTCGCAACTCGGTTGGCTTGGGTGGCTGGCTTGACGTATGATAGGGCGTGCTCTGCCAGGTGGCCGCGGTAAGAGGCGCTAGGCGTGGGTATACCAGGCCAGCGCCGGGAAAGTCGAAATCGCATGAGGTTTTCTCGCCGAAAAGACACGTTACGGCTGTGCGGCCTGGCGCTGGCGATCGCGGCCGGCGGAGCCTCGCGGGCGGCCGACCCGGCGACGGCCGCTGCCGCGGGTGGCGAGCCCGGCATTGCGCAGGATGTGCGGCAAGCCATTGCGGCGCTGGATGACGAGGCATTTGTCACCCGCAGCAAAGCGGCCCAGCGCTTGCAAGCCTTGATCGACGAACATCGCTGGGAGCCGTTTCTGGCCGGGCAGTTCGCCCGCGTGTTGCTGTCGCCCGAAACGTCTTTGGAAGTTCGTGCCCACATTGAATTGCTTGCTCGGCAGTTGCCCGCAGCGGCTCCGGCGTCGGACGAGGCGCGGCCGACCGTCGCGGAAATTGCGCCGCTGCTGGATCGACTTCACGGCGACTCATCGGCCGAGCGCGAGGGCGCCGAGCGGCGGCTCAAGGCGATGCTGACGCACGTCGAATTGATCGCCCCTTTGTGGTTGGAACTGAAGCGTCGGGCGGCCGAGCCGGCCCTGTCTTCCGCCGGCCGGCGCATCTTGGAACCGCTCTTGGATCAAGCGCGCGAGGCCTGGTTGCTGGCCGATCCGGCTGAAGTGCCGCTGCCGGAGGTGTCCTCGGAGCAGATCGCGCTTTGGATTGACGACCTGACGCGGCTGGACGAAACGCATCCGGCCGATCGATTCCGCCGCACGCTGGCCGAGCATGAACTGCTGGATACGATTGCCCGCGACGATACGCGGCCTCGGGCGCTGGAGCTGTTGGCCGAGAGAATTGCAGCCGCCCCAGACGCGGCCAGCGGCACGGCCCTGCGACATATCGCCGATTTTGCCAAGCCCGGGATGGCGGCTGAAGTCTGGTGGAATCGCGCGCACATCACGGTGCCGTATCTGATCCTAGGCGTGCCTCAATACAACGAAATGACGACCCGGGCAACGCATTTCGATCGGATTGACGAGACGACGGCCCACTGCGTGTCGGGCCACGTGTTGAGCGAGGGGGACTATCCGGTGCGGCTTGCCATCCCGCATCCCCAGGGATCGGAAATGATGTACCATTTGACCAATCTGCCGACGGCCCGGCGGCGGTTGATCTATGAGTTTCAGGTGTTGCGCGATCCGTCGCTTCGGCTGCGTGAAATCAGCCAGCGGACGCTCGACCATTTTTTGGCCGAGCGCACCGCGCTGAGCGAAACGCAGGTGCTGATGTTGAGCCAACTCGATCCGCAATTGGTTTCGCGCTTCGTGGGTCCTTATTTTCAGGCCGCCGCCAATGAGCCAATGATCGCAATGACGACGGAGCTGGCCAATCAATCCACGATTCATGGCGCGATTTGTCAGGTGTTGACGCGCGTCGGAACGCACGACGCGATACCGGCGCTGGACCAACTGGCGCGCTCGGGCCGTCTGGGCGAGCCGACATTCGAATGCCCTTATCGAATCGCCTGGATCGCCGCCTTGGCGATTGCGCAGCGCG
>JBGQKM010000108.1:0-17753 GCA_041499515.1 Planctomycetia bacterium | reverse complement strand
GTCGATGCCCATCGCACGGTCGGCCTTGTCATCAGCCCCTTTGTCAAGCGCAAGGCTCTCGACAGCACGCAGTACACGACCGTGAGCATGATCCGCACGATGGAATTGATCCTGGGCCTGGAGCCGTTGAGCCAGTTCGACGCGGCGGCCCAGCCGATGTTCGCATGTTTTGGCGACAAGGCCGATCCGACCCCCTACACGGCCGAAAGCCCGCGGATCGACGTCAACGCCAAGAACACGCTTCTGGCCTACGGTGCCGAGCGCTCGAGCAAGATGGATTTCAGCGAGTACGACAGGATTGACGATTTCGAGTTGAACGAAATCCTCTGGCGGTCGATCAAAGGCCCGCAGGCTCCGTTGCCGCCGGCCGTGCGGCGCGCGATCGCCTATCGGGCCAGTCGGCGCTGAGAACCTTTCCGAAAACGACCCCTCACCCTGCCCTCTCCCGCAAGGGGAGAGGGTTTTCGGATCGGCTCACCCTGCACTCTCCGGTTCGACTGAGCTCGCCGAAGTCCGCAAGGGGAGAGGGTTCTGGGATAAGCGTTAAGTATCAAAGCACGGGGCGTAGTCCCTGCATCCGCCGCCAGGCCGATAGTTGGCCCAGGTGAAGACCGTGGTGCGTGGCCAGGATATGCACCATGGCCACGCCGACGGTGGGCAACGTGGGGCGCAGCTTGGGATTGGGAAATTCCCGACTGAAGGCTTCCGGCGGGGCGGCTTGGACCGCCGCGACCAGCCGCCGGTACGCGGCCTCATACTTTTCCAGCAGGGCCGATTTCGATGGGTAACGCGCGCGATCGCTGGTGGGTTTGGAAGCCAGGTTGAACAACTCGACCCATTCAGGCGGCATCGACGGCTTTTGATCGAAAACGCGAATCATCGAATCGAAGACGAAGGCAAGATGGCCCAGCACCCAGGCTGCATGATTCACGCCGGGCGCCGTCTGAACGCACATCTTGTCTTCGGCAATGTCGGCCGTGAGCTTCTTGGCGTATTCCAGGTTGATCGCGCTGGCCTGCACGACGTAATCGAACATCGAGATCTCCTTGTAGACCGATTTGGAATCCATTTGCCGAGTTGGCTCCCCAGACGACGCGGCAGCCGGCCGATCATCTACTCTTTGAACGGCACGTGGTAGCCGGCCACCTTCAGGCGAATGCGAACCAGGCTCTTGTCAACGGTCAAATACAGCATCGTGTTTTCGCCGCCGATGCCGAATTCGCAATTGCTGGGCAAGCCGACCGGGGGCTCCTTGCCGGCGATTTGATTTGCCGGGCCGGTCGGAACAAAGGCGATCTCTTTGCCTGCAGGGTCGATCACCATCAGGCCCGGCCGCTTCAAACTGCGGCATGCCAGGTAGATGTTTCCCTGGACGTCGACGCACATGCCGTCGCAGCCGTTTTCCTTGCCGAAATCGACCAGCGTCTTTCTCGGGCCGCTGACCAGGCCGTCGGCTCCCAACGGAAACGCATAGACCGTCATGGCGCCGGTTTTCGGCGGAGGGGCGCTGGGATCGATCCGATCGGTGCCGTTGTTGTGGTCGCCGACGTAGAGCGTTTTTTCGTCGGGCGAAAGGGCCACGCCATTTGGCTTTTCGACCTCATGCGTGATTTCGATCACTGTGCCATCGGTGTTGATCCGGTAGACGGCTCGATGCTCCAGCTCTCGCGGCTCATTGCCCAAATAGCGTGGGTCGGAAAAATAAATCCGACCTTTCGTGTCGATGCACAAATCGTTGGGCGAGTTGAATCGTTTGCCTTGAACCTTGTCGGCCACGGTTTGGCTTTTGCCGGTTTTGATGTTCCAGCGCGACACGCGGCGTCCACCGTAGTCGGCGCCTTCGCATGCGACCAGATCGCCGTTGGCGTCGCACGTCAGTCCGTTGGCCTTGCCGCTGTCGGCGCTGAAGACCGTGACTTTGCGCGTCTGCGGATCGAACCGCATGATCATGCCCGGGTCGGGGCCGAAGGGCATGTCGGTGAAATAGATGCTTCCGTCGGGGGCCACGGCCGGACCCTCGGTCAAGCCGCCGTTGATCTTGGCGGTGCGCGTGAAGAGCAATTCCAGTTTTGCGCCCTCGGGCACGATCGGGTTTTCAGCGGCGCTGGTTTGAGCCGCGAAGGCCGCCGCCAGCAGGGTTGCCGCGCTCAACGCGGTCAGAAACGTGCGCATGGTGTGGGTCCTTATCCAGAGAGATCGATGTGTGGTCCTGGTCATCCGGCCGACCTGCGAGTCGTCAGTTTAGCGGCCGGCCGGGGCGGGCTCAAACAGTTTCCAGCGGAACCTCGAGCAAACGGCAGGTGTCGGAGATCGCTTTCCAGGTGATGTCGTCCACCTCGATTCCGTCGCGCAACCGCTGCGCCTTGGTTTTTTCCTCGATGTCGCCGGGCATCAGAATCTCGCCGCCGGGCTGGGATTTTTCGGAGCTTTTGACCCAGTCGACAAATCGCCGCACTTCCTCGGCAAAGACCCGATCTTCCTGAAAGAACTGGTAGTCCATATAGATCGAGAGCATGCCGTTGGCCAGCCGGCCGGCGTGGTCCGGGTTGCTGGCCCCGCCTCCGGTCATGGCCCCGGCCAGCATTTCGGCCAGGATGCCCAGGGCGTAGCCCTTGTGGCCGGCGATCGAAAGAATCGCGCCCGGCGGGTCGCCGTAGAAAACTTTGGGATCGGTGGTGGGTTGCCCCTTGGAGTCGATGATGCAGCCTGGCGGAACGTCCACGCCCTTGTTCAGCGCCACTTTCAGTTTCCCCTCGGCGATCGTGCAGCACGACATGTCGATCAGGATCGGCGTGCCGTTTTTCACGGGCACTCCGGCGGCCAGGGGATTGGCCGACAGCCTTCGCTGGATCCCGCCGAAGGGCGCCACCAGAATGCCTGCCCCGCTGGTGTTCACAAAGTGCACCGACACCTTGCCGGCCCGGGCGGCCAACAGCGGCCAGTCGCCGATGCGACCCAGGTGGCCCGAGTTGCGCAGCGCGATCACGGCCACTCCATGCCGGGCCGATTTTTCGATGCCCAGCCTGGTCGCCTGTTCGCCGATCGATTGGCCGAAGCCATACTGGCCGTCGACGACCGCGATCGCTTCGTTCTCGAAAACGATCTTGATCTTCTGATTCGGCAAGACCTTGCCGGCGCGGAGCCAGTCGATGTAGTACGAAATGCGAATCACGCCGTGCGAGTCGTGACCGACGAGATTGGCTTCGGTCAAATAGTGGCCGATGCGCTGGGCTTCGTGCGCGTCGCAGCCGGCCGCGGCGAAAATCGAAGTGGTCAGCCGTTTCAGTCGTTCGTGCGGAATTCTCATGATGTTTCCTGTGCCGAGATGCGAACAAATTTTTGCAGCGTGTGGCAGTTTCGCGCCACCAGAGAGCGATTGCCCCCGGCCGACAGCGTGACTTCGCCAATGTACACGTCTCCCCAGCGGTCGAGGCACACGTCGTGCGGTGCGAAAAAATCGCCGGCCGCGCAAGGATTATCGCCGCCACCCCAGCGGGCTTGCAACTCGCCGCGGGCATTGAAGACACTCACGCGTCCCCCCGTGGGGTTGCCCGGCGGCGGGACGTTGCCGGGAAACATGCCGGCCCGATAGCCCAATTCGGCCACAAATACGTTTTGCCCGGGGTCGATCGCCACCTGGCAGGGCCGGGCCACGTCGGTCCATTGGGCCAGAAACGCCCCGCTGCGCGAGAAGAGTTGCAGGCGGCTGTTCTCGCGGTCGGCGACGTACACCGTTCCACCGGCGTCGATGGCGATGCCATGCGGCACGTGGAACTGGCCCGGCCCAACGCCCGGCTCTCCCCAGGAAGCGATCAGCCGTCCGTCGGGCGAAAAATGATGGACCCGCGCATTGCCGTATCCGTCGGCCACGTAGATGTCTCCCGAGGGCGCCAGCGCCAGGTTGGTGGGAAAGTTAAACGGTCCGGCGCTTTTCTGGATAGTTCGATAGTCGACGCTGCACGCCCCGGTATCGGAAAACCGGCCGCTCGTGCCGAGGGTCAACAACAGCCGGCCGTCGGGCGCGAATTTTCGCACGGTGTGGTCCGAATCGTCGACGCAATACACCGAGTCGTCGGGCCCCACGAGAATTCCATGCGGACGAGCAAACATCCCGTCGCCCCAGGAGCGCAAGAAGCGGCCTTGGCGATCCAGCACGATCAGCGGATGCTCGCCCCGATTAAACACCAGCACGTTGCCCGCCGAATCGGCGGCCACGCCGGCGACTTCCTCGAAACTCCAACCGGCCGGAAGCTGCTCCCAACCGACTTGGACTCGATAGGAAAACTCGCCTTGCCCCACGCGCACCGTCGGAGTCGAGGGGACAGCGGAGGACATCGCGGGTTTCCCTTTCGCCAAAACACACCGTCGGCCGTCGGATCATTCGACCGGCGCGACGCTCGAACGCTCGTCGGGGGGCTCGGGCAAGAACAACGCGGCAGCGGCCGCGGGAATGAACAGGAATCCGGCGTAGAACAACACCAGGCGGAAATCGCCGACTTTGCTGAACAACCCGAAAAACACTGTGCCAAACGCGGCGGCGATGCGGCCGATGTTGTAGCAAAATCCGGCGCCGGTCGTGCGCAGCAACGTGGGGAACAGCGGCGGCATATACATCGTGAACAGCGCGAACAGGCCCTGCGAAACGCCCATCAGCGGCAGCAGGTACCACATCTGGCCATGCTCGCGCGGCGTGTAATACGTCACGCTCATCGAAATGAAATAGGTAAAGCACAACAGCGCGATCGAACGCCGATAGCCGAACACGCGGGCGATGGCGGCAGCCACGAAATTGCCCGCGATCGAAGAGATCATGATCAGCGCAAACGCCATGCTCACGAGTTGGCTGCGCTGGCTATCGCTCCAATCGGCCACGTCGGGCAGGTTGCGCAGATGTTGCACGCTCCAGAACGTGAACGCCCAATGAGCCGTCAGCGCCAACGAACAGACCAGGATCGTCAGCAGCGTGATCCGCCGCACGTCGCCGCGGAACAGTTCCCAAACGCTCGGCTCGCCGCCGGCGTGCTCCAATTTGGCCGCGTGCCATTGTTCGGTTTCGGGCACGGCGCGTCGAATCCAGAGCGTCACCAGCGCCGGCAGGATGCCGACCAGAAACACGTACCGCGGCGGCAGCCCGGACATGCAATACGCGGCCAGCGAGGCCAGCATCACGCCGCAATTGACGGCGGTCTGCAACACGGCGGCCATCCAGGGGCGCCAACTGCGGGGCCACGTTTCGGAGATCAGCGCGGCGCCGACGGCCCATTCGCCGCCGATGCCCAAGGCGGCCATGAAACGAAAGATCAATAAGTGCCACCACGTCTGGGCCAGAAACGAAAGTCCGGTGAAGGCCGCGTAGGTGAGGATGGTGAGCATCAGCGCGCGGCTGCGGCCCAGGCGATCGCCGATGCGGCCGAAGAACCCGCCGCCCAAGGCCCAGCCGATCAAGAATGCGGCCTGAATCACCGAGCTGTAGGTTGCGACCGATTTGTCCTTTTCACCCACCGAGAGCAATTGGGCCACGAACGGGGCCGCCACCAGCGTGTACAAGTGCATGTCGAGCCCGTCGAACAGCCAGCCCAGCCAGGCGGCAAGGCCGGAGGTCCATTGCTCGGACGAAAGATCTTGCAGCCGGGTGATATCCTGCAGCCCGGCCGTCGGAATTGCCGCGGATGACGGAGGGAGTGTCACGGCGTCGGACTTGGAGATCTGCATAAGCACCGAGAATGGCTGGCAGGCGCGATCGAACAGGCGCGAACCCAGTCGGGCAAGATACTCGTTTTCAGGGCCGCTGGCTAGGTTTGGCGGACCCGGGGATACTATACTGAAGCGGTTCCATTGTCCGCCGGGTTTCGCCCGGGCGATCATCGCGAATGGGGTAGGCGAGGTCAGGATGGAGCGGGCGTTGCTGTTCGGTGTATGCGTGTTATTGGCTGCCGCGTCGGCAGCCCGCGCCGAGGATCCGCAGCCGCAAGGGGCGGAGACTGTGACGGCCGCGCAGGCGGAATTCTTCGAGCGGCAGGTGCGGCCGATCCTGGCCGAGAACTGTTTTTCCTGCCACGGCCAGAAGAAGCAGCACAGCGGCCTGCGGCTCGATTCGCGGTCCCGACTGCTTGAAGGGGGCGAGAACGGCGCGGTGGTCGACCTGAAAAACCCCGGCGAAAGCCGGCTGCTGCGGGCCATCGGCTATGACGACGCCGAGCTTCAAATGCCTCCGGACCCGCCCGGCAAATTGCCCGAGCCGGCCATCGCGACGCTTCGCCGTTGGATCGAACAAGGGGCCCCGTGGCCGGAAGAAACCCTGGCGTCTCGATCCGCACAGCAGCGGGCCTGGAAGACGCACTGGGCGTTCGCGCCGGTGCGCCGGCCGCCGGTGCCCCAAGTGCAACGCGGCGACTGGCCGCGATCGCCTATCGATCGTTTCGTGCTGGCCCGCCTGGAAGCGGAAGGGATGTCGCCGGGCGAGCCGGCCGATCGAGCGACCCTGATTCGACGGGCGACGTACGATTTGATCGGCTTGCCGCCCGGCGAGGAAGAGGTCGCGGCGTTCGTCAGCGATCCGGCGCCCGAAGCGTTTGACAAAGTCGTCGACCGGCTGCTCGATTCGCCCCACTATGGCCAGCGCTGGGGCCGCTATTGGCTCGACGTGGCCCGCTATGCCGACACCAAGGGCTACGTGCGCTTGCAAGAGGAGCGACGATTTCATTACGCCTACACATACCGCGATTACGTCGTGCGGGCTTTTAACCAGGACTTGCCGTACGATCGCTTTCTGGTCGAACAATTGGCCGCCGACCAGTTGCCGCTGGGCGACGACCAGGGAGCGCTGGCCGCCCTGGGGTTCTTGACGCTCGGACGGCAGTTCACCAGCAACCCGCACGACATCATCGATGACCGCATCGACGTGGTGACGCGCGGGCTTTTGGGGCTCACCGTGACCTGCGCTCGCTGTCACGATCACAAATACGATCCGATCCCCACGGCGGACTACTATTCGCTGTATGGCGTGTTTGCCAGCAGCGAAGAATCGATCGTACCCCCCTTGATCGGTAAGCCGCCAGGCGACCCGGCGTCGCAAGCGTTTCAACAGGAATTCGAAACTCGCCAGTGGTCGCTTGAGGAATACGAACAACAACAGTACGCGATATTGTTGGATACGTTTCGTGCCCGCAGCGTCGACTATCTGGTCAAAGCGATCGAGGGTCGAGAGCCGCCGCAGCAACCGCTGCCGATGGGACACGACGCGCTTCGCCAGTGGATCGTCGAGCGCTGGATCGATACCATCGAGCGAACCGACGAGCGACACCCGGTATTCGGGCCATGGCATGCCTTTTCGGCGTTGAAACCGAGCGAATTCGAAGTCGGCGCGGCCACGATCCTGGCGAAATGGACGACGCCGGCCGGCGATGACCAGCCCGTCCAGATCAACGCCGCCATCAAGAACCGGCTGATTGCGCATCCGTCCAAGTCGATGGCCGATGTGGCCCGCGCCTATGGCGAACTGTTTGCGCAGGTTCACGAGCGTTGGCGAACTCTGACGGCCTCCACGACGGCGGCCGCCGGCAGCGCCCTTGCGCGGCTGCCCGAGGAGTCCGAAGAAGCATTGCGTCGCGTGCTCTATGCTCCCGACGGGCCGGTGGCCGTGAGCCGGCAAGAGGCCCTCGCGCAGTATTTGTACGACGCCCCGATCAACGACGAGGTCATGAAGCGGCGTAACGCGGTGAATCAGCACTTGGCCAATACGGCGCAAGCTCCGCCGCGGGCCCATACGCTGGTCGAACATCCCCTGCCGTACGATCCGCGGATCTTCGTGCGCGGCAATCCCACGCGTCCGGGCAATCGCGTGCCACGACAATTTTTACAAGCATTGAGCGGCGAACATCGGCGACCGTTTGCGGTCGGCAGCGGTCGTTTGGAACTGGCGCAGGCCGTGGCCAGCCGCGACAATCCGCTGACGGCCCGGGTGCTGGTCAACCGCGTGTGGGGGTATCATTTCGGCGCGGGGCTGGTGCGCACGCCCAGCAATTTCGGGCTACGCGGCCAGCCGCCGACCCATCCCGAATTGCTCGACTATCTGGCCGCGCGCTTCATGGACGAGGGCTGGTCGATCAAGAAACTGCACCGCTGGATCATGCTATCGGGCACGTATCAGCAGTCCAGCCGCGATCGGGCCGACCAGCGGACCCGCGATCCGGAAAACCGATTGTTGTGGAAGATGAATCGCCGCCGGCTCGATATCGAGGCCCTGCGCGATTCGCTGCTGATGGCCGCCGGCCGACTCGATCTGTCGCTGGGCGGTCCGAGCATCGACGTGACTTTGCCAACCGCGAACCGGCGCACGATCTACGGTCTGATCGATCGGCAGGGCCTGCCCGGCATGTTGCCCACCTTCGACTTTGCCAGCCCCGACACGCATAGCCCCGAGCGTTACACGACCACCGTGCCGCAGCAGGCGTTGTTCCTGATGAACGGCCCGCTGGCGGCCGAGTGGACGCGCTCGTTCGTCCAGCGCGCCGACGTGAAGGATCTTGCCGATCCGTCGCAGCGCGTAGCCCGGATGGTAGCCATCGCCTGGGGACGCTCACCGACGCAGCGCGAGAAGCAGTGGGCGTTGGAATTCATCGAGCGCGATCAAGCTGCGAATTCTGGCGGCGATGCGCTTAGCGCCTGGGAGGCATTTGCGCAAACCTTGTTACTGGCGAACGAGTTTAGTTATGTCGATTGACCCTCGAACTGACGATGCGGCTCTAGTGAGCGCGGGCTTGCGACTGACGCGGCGCGAATTGTTGGCGCGCTCGGGCATGGGGCTGGCGGCGCTGGCGTTGGAAGAGATGCTACCCGGCGCTACGGCCCGGGCTGGCCAGAGCCTGGGCGACACGCTCCATCCGCTGGCGCCCAAGCAGCCGCACTTTCCGGCCAAGGCCAGGCACGTGATCCATCTGTTCATGAACGGCGGGCCGTCACAGGTCGACACGTTCGATCCCAAGCCGGCGCTCGAGAAATATGCCGGCCAGGAGCTGCCCACCGGCAACTTGCAGACCGAGCGCAAGACGGGGGCCGCGTTCCCCTCGCCGTTCAAATTCCAGAAGTACGGCCAAAGCGGCATCGAAGTCAGCGAGCTGTTTCCGCACGTGGCCGAGAACATCGACGACATCGCCGTGATCCGTTCGATGGTGGCCGACATCCCCAATCACGAACCGTCGCTGCTGTTGATGAACTGCGGCGAGGCCCGGCTGCCGCGGCCCAGCATGGGAAGCTGGCTGACCTATGGCTTGGGAAGCGAGAACCAGAATCTGCCGGGCTTCGTGGCGATGTGTCCCGGCGGACTGCCGATTCAAGGTGCGCAGAATTGGCAGTCCGCTTTTCTGCCCGGCATTCATCAAGGAACGTATCTCGACACGCAACACACCGAAGTGGAAAAGCTGATCGAGCACATCCGGGGCCGGCTGCCGGTGGAGCGCCAGCGGCGGCAGCTCGATCTGCTGCAGGCGTTCAATCGCGAACATCTCGAACGGTCGCAAGGCGACCTGCAATTGGAAGCCCGCATCCAGTCGTTCGAGCTGGCCTACCGCATGCAGAGCGAAGCGGCCGACGCGTTCGACGTCAGCCGCGAGCCGCAGCACGTTCTGGACCTTTACGGGCCGGGCACGCAGGCGCGGCAGATGTTGATTGCCCGGCGGTTGATCGAACGTGGCGTGCGGTTCGTACAGGTCTGGCACGGCGCGCAGCAGCCTTGGGATTCGCACACGGACATAGGCGATCATCAGAAGCTGGCTCGCGAATGCGATCAGGCGATTGGTGCGCTGTTGAAGGATCTCAAGCAGCGCGGCCTGCTGGACGAGACGCTGGTGATTTGGGGAGGCGAGTTCGGCCGCACGCCGACGGTGGAATTGCCCAATCCGCTGATCGGCAACGCGAAGGTCCACGGCCGCGATCATAACCATTACGGCTTTTCGATGTGGTTGGCCGGCGGCGGCGTGAAGGGGGGAATCGTGCACGGAGCCACCGACGAGTTCGGCTTCAAGGCGGTGGAAAAACCGGTTCACGTCCACGATCTGCACGCCACGCTGCTGTGGCTTTTGGGCCTGGATCACGAGCGGTTTACCTTCCCTTATGCTGGCCGCGACTTCCGCTTGACCGACGTCCACGGCCACGTCGTGCGCGAGCTGATCGCCTGAAAGGGCAGCCGCGCTAGCGCGCAATCAGAATTTCCTCGCGCCGTCGAAAACTTCTTGGATCACGCGGATCTGACGCTAGCATCGCCCTTGACTGCGGGGGCGATGCCAGCAAAAAGCGTTTCGAAACCGGCTCTGTCCGCCAAAAACGGTCATCTTTCGCAGGCCCTGCAACCGATAGCATTCGTAGATCCCTTAGAATCGGAACTCTGAAAATGCTCTGCGCAAACTTGTACCGGCTCGTGCAGTGGTTCGTGGCCGCCGCGATGGTGGCGAGCCTGACGGGCTGCTGCGCTTCGCCCTACCGGGCCTGGCAGAATGCGTACGGATTCGAGGACCCGCAGACCGAGCACTTCCGGCCGGGTCCGCGGCCGCCGAAAACGACTCCGCCCGGACCGACCACTTCGGCGATCGTGAATATCGCGACGCCGGCCGGTTCCTGAAGGGGCGTTAGAATTCGCCTGGCGCGGAAGTTATTCCGCGGGCCTTACGCGATCCAAAAGCGGCCGTCTGCTTCGTGCACCAGGTTTTCGGCGAGCGCTTTCTCCAGGTGGGCGTTCACCTCGGCCGTGCCCAGAACCAGATGATAGCCGGGCAGCTTGGCCCACAGAGACTTGGCGATTTCATAAACGGTCCTCCGGTCGCCGGAGCGCAAAATCTCAAGGATCGCCGCCTCGCGTTGGGCGTGATGCGCCTTGAGTTCGGCCACGCGTTGGGCCAGATTCGAAAATGGCCGGCCGTGGCCCGGCAGCACGATGACGTTCTCCGACTGCAATGGGGCGACGCGATCGAGCGAGTTCAAGAACCGCGCCATCATCCCCGTGCGACGCAGTTCGCCGGCGCCGACGTTGGGCGAGATGGTCGGCAACACGTGATCGCCGCTGAACTAATTGCGGCCGTAGCGCAGGCAGATGCTCCCCTGCGTGTGGCCCGGCGTATGAATCACTTCCAGGTCGAGATCCGAGACCCGCAACTTTTGGCCGTCGTGCAAGCGTTCGGCCGGCGTTTCCTTGGCGAATCGTTTGCCGTGGTCGAGAAACTTGGCCAGAGCTTCGATTTCGGCCTCCGGCGTGTTGAAGGATTGCAGCCGCCGGCGGACCAGCGGAATGAACTCGGCATGCCGTTTCTCCAGATTGGCCACGCCGTCCCAATCGTCCTCGTGAATGAAGACCCGCGCGCCGCTGCGATCGTGAATGTCGCGTGCCAGCCCAATATGGTCCGCGTGCTTGTGCGTCAGCACGACCTGGCGGACCGCTTCGATCGACAGACCGTGCGCTTCGAGCCCGGCCTGCAAAGCCGCGAGTGCCTCGGGCGTGCCGATGCCCGTGTCGACGAGCGTCAGCGGATCGCCGGCGATGACGTATAAATTGATTTCGCCTTCGAACATCGGGTTGGGGATGCCGATGTGCAGGACCGGCGGCTCGCTGGCTGCTTTCACGTGATTATTTTCCGGTGAAGGCGGGGGGGCGTTTTTCGAGGAAATGGGCGACGCCCTCTTTGAAGTCCTGGCTGGCGAAACTCTTGAGCATGGCTTCGTTGGCCGTGTCGATGGCCTCGGAGAGCGTCTGAAACAGCCCGTTATAGACCTGGTCTTTGATGACGCGCATCGAGCGCGGCGAGGCGGCGCCGGCCAGCTCGAGGGCATATTTGCGGACTTCGGCCTGGAATTGCTCCTGCGGTATCACGCGGCTGACCAGGCCCATCCGCAGGGCCTCGGCGGCGTCGATCAGCCGGGCGGAAAACAACAAGTCCAGCGCGTTGGAAAGGCCCACCAGCCGCGGCAGCATCCAACTGATGCCGTGCTCGGCGATCAGTCCGCGGCGGGCGAATGCCGTGCTGAAGCGGGCCTGGTCCGAGGCAAACCGCAGATCGCAGTACAGGGCGACGACCAGCCCCAGGCCGGCGGCCGGACCGTTGATCGCTCCCAAAATCGGCTTGTCGATCGCCGGCAGGTAGGAATAGGTTTTTTGGAAATCGGGGCGAGCGCCTTCGATGCGCGGGCCGGTGAAGCGATCTTCCATGAGTTGTTTGAGCTTGTCGGCGGAGTTATTCGCCTGGGCGAGCCCGTCGAGGTTGGCCATGTCGGCCCCGGCACAAAATCCGCGACCGGCGCCGGTGAGGATGATCACGCGCACCCGTTCGTCGTGCTCGGCCGAAAGCAGAGCCTGCTCGACCTCTTTTTCCATGCGAAAGGTCCAAGCGTTCAGCTTAGTTGGCCGATTGAGCGTGACCGTGGCGATGCGGTCGGAAACCTCGTAGATGATTTCTTCGTAGGCCATCTGGTGCTCTCCAGGGCTGTGTTAGGAGTCTCGGCCGCCGAACCAATCGTCGGCGGCTAGTGCGACGTGGCGGTACGGGCCCGCTCGTGCTCCTCGATCAATTCACGTTTGAGGATCTTGGCCGAGGGACCCTTGGGCAGCGGCTTGTCGCGGATCTCGACGATCCGCGGATACTTGAAAGCCGCGATCCGCTCTTTGCAGTACGTTTGCAGCTCTTGTTCGGTGGCCGTGCAGCCGGGCTTTAGATAGACGACGGCCTTGACTTCCTCGCCGAGCTCTTCGTGCTTGATGCCCACCACGGCCGCTTCGGCCACGGCCGGGTGTTCGTACAGCAATTCTTCGATTTCGCGCGGATAAATGTTGAAGCCGCCGCGCAGGATCATGTCCTTCTTGCGGCCAACGATATACAGATACCCCTCTTCGTCGAGCTTGCCGATGTCGCCGGAATAAAACCAGCCGTTCTTGAGGATCTGGGCCGTTGCCTCGGGCTGTTTGTAATAGCCTTTCATCACGTTGACGCCGCGGATGAGCACTTCGCCGTCCTTGCCCGGCGGCAGCGTGTTACCCTGCTCGTCGACGATTTTGATTTGGCAGCCCCAGACCGCCACTCCGCACGAGCCAGCCTTCGGCTTGACCGGGTCCTGGCTCCAGGTGGCCGTGGGCGACGTTTCGGTCAGGCCGTAGCCTTCCCGGATCGTGGACTGGTAGTGGCGTTTCCAGGTTTCCAGGGTTTCCAGCGGAATCGGCGCGCCGCCGCTGCCGCACATCCGTAACGAACTCAAGTCATACTTGGTTCGGTCCGGATGATTGAGCATCGTCAAATACATCGTCGGCACGGCCGCGAAATGCGTCACTTTGTCACGCTGGATGATTTCCATCGCCTTGGCCGGGTCGAACCGCGGCATGCAGGTCAACGTGCTTCCCATCGCCAGAACCGTATTCATCACGCACGATTGGCCGAACGAATGAAACAACGGCAGCACGGCCATGCGTACTTCGTCGGGCTGGTGCCGATCGTCGGTCAGCTCGGGCAAAACGCGGCATTGATAGAACAAGTTGAAGTGCGAGAGCTCGGCACCTTTCGGCTTGCCGGTGGTGCCGCTGGTATAGCCGATCACGGCCGTGTCGTCGGGGCTCGTGGCCACCACCTCGAACTCGGGCGAACCCTTGCGGATCAAGTCATCGAACCCGTGCACGCCCTTGTCGGCGACCGCCGCCGACTTTTGCGGATAGTCGACCAGAATCAAGTGTTCGCAGGTCTCGATATTGCGAAACGCCTCGAGCGCCTCGGCCAGGAATTCGGTGCAGGCGATCAAACCAATCGCCTCGCTGTCGCTGAGCAGAAATTCGATTTCGCGCGCCTTGTAGAGCACGTTGATTGGCACGACGACGCCGCCCGGCTTGAGGACGCCGAAGTAACTGATGACGAACTCGGGAATGTTCGGTAGCATCACGAGCATTTTCTGTCCGCGATGCAAGCCGAGTTGAGTCAGTGAATTGGCCAGCCGGTTCGTGATCGACTCCAGGTCGGCATAACTCAATCTGCGGTCGTCACAAATCACAGCGGTGCGATCGCCAAAACGCTGCGCGTTTTCCGACAGCACCAGAGCCAGATTCAACATGGCGATCGTCTCCTCGTTACTACCTGGGGCGAGAATGCAAAAAAGCCGGCGGCGCCGGGCACTGGCTTTAACATACCAAAGCCCGGTATCGCATGCCTGGCGCGGCAAAACCCAAACCCGGGATGAGCCCACGCGGTCTCAACCCCCCCTAAAAGGACTTCCCGCGAGCAGACCCTTCCCAGGCCACGACAGACGGTGTACATTCTACCGAACGGACGGTAGGCGCCAATGCGCCTGCCAAATTTTCGCCGATTCGACGCGGGCCGATCACCGGCCGCTGGTGATTTGCCGGTCCGAGACCGCCACGGCCGCCGACGCTCGCTTCGCGGCCATTCAACTTGGGAGATCGAGAGATGAGAGAAGCCGTCGTGGTTGCCAGTTCGCGGACGCCGCTGGCCAAAAGTTTCCGGGGTTCGTTCAATCTCACGCGGCCTGACGACCTGGCCGCGCATTGCATTGCCGACGTGTTGAAAAAGCTGCCCAAACTCGATCCGGCAGAAATCGAGGACGTTTACCTGGGCTGCGCGAATCCCGAAGGGACGCAGGGCATGAACGTGGCTCGCGTGGCGGCCATTCGGGCCGGATTGCCGGTGACGGTCGCAGGCGCTACGGTCAACCGCTTTTGCTCCTCCGGTTTGCAAGCCATCGTGCTGGCCGCGTATCAGATCACCAACGAAGGGGTCGACGTGGCGATCGGCGGCGGCGTCGAGAGCATCACCGCGATCGGCGCGCGGCGCAATGACCCGAACCCCTGGGTCCAAGAGCACAAGCCGGGCATCTACATGGTCATGGGCGATACGGCCGAAGTGGTTGCCAAACGCTATAAGATCAGCCGTCAGGCGCAGGACGAGTATTCCCTTTCCAGCCAGCAGCGCACGGCCCGGGCTCAGGCCGAAGGCCTGCTGGACGAGGAGTTGGCACCGATGAAGGTGACGCGCGGCATCGTCGACAAGAAGACCGGCGAGATCGCCGGCAAGGAAGAGCACACGATCACCAAGGACGAATGCAATCGGCCCGACACGACGCTCGAGGGCCTGTTGGCCCTGAAACCGTATTTCGATCCCAAAAGCGGCCTGGGCTCGGTCACGGCCGGCAATGCCTCGCAAATGTCCGACGGCGCATCGGCCACCGTGCTGATGTCGCGCCAACGGGCCGAAGCGCTGGGCATCAAGCCAAAACTGATCTTTCGCGGCTTTGCGGTGGCCGGCTGCGAGCCCGATGAAATGGGAATCGGTCCGGTCTTCGCCGTGCCCAAACTGTTGAAACGCAATGGACTGAAAGTCGAGGACATCGACTTGTGGGAGCTGAACGAGGCGTTTGCCGTGCAAGTGATCTATTGCCGCGATCGGCTGGGCATCGACCCGAAGAAGTTGAACGTCAACGGCGGTTCGATCGCCATTGGCCATCCGTTTGGCATGACCGGCTCGCGGATGGTCGGCACGATCGCCAACGAAATGCTCCGCCGCCGGTTCAAGTATGGCGTGGTGACGATGTGCATCGGCGGCGGCCAAGGGGCAGCCGGTTTGTTCGAGGCCTGCCTCTAAACCGCCCGAGAAATCAGCGCGGCGGAATCCACGGAGCACGAAACTTGGTGTCGCAGACGCGCGTTTGCTGGTTGTTGGCGATAGCATGCGGGCTGGCCGCGTCGCCGGTCGCCGGCGATGAAACTCAATCTGCAGGAGTCCGATCGATGAAGGTTCTGCGGACACCGGAGGAGCGGTTCGCCGATCTGCCTGGCTTTCCATTCAAGCCGCACTATGTCGAAGTCGGCGGCGGCTTGCGGATGCACTACATCGACGAAGGACAAGGCGATCCGATTCTGTGCCTGCATGGCGAGCCGTCGTGGTGCTACTTGTATCGCAAGATGGTGCCCACGCTGGCGAAGCATGGGCGCGTGATCGCGGTCGATTTGATCGGCTTCGGCCGGTCCGATAAGCCTGTCGGCCGCGAGTCGTACACGTACGCGTTGCATCACGACGCGCTGGTGTCGCTCGTCAAGCAGTTGGATCTGAAACGGGTCACGCTGGTCGGACAGGATTGGGGCGGCCTTTTGGGTTTGCCGATCGCCACCGAAATGCCCGAGCGCTTTGCCCGGCTGGTGGTGATGAACACCGGCCTGCCGATCAGCGGCAAGCCGCTTTCGCCCGCGTTCATGGCATGGAAGGCATACGCCACGCGCAGCGACGATTTGAAGGTCGGCGGAGTGTTGCAAAACGCGACGATTTCGGATTTGCCGCCTGAAGTGGTGGCCGCTTACGATGCCCCCTTTCCCGATCCGAGCTACAAGGGCGGTGCGCTGCAGTTTCCGAACCTGGTGCCGATTTCCGAAGACGCCGAGGCCCTGCCTCACATGCGGGCCGCCGCGGCCGCGCTGAAGGCGTGGAACAAGCCGGCATTGGTCCTGTTTTCCGACAAGGACCCGGTGACCGCGGGCGGCGATCAATTCTTCCGCTCGCTGATACCCTCGGCCAAGGACGAGCCGGAAATCACGATCAAGGACGCCGGGCATTTTTTGCAGGAAGACAAGGGCGAGGAAATCGCGGGCCACATTGTCGAGTTTCTAAAACGGCGACCTATTCCCTGACAACAACATACATTCGACAACACCAGTACGAGGAACGACGCATGAGCGACCTAGTGACACTCAGCAAGGACGGCGACATCGCCGTGATTACGATCAACAACCCGCCGGTCAACGCCCTGAGTCCCGGGGTGCCCGAGGGCATCCTGGCTTCGGTTCAGGCGGCGCAAAAGGACGCCGCGGTCAAGGGCATCGTCTTGATCGGCGGCGGCCGCACGTTCATCGCCGGGGCCGATATCAAGGAGTTCGGCAAGATCACCTCCGGCAAACGAGATCGCGGCGTCGGATTGCACCCGGTGTTGCAAGCCTTGGAACAGGGTCCCAAGCCGGTCGTGTGCGCCATCCATGGCACGGCGCTGGGCGGCGGATTGGAAACGGCCATGGGCTGCAACTATCGCGTGGCAGTGGCCACGGCGCAGGTCGGCCAGCCGGAATGCAAATTGGGCATCATCCCCGGCGCCGGCGGCACGCAGCGACTGCCCCGCCTGGCCGGCGTCGCCGTGGCGGCCGAAATGTGCGCTTTCGGCGATCCGGTGGCCGCTCCCAAGGCTTTGGCGGCGGGCATCATCGACAAAATCATCGACGGCGACCTGCTAAAGGGCGCCGTGGCTTACGCTCGTGAAATGGCCGCCTCGGGCAAGCCCCTCAGAAAAGCGCGCGATCTGAAAGACAAAATCGCTAGCGCCGCCGAAAACGAGAAGGCGCTGGCCGCCGCCCGGGACGCGGTGAAAAAACGCTCGCGCGGCCTGCTCGCGCCACGCAAAGCGATCGACGCGGTCGAAGCGGCCACGAAGCTGCCGTTCGACGAGGGCCTTGCCAAGGAGGCCGAACTGTTTCAGGAATGCCTCTTTTCCGATCAGTCGAAGGCCCTGATCCACGTCTTTTTCGGCGAACGGGCGGTCGCCAAGATTCCCGGCATCTCGAAAGATCTGCCGCAGATTCCGATCAAGCGCGCCGCGGTCGTCGGCGGCGGCACGATGGGCGGCGGCATCACGATGAACTACGCCAACGCCGGCATCCCGGTGCTGTTCAAGGAAATCAACCAAGAGGCCTTGGACAAGGGACTGGCGATCATCACGAAGAACTACGCCGCCACGGT
>JBGQKM010000107.1:0-17853 GCA_041499515.1 Planctomycetia bacterium | reverse complement strand
CATCTGCGCTCGGCACAGACGGGCATCTGCCGCCCCAAAAACCCGCGGATTCACCAACAGCCCCCGTATGCTAAGAACCCGTCGGCTGGGCGTCAAGGCTGTGGCGACTGCCCCCACGGCAAAGGGGTGCAAGCGCTCGACGGGACGACTGCGGAGACGTCGGCGAGCCCGTCCGCAGGCCGCAAACCGAATCTACGAGCCTGAGAATTGCGGAGAAACGGGCGTTTTTCGAGCGGCGGCCCGGTGGCGGGTCATTCTCGGCAGGCCGGCCATGTCTTATCATGGACCGGACGGACCGTTTTGGGGAGAACTCGAGCGCTGGGCTGCCGGCGGGACGAGGGATTGGTATTTCTGCACGCCTACACATCGCTATTGATAGCGCATTGTCCATGAATGTCACGTTTTCATGTCCCGGCTGCCACGAGGGTGTGCGGGCCGACGTTTCGGCCTCCGACGCGGTCATCGCATGTCCTCGGTGCCGGCAGACGATCGCCGTGCCGCCGGGCGCATTGGACGGTGGTGGGTTGTCTCGGTGCCTGGTGTGTCCCAGCACCGATTTGTTCGTGCGCAAAGACTTTCCGCAACGAGTGGGGGTCGGAATCGTGGTTCTGGGCATTGTCGCGAGCTGTGTCACGTGGGGTTATTCGTTGCCCATTGCCACCTTTGCCATTTTGTCGGCCACAGCGCTGGTGGACGTCGTGTTGTACCTGATCGTGCCCGACGCACTGATGTGCTACCGGTGCGGTGCTCAATATCGCCCGGCCGAAGGCATGGGGCGCCACGGGGCGTTCAATTTGGAGACCCACGAACGGTACCGGCAGCAGGCGGCCCGACTGGCCGGTCAGCCTCGCTAGGGTCGTCCCGCTTAAGCCCCGCGGCCGGCGTGATGGATTACGAGTATGGGGTCCGCTTCGGAAACTCGATCGGGCAACTGGCGGCAGAATAGACATGGATCAGGAGCGGGAACGAATCCAGGACGACTTGCGTGGACTCGTCAAAGGCGACGTCCGCTGCGATGACATCTTCCTGCAACTGTACTCCAGCGACGCGAGCATCTATGAAATCAGGCCGTTGGCGGTGGTTCGGCCGCGCACGTTGTCGGACGTTGTCGCCTGCGTCGAGTACGCCGCCGAAAACCACCTGCCGATTCATCCGCGCGGCGCGGGCACCGGACTGGCCGGCGAATCGCTGGGCGCCGGACTGGTGATCGACTTTTCGCGCTACATGCGCCGCGTGCTCGAAACGCGCGCCGAGAGCGTCCGCATTCAGCCGGGCCTGGTCCACTCGCAGCTCAACGAGTTCCTGCGACCCTTGGAGCGGCAGTTTGGCCCGGACCCGGCCATGGGCAGCGTCACGACAATGGGCAGCGTGATCGCCATCGACGCCGGCGGCAGCCATTGGCTCAAGTACGGTTCGGCCCGAGCGCACGTGATGAGCTTGCAGATCGTGCTCTCCGACGGCCAGGTGCTGGAGGTGGGTCGCGAGCCGCTCGACGAGAACCGCGCCGATCCGCAGTCGCGGCTGGGACAACTGATGGCGCCCTTGGTCGACCTGTTGCGTCGTGAAGAGCCGTTGATTCGTCAGCGCCAACCCCAGGGCGTGGTGAATCATTGCGGCTATCACCTGATCGACGTGCTCGGCCAGCAGCACCTCGATTTGGCCCAATTGCTGGTCGGCTCGGAAGGGACGTTGGCGCTGATTACCGAAGCCACGGTCGCCACGCAGCCGCTGCCGAAACATCGGGGCGTGGCCTTGCTGTTGTTCGATCGCTTGGAAAGCGCGGCCAAAGCCGTCATGGAAATCCTGCCGCTGGGCGCCAGTGCCTGCGATCTGATGGATCGCCGCCACTTGAGCCTGGCCCGCGAAAGCACGGTGCAATACGACCTCCTGATTCCAGCGGAAACCGAGGCCGTGCTGTTGGTGGAGTACGAAGGCGACACGCCGGGGGCCGTGCGCGACAAATTGAACCAGGTGATCGATCGCGTGCGTCGCAAGAAGCGGCTGGCGTTTCACGCGGTTCAGGCCCAGGACCGCGAAGACATCGAACTTTATTGGCGGTTGGCTCACAAAGTCGTGCCCACGTTGTACCGCATGAAGGGCTCGACGCGGCCGCTGCCTTTCATCGAGGATCTGGCGGTGCCTCCGGCCGTGTTGCCCGATTTTCTGGTGCGGATGCAAAACGTGTTGAAGCAGCATCAGGTCATCGCGTCGCTGTTTGGGCATGCGGGGCACGGCCAGTTGCACTTGCGGCCGTTTCTCGATTTGTCGAATCCGGCCGACGTGACGCGGATGGCCCAGTTGGCGTCCGATTTGTATCAAGAAGTGCTGGACGTGGGCGGAACGATCAGCGGCGAACATGCCGCGGGGCTCAGCCGCACCTCGTTCATCCGCCGGCAATACGGACCCTTGGCCGACGTCTTTCGCGAAGTAAAACGTATCTTCGACCCGAACAACATTTTCAATCCGGGAAAAATCGTCAGCGACGATCCCGATTTGTTGACCCACAACCTTCGCCACCTGGTACTACCGCCGCTGCCGGCGGGCGAGGCGACCAACGGCGAGGCCGAAGCGGCGGCGAGCCAGCCGGCCGCGCCGCAAACCTGGCAACTCAACTGGAGCAGCGAGGAAATCGCGCACGTGGCCCGCGATTGCAACGGCTGCGGAGCCTGCCGCTCGCAATTGTCGGACGTGCGGATGTGTCCCATCTTTCGTTTTGCCCCGGCCGAGGAAAGTTCTCCCCGGGCCAAGGCCAACCTGATGCGGAGCATCCTGACCGGCGAGCTGCCGATGGCCACGCTGACCAGCGATGAGTTCAAGGACGTTGCCGACCTGTGCGTCCATTGCCACATGTGCCGGCTGGAGTGCCCGGCAACGGTGGATATTCCCAGGCTGATGATGGAGGGCCGGGGAATGTACGTCCATACCAACGGTCTGTCGACGAGCGATTGGCTGATGTCGCGCGTCGATCGGCTTAGTTGGCTGGGCAGCCTGCTGGCTCCGTTGGCCAACCGCGCGATCGCCAACGGCGCGTCGCGCTGGCTGATGGAAAAGGCCCTGGGAATCGCGCGGCGACGCAAGTTGCCCCGTTTCAGCGCCCGAAGTTTCTTGAGAATCGCCTCGCGCCGTCGCCTGACTCGGCCCACGCGGCGCGACATTTCCAAGGTGCTCTATTTTGTCGATACCTACGCCAACTATCACGATCCGCAACTGGCCGAAGCCCTGGTGGCGGTCTTGGAACACAACGCCATCGCCGTCTATGTCCATCCGGGGCAACAGTCCTCCGGCATGCCGATGATTGCGCTGGGCGCGCTGGGTCCGGCCCGCAAGATGGCCGAACATAACGTGGCGCTGCTGGCCGAAGCGATTCGCCAGGGCTATCACGTCGTGGCGACCGAGCCCTCGGCAGCCCTGGCACTGACGCACGAATATCCGGCGCTACTCGACGACGACGAGGCACGGCTGGTAGCCAGCAACACCAGCGAAGCGTGCACGTTTCTCTGGCGGCTGCATCAGGCCGGCAAGCTGCAACTCGACCTGCGCCCGGTCAATGCCGTGCTCGGATACCACATGCCGTGCCACGTCAAGGCGCTGGAAGTCGGCTCGCCGGGCGAAAACCTGTTGCGGTTGATTCCGGGCCTGGTCGTGAATCGCACCGAAAACGGCTGTTCGGGCATGGCTGGCACGTTTGGACTGAAACGCGAACACTATCGCGCCAGCCTGCGTGCCGGGCGCGGATTGATCAACAGCCTGCGCAGTCCTCGGCTGCAAGCGGGCACCACCGAGTGCAGCGCGTGTAAAATCCAGATGGAACAAGGGGCCGGCAAGCCCACGATCCACCCGGTCAAGCTGTTGGCGTTGGCCTACGATCTGATGCCGGAAATCTCCGATTTGTTGTCGGCTCGAGTCGAGGAGCTGGTGGTTACGTGAAGGTTTGCATTCGTTTGTTTGCGGTGGCCAGGCAACTGGCAGGTCGCGATTCGATCGTGCTCGAAATGCCGGCAGGCAGCACCGTGGCCCAGTTGCGGGCCCGGCTGGCGGCCGACGTGCCGGCCCTGGCGGCCGTGCTGCCGCACATTGCGTTTGCCGTTGGTTCGGAATATGCCCAGGACGACTGGGTCGTCTCGGAGG
This sequence comes from Planctomycetia bacterium, assembly GCA_041499515.1. Classification (GTDB taxonomy): domain Bacteria; phylum Planctomycetota; class Planctomycetia; order Pirellulales; family PALSA-1355; genus PALSA-1355. The sequence continues at coordinate 13,725 of JBGQKM010000107.1, read as the reverse complement.
GGAGCGAGGTGGCTTGCATCCCTCCGGTCAGCGGAGGTTAGAATGAACCGCAGCGCCCGACGACGCCGTCTCGCAGGGCGTTCAACGCGGGGTCCCATTTGCCCATGATCGACATCACGACACAACCGATCGACACCGCAGCCCTGCTGCGCCAGGTGGGCTCGCCCCAGGCCGGCGCCGTGGTGTTGTTTTTGGGGACCGCGCGCGAATTCACGCACGGCCGGCAGACCGCGTCGTTGGATTACGAGTGTTATCCCGAGATGGCGCTGCAAAAGCTGACGGCGCTAGAAGCCGAAGCCCGCACGCGCTGGCTGCTGACCGGCTGCGCCATCGTCCACCGCGTGGGCCGCCTCGAGATCGGCGAAGCCAGCGTGGCGGTGGCCGTCAGTACCGAACATCGCCAGGCGGCTTTTGCCGCCGGACAGTGGCTGATCGACACGCTCAAGGAAATCGTGCCCATTTGGAAAAAAGAGAATTGGGCCGACGGCGACGCCCAGTGGGTTCACCCCGGGCTGGAGACTCCGCCGGAGGCGCGAGACGCCACGCGGGGTCGCGCCGTTTCCGGTCCCTCGCCAACGGCAGACATTTCAAGTTCCGAGCACACCGGCAGCCGACGATGAACATTTCCGCGCCACTGGTCGACTCCTTGGGCCGCGTGCACACGAATTTGCGCATCAGCGTGACGGATCGCTGCAACATTCGCTGTTTCTACTGCATGCCTGCCGAAAACGTGCGGTTCAAGCCGCGCCGCGAGCTGCTGACCTTCGAAGAGATCGAGCGCTTCGTGCGCGCGGTCGCACAAATGGGCGTCAACAAAATCCGATTGACCGGCGGCGAGCCGCTGGTGCGGCACGACCTGCCGCTGTTGGTGCGCAAGCTGGCCGCGGTGCCGGGCATCCGCGAAATCGCGATGACGACCAACGGCATCTTGTTGGCCCAGCAGGCTCAATCGCTCAAAGACGCCGGCCTTCACCGGCTGAACATCAGCCTCGATGGCCTGCAGCGCGAAACATTTTTCCGCATTTCCCGCCGCGAGGGGCTGGAACAAGTGCTCGAGGGGATTTTTGTCGCTCAGCGGGTCGGCTTCAAGAAAATTCGCCTCAACGCCGTGGCCATCCGCGGCATTACCGAACCGGAGATCGTGCCGCTCGGTCAATTCGCCCGGCAGCACGGCATGGAAATGCGGTTCATCGAGTTCATGCCGCTGGACGCCGACAACCGCTGGGATGCCGAACAGGTGCTCAGCGGCGCCCAGATTCGCGCGGCGCTCGAGGCCGGCATCGGCCCCTTGACGCCGCTGGCGGTCGAGGATCCCAGCCAGCCGGCGACCGACTATGCGTTTGCCGATGGCGTGGGCCGCATTGGTTTCATCAGCCCCGTGACGCAACCGTTTTGCCGCCGCTGCAACCGGCTGCGTCTGACGGCCGAGGGACAGGTGCGCAACTGCTTGTTTTCGACCGAGGAGTGGGATGCCCGAGCGATATTGCGCAGTAGCGACGGTTTGGACGAGCAATTGGCCGCCTTGGTCCGCGACAGCATCGGCGCCAAAAAGCCCGGTCACGGAATCAACAGTGACGAGTTCGTTAAGCCCGCACGAGCCATGTATCAAATCGGCGGCTGACTCACCGGCAAGCGACACGCATGCACCCACATTCGGCGGAACGACCCCGCATCTACCTCGACAACGCCGCCACAAGCTGGCCCAAGCCCGAGGCCGTCTACACGACCGTCGACCACTATCACCGTCAGCTCGGCGCCGCGGCCGGCCGCGGCGGATATGAAGAGGCGGTCACGGTTTCGCGCGCGGTCGAGACCACTCGCGCGCACGTGGCGAAGCTGTTGGGGTTGGAAGACCCCACGCATTTGATCTTCACCGGCAACGGAACCGATTCGCTGAACCTGGTGATCCACGGCCTGCTGCGCCCCGGCGATCACGTCGTGACGTCGGTGGTCGAGCACAATTCGGTGTTGCGCCCGCTGCGCCACCTGGCAGATACCGGCCAAATCCAAGTGACGCGCGTCGGCACGAACGGTTCGGGCGTCATCGACCCCGATGAGGTTCGCGCCGCGTTTCGGTCTCATACGCGGCTGGTGGCGATTTGCCACGCGTCGAACGTGACCGGCGCCGTGCAGCCGATCGAGGCGGTGGGACAAATTGCCCGCGAGGCCGGCGTGTCCTTGCTGGTCGACGCAGCGCAGTCGGTCGGCCACATGGCGGTCGACGTGCGCAAGCTGAAGATCGACTTTCTGGCGGCCTCGGGCCACAAAGGGCTGCTCGGTCCGCTGGGAACCGGCGTGCTGGCGATTCGACCCGAAGCGGCCGCTCTCTTGCAAAGCGTGCGTCAAGGGGGCACCGGCACGCACAGCGATCAAACCCGTCAGCCCGACGACCTGCCGGGAAAATTCGAATCCGGCAATCTGAACGTGCCGGGTATTCTCGGCCTCGGCGCGGGCGTCGATTATCTCGAGCAACAAGGACTGGAGACACTCCAGCGCGACGGATGGCAGCGGACGCGGCAACTGCTTGCAGGATTCAGCGCGATCCACGGGCTGCGGGTGTTGGGCCCCGCGCAGGCCGAAGCCCGCGTCCCCCTGGTCAGCATCGTGCTCGAGGGATATGATCCGCAGGAAGTGGCGCTGAGCCTGGACGCGGCCTATCGGGTGCAAGTTCGCTCGGGCCTGCACTGTGCCCCGGCCATGCACGAGGCGCTGGGCACCGACACGCTGGGCGGGACGGTGCGGTTTAGTTTAGGACCATTCACGACGGAAGAGGAAATCGACGTCGCCATTGGCGCGGTCGGAGAAATCGTCTCCTCGGAAATGTGGCGCTGAGTGGCACGCGCTTCGCGCGCGGTTTGGAAATGAAGGCGATTGGCGATGGATGAAAAGCCGTGGTTCGAAAAGGGATTGCGTTTCGAGTGCACCGGCTGTGGCAATTGCTGCACCGGCGCGCCGGGCTTCGTGTGGGTCAACCGCGAAGAAATCGCGGCATTGGCCAAAAAGCTGGGAACGAGCGTCGCCGATTTCGAGAAGTCCTACGTTCGCGTCGTTGGAATCCGCAAGAGCCTGATCGAGTATTCCAACGGCGATTGCGTGTTCTTTGACGGCAATTCGCGAAAGTGCACCGTCTATGATGCTCGACCGCGGCAATGCCGCACGTGGCCTTTTTGGGCGTCGAACGTCGAGAGCAAAGAAACCTGGAAGCAAACTTGCCAGGTCTGTCCCGGCAGCGGCAAGGGAAAGCTCTATCCTGCCGAGACGATCGTGCATCAGATTTCCGTGGTCAAGCTCTGAATCCATCCCGGTGCGATGGCCATCACGACCGGTGGCGCGGCGTTGCCAGCGTCGGGCCCGTGGCGCGACGATTCTCAGGCGCCGCGGCGACTTTTTCGGATGGGTTAAACTTTGCCGATTGTAAGGTCGATGATTACCGCCACACGGGGTCGCCAAGGCTCTCGCCTGCGCTAGCGGCGTGCTTGTCGCAGAGGCCGGAGGAACGCCACAACCTATTGACAATTAATCACTTGCGAATAAAACAAGTTGTCGCGTTGGCAAGTTTACTTGTAAAGCATTGATAACAAATCACTTGTCGAATGATTGAACCTGTTTTGGGCCGGGGCGCCAGACGCGAAACGCCGGCAGTGGAAAGGTCACGAGTGGTGCGATTGATCTTGACTGTAGTTCTTACGCCATTTACACTTGGAGCATGACAGCGCCGGTCGAGGGAGCCCTCAAATTACCCCCCGCGCCCTTTCTCACAGGAGAACTGCGTCGTGACCAAGAAAGAGATCGTTAAAACCATTTCCGACGAAATCGGGCTGACCCAGCTCAAGACGAAAGAAATCGTCCAAAAGACTTTCGACGCAATTGTAGAAACGCTGGTCGAGGAACGCCGCATTGAACTGAGAAATTTCGGCGTTTTTGAGGTCAAAAAACGAGCCGCTCGCAAGGCACGAAACCCTCGTACCGGGGACAAAGTCTACGTACCCGAGAAATATGTCGTGACTTTCAAGCCCGGCAAAGAGATGGAAGAACGCGTGCGCGAGCTGGAGCGACAAGCGGCGGCAGCGGCGCGGAATCATGCTGGCGCGGAAGGCACGACCGGCGATAGCAGGCCGATTACCGAAACTCTTGGCAGTTCCGGCTATAACGCACAAAACAACTCCGGATAACAACAACTCCGGATAACAACAACTCCTTATAACAACAACTCCTTAAAACACTGTCACCGGCGCCCCAGGGGGGACGAATGAGGTCAGGTTGACCTCGGCGCAACTGACGACAAACGCTAGAGTACCGGCGAAATTTTCGAGTTCCATCGAAGCTACCACACATCCGCTTCGAAGCTGTTCTGGCGATCAACTAAAAGATAAACGTCACCATCGGGCCAAACTCGTTGGCCATCGATCCGACAGGGATGCGTCCAACGCTCTTTGAACCTTCAAAGAGCCACTATGTTCACGGAGGAATCGGGTGATGCGCAGGCTATTGATGGCCGCGATCCTGGGTCTATCGCTGGGCACCAGCACGGGGTGCGTGCTGCCGATCTATCACAGCGACCCGGCGGTCCGCACCCAAGAATTGATCTTCACCTCGGAAAACCTGCGACTCATCCTCGAGGAGTGGCAGCGGATCTGGTTCCTCGATCAGCCCAGCCATTTGTCGCCGTATCGCACGCATGGCGGCCTGATCTGACGATGGCATGACGCGATGTTTTTCACGCGAGCCGCTCGGCTTCGAGCGGCTCGCTTTATTTCCCCGTCACCGCGTCGCCCGTGGGCCCAAACCGCCCCCAAGTCGAGCCGGCAACCCGATCGGGCGGAAACCGCGCGGCGGTCAATCGCCGCTACTGTCCAGCCTGCCGCCCTCAGGCGAAGTTGCCCCCGCGGCACGCGACCGATACATTACACGTTGCCACTGGCGGAAAGCGTGTTCCTGGTCCTGCTCACCGGGTCGAATCGCGTGAACTCCTCTCCCATCGATCTGTCGGTCCACTTGGGCCGGTTGCAGTTGGCCAACCCGATCATGGTGGCTTCCGGCACCTTCGGCTACGCGCGCGAAATGGAGGCGCTGGTCGACCTGCGTCGCTTGGGAGCCATCCTTCCCAAGACGATCACCTCGCAACCCCGCGCCGGCAACCCGCCGTGGCGCACGCTGGAAACGCCCGCAGGCATGCTCAACTCGATCGGCCTGGACAACGACGGCATCGAGGCTTTCATCGCGCATCATCTGCCCTACCTGGCTGGGCTCTCGACGCCGATCATCGTCAGCATCGCCGGCCATGACTTGGGCGAATTCGTGGCCATGGCGGCGCGCCTCGACGGGCTGCCCGGCGTGACGGCACTGGAACTGAACATCTCCTGTCCCAACGTCAGCGGCGGCGTCGATTTTGGCACCGACCCGGCCATGTGCCGCAAAGTGGTCAGCGGCGTGCGTGCGGCCTGCGGCCTGCCGATCTTGACGAAGTTGACCCCCAACGTGACCCATATCGAACCCATCGCACAAGCGGCGGCCGACGCCGGCGCCGACGCCATCTCGGCGATCAACACGTGTCTGGGCATGGCGGTCGACTGGCGGCGGCGTCAACCGCTCTTGGGCAACGGCATGGGCGGGCTCAGCGGTCCGGCCATCAAGCCGATCGCCTTGCGGGCCGTTTATCAAATTGCACAGGCCGTTGACATTCCGGTGGTCGGCATCGGCGGCATCGCCACGCTCGACGACGTGATGGAGTTTCTGGTCGCCGGCGCCAGCGCCGTGCAAATCGGCACCGCCAACTTCTATAATCCCAAGGTGACCATGACCCTTCTCGACCAACTGCCGGTGGCCCTCGGCGAGCTTGGCGCCACGAGCGTGGCCGAGATCGTTGGCACGCTTGGACGCAACCCGGCCGCGGCCGCCAAACCCTGACCAATCCCCACCATAGCGTTCTTCAACCTCCAACCCGACAACCCGTTTTTTCTCGCCGATGCGCGTTCTTTCCGGCATACAACCGACGGGCCGACCTCACTGGGGCAACTACTTCGGCGCCATCCGGCAATACATCGACTTGCAGGACGAACAGGAGTCGTACTACTTCGTCGCCAACCTGCACGCGTTGACGACCGTGCGCGAACCGCAACTTCTGAGCGGGTATACGCTCGATGCGGCGATTGATTTATTGGCGCTTGGGCTCGATCCGTCGCGGGCCACGCTGTTCGTGCAATCGGACGTGCCGGAAGTTTCCGAGCTGTGCTGGCTGCTGCTGACCGGCGCGCCGATGGGCCTGCTCGAACGGTGCCATGCCTACAAGGACAAGAAAGCCAAGGGACTTACTGCCGATGCCGGACTGTTCACCTATCCGGTGCTAATGGCTGCCGACATCCTGGCCTACGACGCCGACACGGTGCCGGTCGGAGACGACCAGTTGCAGCACGTCGAGGTGTGCCGCGACCTGGCCGGCAGTTTCAACCATCAATTCGGACAGGTGTTCGTGATGCCCAAGGCCAAGATTCTCGACGCGTCGGCCAAGGTGCCGGGCACCGACGGCGAGAAGATGTCGAAGAGTTACAACAATACACTGGAGATTTTCGAGGACCCCAAGGCGCAGCGCAAGAAGATCATGCGGATCACGACCGATTCGCGCCCCATGGAGCAGCCGAAAGAGCCGCAGGGCGATCACTTGTTTCAGCTTTATTCGCTGGTGGCCACTGACGCCGAGCGCGAGGCGATGGCGGCTTTGTATCGCCGCGGCGGATTCGGCTATGGCGAGGTCAAGAAATCCCTGGCCGACGCCGCGGAGCGCTATTTTGCCGCGCCGCGTGCCCGCCGCCAGGAACTCGCCGCGCAAGAAGACCGCGTGCGCGAAATCCTGGCCGACGGCGCATCGCGGGCCCGCAAGAAAGCCGCACAGGTGCTGGCCCGAGCCAAGAAGGCGTGCGGCCTGGATTATTGAGCCGACCTCTCGCGCGCCGCACAGGACGTTTGGTGACGCCTGCCAAAGAACTGACCATGCCTGAACCGGCCGCGCCAAACAATGCGGAACGTTATTGCCTGTGGTTGGCAGCCAACGCGCTGGCCACCGCGGCGGTGTCGGGCCTGGCTTTTGCGGTGCAACAGGAAGGGATCGCGCCGGCGGTGTTGTTTCCGCTGTGCGTTGGCGCGGCGTTGGGCGGGACCGAAGTGGCGATTTGTCGGCTGACCCGCGTACCCGGCGTTCGCGTCGCGTTGGCCGCCGCGGTGGTCTGGGGCTTGCTGGTCGTCGTGGGCCAAGACTACATTGGCCATAGATGCCGCATTCGGACGTTCGACGACGCTCGGGACGCGCAAGACCCCCGGGTCGCCCTGGCCATGGCGCAAGAGCCGCAGATGCGGCCTGCGTTCACGGCGTATCTGGCCGGTCGGGTTCGGGCGCAGCCGGTGTGGTGGAGCCTCGACGGAGGACTGACTAGCGGCGCCTGCGCTTGCGTCGTCGCGCTCGCGGCAAGAAAACCACGCACGACCCCACTGGCAGCTTGAGTTTGCATGGCACGCATCATCGGCATCGGAACCGATATCATTGAGTGTTTGCGGATCGCGCAGATGATCGAGCGGCACGGAGAGCTGTTTATCAGTCGCGTCTTCACGCCGCACGAGATTCAGTATTGCCAAAGCCGCAAGCTGGCCACGCAGCACTTCGCCGGCCGCTGGGCCGCGAAAGAGGCGATTCTCAAAGCCCTCGGCACCGGTTGGCGCAAGGGGATCAGTTGGCGCGACGTCGAAATCCGCAACGAGCCGGGCGGGCGCCCCGTGGTGGCCTTGCGTGGCGGAGCACGCGACGTCATCGAACAGCTCGGCATTACCGAGATGCTCATCAGCATCTCCCATTGCCGCAGCCACGCAACCGCCTACGCGTTGGCCCAAAGCGACAACAAGCCATCCGAAATCGAATGAAAAAATCGGCGACAGGTTCAACGAAGGTCGCGCGTCGCGCCTGTGAACCTGGTCGAACGGAAGCCTCTGGCTGGAGTCTGGTCGCTACCCGACTCTGCGTTTGGCCGAGGGCTTCTTCTTGGCGCTCTTTTGGGCTGGGCGGGTGAGCCGGCCATTTTTGGCGATGGCGATTTTCTTGGGCCTGGCGGCTTTCTTGGCCGCGGCTTTGAATGGCACGCGTCTGCGGCCGGCGCCCTTCTTTGGCGGGCCCAAGGCGGCGCGGGCCGCTAGCAGTTCCAGAGCTTCATCCTTGGTCAACACATCGGGAGCGGATCCCTTGGGCAGTGAGGCGTTGGTCACGCCGTCATTCAGATACGGACCATAACGGCCCTCGAGCAACTGAATCTTCTGGCCGGTCACCGGCGACTCATCGAACACCTTGAGCGGCTCTTTCGGCGCGCCGAAACCGCGGCGTATCGCCTTGGGCTGGGCCAAAAACTCAAGCGCTTGATCGAGCGTCACGTCCAACGGCGAGAGGCCCGCCGGCAAACTCCGCGTCTCTTCGCCCGACTTGACATACGGGCCAAACCGGCCGTTGTAGGCCACGACCGGCAAGCCAGTTTGCGGCTGATTGCCTAATTCGCGCGGCAGCGACAACAGCCGCAGCGCCACCTCGAGCGTAATGTCCTCAGGCTTCATCCCCTTCAGCAACGAGGCGTTTTTCGGCTTCTCCTCGTCTTCCGGAGTGCCGCGCTGCACGTAAGGGCCGAAGCGGCCGACCTTCAGATAGACCGGCTTGAGAGTCTCGGGACAATGCCCCAACGGCTCTTCGCTCTGCTGGGCCTGGCTCAACATCTCCAGGGCCAGCTCCACCGAAAGCTCGTCCGGCGGCATGTCGTCTCGCAAACTCGCGCGGCGGTCGCCCTGTTCCAGAAATGGTCCATAACGGCCCACGCGCACCACGATCGGCTCGCCCCCTGCCGGGGTGCCGATCGAAATCCGCCCGATGGTGCGGGCGTCGATTTCTTCGGACTTGTTTTGCAAGAGCTGTTTCAGCCCCGGTTTGCCGTTGCCGAAATAAAACGCGCGCAGATAGGCAACGTGACCCGACTCGCCGCGGCTGATGGCGTCCAAATCGTCTTCCATTTGCGCCGTGAACTTATAGTCGACCAGGTAGGGCAGATGTTCCGACAGGAGCTGCGCCACGGCAAACGCCACCCAAGTCGGCACCAGCGCGTTGCCTTTCTTGAAGACGTACTCCCGGGCCAGAATCGTGTCGATGATCGAGGCATACGTGCTCGGTCGGCCGATGCCCATTTCTTCCAGGGCCCGGGTCAGCGCGGCTTCGCTGAATCGGGCAGGCGGCTGGGTGGTGTGGCTGATGGGCTCAAGCTGGCGGCAGGCCAGGGTTTCGCCGACGGCGACATTCGGCAGCACGGTGTCTTGTTCGGCCAGGTCGCCGTGCGGATCGTCGCTCCCCTCGACATAGGCCCGCAAGTAGCCCGCAAAGTCGATGGTCTTGCCGCCGACCTGAAAGATCGCGCCGGAACCCTCGATCGTGATCGTGGTCCGCCGGCCCTCGGCGTCGGCCATTTGGCTGGCTACCGTCCGTTTCCAGATCAGGTCGTAGAGCCGGAACTCGTCCTGGTTCAGCTCGCCGCGCAATTCCTCGGGAAACGCGAAGGGATGGCCGGCAGGGCGAATCGCTTCGTGGGCTTCCTGCGCGTTTTTGACTTTGGTTTGATAGACGCGGGGCTCGCCGGGCAGAAACTCGCCGCCATATTGCGATTGCACCAGGTCGCGCGCCGCCTCGATCGCCACCTTGGCCAGGTTGGTCCAGGCAGTGCGCAGATACGTGATGTGCCCGGTCTCGTACCGGCCCTGCGCCACCTGCATCGTGCGCTTGGCGGTAAAGCCCAACTTGCGGTTGGCTTCTTGCTGCAGCGTGCTGGTGGTAAACGGCGGCGAGGGCTTGGACGTAAACGGCTTTTCGTCCAGCGCCGACACGCGGAAGCTGGCCGGCAAGAGGCGGCCGGCCAATTGACGCGCGCCCGATTCATCGAGCAACAGCAGCGCCGCGTCCTTGAGCTTGCCGGTGGCCGGGTCAAAATCTTTGCCCGAGGGTATTTTGCGACCATCGACCGAGACCAATTCGGCGTCGAACTGGGGTCCGTCCGTTTTGGCGAACGTGCCCAGCAGGTCCCAGAAGGTCGCCGACACAAACGCCATCCGCAACCGCTCGCGCTCGACAATCAGCCGCACGGCGACACTCTGCACGCGGCCGGCCGAAAGCTTGGGGCGCACTTTGCGCCACAGCAGGGGGGAAACTTCGTAGCCGAAGAGCCGATCGATGATCCGCCGCGCCTCTTGCGCCCGCACCAGATCGTCGTCGATCGAACGGGGATTCTCCAGCGCTTCTTGGATCGCCTCTTTCGTGATTTCGTGGAACACCAGGCGATGGACCGGGACCTTGGGTTTGAGCAGTTCGTGCAAATGCCAACTAATGGCTTCCCCTTCACGATCCTCGTCGGTCGCCAGATAGAGGTCTTTGGCGTCTTTGAGCAATGCCTTGAGCTTGCGGACCTGCGCCGTCTTGCCGGGCGGAATGATATAGACGGGATCGAAGTCGTGGTTGACGTTGACGCCCAGGTAGGCCCAGTCCTCGCCCTTGAACTCGGCCGGAATCTGCTTGGCACCCTGCGGCAAATCGCGCACGTGGCCAATGCTGGCCTCGACCGTGAAGTTACGGCCAAGAAACTTGCTGATCGTGCGCGCCTTGGCGGGCGATTCGACGATCACCAGCGACTTGCCGTTCGGGTTGAGGGTCCGTTTTGCCATAGTGACGCCAAATGTTAATTTAGGTGGTTTGGGAAGGTTGTCAGTTAGTATCAGTCCGCGACCCAGATTTTAATGAATTGTCTGCCGCCGCCCTGGATGACCCCTGTATCCGGAGCGACCCAGCGCCTGTCCTGGGGCGCAAAACCGATTCAATACTACGCCACATTCCCCCGCCAAACTGGGCTTTCCCTTTGCCGCTAAGAGCCGTGAAACCAGGGAAAAACGTCCCAAAGTGCCCGGCCGCTTGGAATTGCAACCATGCCCCTGGAACCTCCCCGATCGCTATAGACGGCACTTAAGGGCGGCAATTCATTAATACCCGGCCCCTCGGGCTGTCAAGGTATGTTTCTGGCCGGCAACCCGACGCCCGATGGCCGGCGGCCGCCATTCACCCTACCGGAGTGGGGGGTATTGGAGCGCTTTGGCGCGACGCGCGACGACCGCCGTTGGCCTCTAGCCATCGTAAGCAACTGAGAGGATGCGCCGGAAACGGGATACGTGCGGACGCGGAGGCGCATCTGGCGGCGGAGGGGCTCCGCCCGCATTTTCACATCCAACCCGCGCGCCATCAAAACGCCCCGGAAAACGGCGCTGACCCGAGCCAAGCGCGTCGCCCGCCCCCCATCATCCTTCATCCTTCATTTTTTCCTCTTGCACGAATTCATCTGTACTAGTACCATTAATACAGATGGAGCCGTTATGGAATTCTCAATTACTCCGACGACCGGCGTCCCGATTTACCAGCAGTTGACGCTGCAGATCTGCGCTGGCATTGCCCGCGGCCGGCTGAGGCCCGACGAGCGCCTGCCCTCGGTCCGCGAGCTCTCTCAATCGCTGGTGGTCAACCCGAACACGGTGGCGCGGGCTTACACCGAGTTGGAGCGCGAAGGCACGCTGTATACCCGGCCGGGAATGGGGGTCTTCGTCAGCCATGCTCGGCCACCCTTGTCGAAAAAGACGCGCCGCGAACGACTACTCTCCGGCGTCGATCATCTGCTGGTCGACGCGGTTGGCATCGGCGCTTCGCCCGACGAAGTTTTGGAACTGATCGCGGAGCGCGTGAAACAATTTCAGTGGAACGAGGCCAGCACGCGAGCCGGGTGACACGCCCACGCGCCGGCCTCGGCGTGCGCCACGGCAAGACGATAAGGACCTGAAACCATGAATGACGCGATCGTGAGCGAGCGACTGACGAAGCACTACGGCCGGCGTCGCGTCGTCGACAACGTCAGCCTGCGAATTCCCGCCGGATGCGTTTACGGGTTGCTTGGACGCAACGGGGCGGGCAAGAGCACCTGGATCAAGATGTTGATGGGCATGGCGTGGCCCGACTCGGGGCGCAGGGTGCTCTTGGGCGACGACACCCGCGAGCTGCGCACCGCGACCCGCGCGCGCATCGCCTACCTGGCCGAGGGCCATCCGCTGTATCGCTGGATGACCGTCCGCGAGGCCGTCCGATTCACGCGCGGGTTCTACGATCGTTGGAACGACAACTTTCTGGCCAGCATCCTGGACCGCTTCGATATCTCGCGCAAGGCCAAGATTGCCCGGCTCTCCAACGGACAGCGGGCCCAGGTGTCGCTGGCGTTGGCCCTGGCGCCCGACCCCGAGTTGCTGATCCTCGACGATCCCACGTTGGGGATCGACACGGTCGTGCGACGCGAGTTTTTGGAGTCGATGATCCAGTTGATCCACAAGAGTGGCCGCACGGTTTTGTTCAGTTCGCACATCCTGGCCGACGTCGAACGCGTGGCCGATCGCGTCGGCATCATGGTCGACGGCGTGCTGCGGGTCGATTGCCCGACCGAACACTTCAAGAACTCGCTGCGGCGGGTCGTGCTCGAGTTCGCCGGCCGGGCGCCTCGATTTCCCGGCTGCCCGGGATTGGTCAGCCAGCGGCAGCTCGGCGACAAGCTGGAGCTGATCGTGGTCGACTATGGCGAACAGCATGCGGCCCTGGCCGAGTCGTTGGGCGCGATCCACGTCGAGGCGTTGGAAATGAATCTCGAAGACGCGTTCATCGCCTACACGCGCGGCCAGTCGCGTCCTCTGTCAAGCCTGGAACCGGAGGCGGCGCCATGTTAAGAACCCTGGTCTGGAAGGAACTGCGAGAACTGTTGCCGTTGGCCCTGGTGGCGCTGCTGGTACAGGTCTACCTGGTGTGCCTTGCGGCCGGCGTCAAATTGGGACCGTTTGAGCCGTCCTCCGGCGCGATCCCGTTCGTCGACGACACGATGGTGCAATGGATGGTGATCGTGTCCAGCCTGGCGGCGATCGGCCTGGGTTTGTGGCAGACAATGCGCGAAAGCGGGCGCGGAACGTTCCTGTTCCTGCTCCACCGGCCGCTGCCGCGAGCGACAATTTTCGCCGCCAAACTGCTCGTGGGCGTCGCGATGTGGCTGGCCATCTCGATGCTGCCAATGGTCTGCTACGCACTGTGGGCGGCCACGCCCGGCACGCACGCCAGCCCCTTCGAGTGGTCGATGACGGGCTCGACCTGGCAAATCGGCGCGCGATTGCCAGTGCTCTACCTGGCAGCGTTCTTGAGCGGCCTGCGCCCGGCCCGATGGTATGGCAGCCGGTTGTTTCCATTGCTGGGCGGCCTGCTGGCCCTGGTGGTCCTGTCGGCTCTTCCGGCCGGTTGGTCGATCGTCTTGCTAGCCACGCTGGCGATCGACGCTGCCGTGGTGCTGGTCATTCTCGACGTCGCCTCCGCGCGTGACTTTTCCTGATCGAGGTACGCATGAACCCGTCATACACCCGGACCTGGCTTGCGCCGCTGTTGTTGGCCACGATCCTCGCCGCCGGAGCGCTGGTGGTGTGGATCTTCGTCTACTCGCTGGTCGGCCTTCCGTCTCTCGGCAAGTTGCGTATTCGCGATACGCTCAAATTCTCGACCGACGGCCGCGCGGTCCTGGTCTCGGTCGTCACGACTCCCTATCCGCGAACCGTCTATCGCACGCTCGACGGCCAGGAGATCGAGCCGGACTCGATTGAAGT
>JBGQKM010000106.1:0-17862 GCA_041499515.1 Planctomycetia bacterium | reverse complement strand
CGCGAAACTCAAAGTCACCGTCGCGCTAGACAAAGAGGGCGACGCGGCCCGGGCTTACAAGGCCGAAGGCATCCCCCAGACCGTGCTGATAGGCAAAGACGGATCGGTGCAAGTCGTGCACGTTGGCCTTCTGCCCGATTTGGAAGAACAGTTGGCCAAAGAACTCGACGGCCTGCTGGCCGGCAAGAATCTGGCCGCCGAAACGTTGGCCGCGGCCAAAGAAAAAGCCGAGGCCAGCGCGGCGGAAAAGGACAAAGCCGCCAAGGCCGACAAACCATAAAAAAGGGGTTGCCATAATAAAAAAGTAATAAAAAAGGGGTCGGGAGTCTTTTATAAAAGACTCCCGACCCCTTTTTGAAGAAGGCGGCGAGTGGCTGGGCTGTCCCCCGGGTCACTCGCCGCCCGAATCGTACGGTACGGTCGACTTACTTCGCCTTGGGAATCGGCGCGACCTTCAGGTATTTGGCCAGCTTTTCGTGCTCGGCCTTGGCGGCTTTCAGGTGCGTGGCCATGTCCGTGCAGCACTTGGCCAAGGTCACGCTGTTGCCTTCCATCGCCGCGCACTCGTCCACCATGCCGCAGGCCTCGATGGCTTTGGCATGATGTTCCTTGATCGCCGCCAAATGCTGAGCGACGACCTTGTCGGTCTTGGCCTTTTCTTCCAGTGCGGCCAGTTCCTTGTTCGACAATTCAAGATTCTTGCGAATCAGCGCGGCATGGCCCTGCACCGTTTCCTTGGGAACCGCCTTGCCCTGCTGGGCATAGTAACTCAAGGCCTGCGCGTTTTCATACGCATGTTGCTGATACACGCCCGCGGAACCCACGCGATAGGCCTCGCCGCTGATTTTCGACGCAGCATCTCGCTGGGCGAATGTTGCCTGGGCGGTCAAGACGATGACGCCCGCTGCCAATAACGCTACTAACGTCTTCATGGTTCAATCCTCGCTATCAAAAGTCACTAGGGGTAAATCACTGTCTCGCAACCGCCCATTGCCCGACACCGTGGGGCTGGAGTTGCAAACAGTGTGCCAAAACATTTTTTGACGCATTCCAAAGGTCCCCGCCCACTTTTGCTCGAAAAACGTGCGGATCAGCGCGCGCCGTGTGCGGTTTGTAAGCAGTTCTCGCGATTGAACCCCGGCAGCCGTGGATGCCAGCGACTCGATGACTCATCGAGAGCTACGGTCGCCAGCATATCCACGGGCTGCAGATTTTCAATCAGGGCTTAGTAATTGCCCAAAACTTTCGAGGTCGCGTCGCGCGCACCCGTCGTCCAGCCTTGCCGGCTCATTCCGCGTGTGGAACCAAAATCGGTGGAGGGCTGGTAGGAGAAACTCCGCGTGGCTTGCGGCGCTTTCGCGACGTTCGCGTCGGCGTGTTGGACGGCCGCAGTTGCTGGGGCTGCCGACGCGCAGCAGGCTGCCGCCGGAGCGCAGCAGGATCGACAACCGGCGGCTTGCGCCGTGGCCGTCGAAACGGCGAACAGGGAAGCAACGACTGCAAATGCAAATAACTTGGACATGATTGAGCTCCTTAAATGAATTGGTTCAAACGAATTCGGAACAGGATTCTCGGCCCGGGCGCAGCCCGATCCGAGGGCTACCGACTGAAAAGCACTTGACGCACGCTATGCGCGCAGTGCAAGACACGTGCCGATTCAGGTTTGAATCCGCACGTGCACGGATTGGAGAGTTGGCAGCGCCGAGGCGTGGGCCAACGGCGAAGCCCGCTGAATGCCTTGCTCGATGCCGGCCGGCGAGGTCGTCGCAGGCGCGTGCCAACTCGCCAGCACGAGCGACTTGAAATGGCTGAACGTGCGAACGGGCGGGACGGCTGGCGTCGGCTGCGAAGGCTTGCAACAAGCCATGCCGCAGCACTTCCCGCCACAAGCGCCGCAGCAGTGCCGATGATTGGTCGGTGCGGCGAACCGCGCCACAGCGACGGGCGACTGCGTGCAGAGCGTCACCGCAGCCAGGCCGACAGCCAGCAGGCCGGCCACGGAAACACGAATCGAGCGGATTGCACACTTCATGGCATCATCCCTTCTCGGCCGACCCACCCCAAGTAGTCGATCCGAACGTCGTCGTTTACCGCTGACGCTAAGTATACGGACCAATGGTCGCCCTGGTTCACCACAAAATTGTCGACGTTGCAAACAGAGTGCCAAGGCACTTTTTGACGAATTCGAAGCGTATCCGCCCACTTTCGCTTGCAAAACATGCGATTGAGCGCGCTGCGTGTGCGGTTCGTGGACAGTTCTCGGAATTGAAAACTCGGCAGCCGTGGATGCCAGCGGCCCGACGATGAGGTTGAGTGCTAACCCGTCTGCTTCACCACGGCTGCCGATTTTCAATCAGGGCCTAGTAATTGCCCAAAATCTTCGAAGCCGCGCCGCGCGTGCCCGAATTCCATCCTTGCGAGCCCATCGAGCGCGTGGCACCGTAGCCCGTTCCCGGTTGGTACGAAAAACTTCGGACGCTTTGTGGCGCCTGGGACATGTTCATGTTGGCGTGTTCGTCCGCCGCTGCTGCCGACGCGCAGCATGGGGCCGGTTGCGCGCAGCAGGATCGACCACAGCCAGCTTGTGCCGTGGTCGCCGATGCGCCAAGCAGAGATGCCGTCAACGCGAGTGCAAATAACTTAAACATGGTCAAACTCCTTGATCAAATGGGTGAACCAATAGAAACGAGTCTTCGGGAAAGGCGCACGCCGATCCACGAAACACCGAACGAAAGACACTTCGCGCTAGCCGAGCGCGCAGTGGTAGACAGGCGCGGAATCAGGTTTGAATCCGCACGTGGTCGGATTGAAGCGTTGGCAGCGAAACAGCATGTACCAACGCCGAGGCCCGCTGAATGCCTTGCTCGACGCCGGCCGGCCAACTCGTCGCCGGCGCGTGCCAACTCAACAGCACCAGCGATTTGAAATGGCTGAGTGTGCGAACGGGCGGAGCGGTCGGCGGCGATTGCGAAGGCTTGCAACAAGCCATGCCGCAACACTTCCCGTCACAAGTGCCACAGCAGCAGCAGTGATGGGTCCGTGCAACCGAGCGCGCCACGGCGACCGGCAACTGCGCGCAAAACATGACCGCAGCCAGCAGGCCGGTCACCGAAACACGAATCGAGCGGGTTGCACACTTCATGGCATCATCCCTTTTCGGCCGATCCACCCCGATGAGTTTAGCCGAAAATTGCCATTTACCGCGGACAGTCGTTATACGCAGCTGCCGTCGCCATGATTCGACACATCATGACAGCAACCGCTAAACCCTGGGACGATGCCGACTAACGTCCCATTCGCATCACAAACAAATCCAGCGCGCCGCGGGCCGTCGCGTCAATCGTCAGATTCGCCGGAAGCTTGTCGGCTCGGGGCGATCGGCGTGAAGGCGGGTGTGCGGGAAACAGTGGCCAACTCTGGATGCGCGAGTAATTCAAAACTCGCCATGCCGGTTTCGTAATTCGGAAGCAATTGCGTGGCGACGCGACCGACTTCCCAATTGGGCAATAACTCGAACCGGCCTTGTCGAGAAAACTTTGGCGACACCGCCGGCGCGGCAACGCGATACTCCGTTCCCTCGCCATAGCGCAACGGCAACGACCGCGGCATGACCGGCTGCGCCACCTCTGGCAGGGCGCCCAATAAAACCGGAAGGAGTCCGCCGGCGACGACGCAATACGAAAACACCTGGACCAGCGGCTTCATGACATGCCTCCTTGACTCAGGCCCGATCTCTGCTTGTCATTCTAGCCGTTTTGGCTCATCGACCCTACAGGCTTTGCAGCCATGACCGAACCCTGCGCCAGCATTCGTTGTCTTCGCGTCGTGCTCCCCGGCGGCGGCCGTGAAAAGCCCCGCCCCGACGCCATCCCTCGCCGCTCGTACGGTTTAGCGCGGATCGGGGGTGCTAAAACGGTTGTCAGCCCCGTCGGAGCGACGTATGCTAATATGTTTGCACAAAATGGCTTCCGACTTTGTTTTTCAGGCTTTGCGAAAGGGTGGGCTCCGTGGCAACTTCGACCCCGAAACGTACCGGCCGGCACATGCAGTGCGGCTCCGACATTCTCGTGGAATGCCTGGTCAACCACGGGGTCGAGGTCGTGTTTGCCTACCCCGGCGGGGCGAGCATGCCCTTGCACCAGTCGCTGACCGCTTATAAGGACCGCCTCCGCACCATTCTGCCCCGCCACGAACAGGGGGGCGGCTTTGCCGCGCAAGGCTACGCCCGCACCACCGGAAAGCCGGGCGTGTGCATGGCCACCAGCGGCCCCGGCGCCACCAACCTGGTAACCTGCATCGCCGACGCCAAGTTGGACAGCGTTCCGCTGATCGCCATCACCGGCCAGGTGAAAACCGGCGTGATCGGCACCGATGCCTTTCAGGAAACGCCGATCGTCGAAGTCTGCCGCGGCATCACCAAACACCATTATCTGATCACCGATGTCAACGACATCACCCGCGTCGTGCGCGAGGCGTTTCACATCGCCACCACTGGACGGCCCGGCCCGGTGCTGATCGACGTGCCCAAGGACGTCCAGCAGGCGCAGATCGTGCCTGACTACGACGCGCCGATGAACCTGCCGGGCTACCATATCGAAGACCGCAGAGCCCGGCCCGAGCAAATCGCCCAGGTGGCCGCCGCCATCAAACGCGCCAAGCGGCCGGTGATCTACTCCGGCGGCGGCGTGATCGCCGGCGGCGCCAGCGGTGAACTGCGCGAGCTGGTGCGCCGCACGAAAATCCCGGTGACGATGACTCTGATGGGTTTGGGCGCCTATCCGGGCGGAGAGCTGCTCTCGTTGGACATGCTGGGCATGCACGGCAGCGTGTATGCCAATTATGCGGTGGACCAAGCCGACTTGCTGCTGGCCTTCGGCGTCCGCTTCGACGACCGCGTGACCGGCAAGGTGTCGGAGTTCGCCAAGCACGGCAAGATCGTGCACATCGACATCGATCCTTCGGAACTCAACAAGAACAAAGAAGCCCACATTCCCATCGTCAGCGACATCAAGTATGCGCTGGCCGAGTTGAACAAGGTGGTCGAACCACCGGACGGTCTGAGTGCCTGGCATGCGCAGATCGCGGCCTGGAAAAAGAGCGATCCGTTCCGCTTCGGCAAGGACGACAGCGCGCTGTCAGCGCAATACGCAATCCATAAGCTCTGGGAGCTGACCAAGGACATCGACACGATCGTCACGGTCGGCGTGGGCCAGCATCAGATGTGGGCCGCCCAGCACTACAAACTCAAGGATCCGCAGACCTGGTGTTCCAGCTCGGGGTTGGGCACGATGGGCTTCGGCCTGCCCGCGGCGATCGGCGCCAAGGTCGCGCATCCCGACAAGCTGGTGATCGACATCGATGGCGACGGCAGCATCTTGATGAACATCCAGGAACTGGCTACTTGCTACTGCGAAAAAATCCCGGTCAAGGTGCTGCTGCTCAACAACCAGCACCTGGGCATGGTGGTGCAGTGGGAGGACCGGTTCCATGCGGGCAATCGGGCCCATACCTATCTCGGTCCGATCGACAACCCCGAGGCGACCGGCCAGGGCAAACCCGATGTCCCGTCCGGCCGCTATCCGGATTTCGTGGCGATCGCCAAAGGCTTCGGCGCCGGCGCGCGGTTCATACAGGACAAATCGGAGTTGGAAGATGGCTTGCGCGAAATGATCGCCTATCCCGGTCCCTACGTGCTCGACGTCGCCGTGCCCTATCAAGAGCACGTGCTGCCCATGATCCCCGGCGGCATGACGATCAAAGAGTTGATCAAAGAGTAGGACCAGCGCCGATGCTGGCTGAGCTTGCCGATGGTCAGCCGCGACTGCCGAAGCTAATCATCCGCGTGCGGCTGACCAATGGCGCGCAGATAGGCCGCCAACCGGGCTTGCAGGTCGATCAGGTTTTGCCACTGCCGCGACTCTAGCGCGACGCGCTCGGCGTCGGGCTTGATCGCGACCGAATTGAGCAGGTCGCGCAGGCGGATATGCAGGTATTCCAACAGCTCGCAGAGTTGGGCCGCCTGACCGGGGCTCAAGCGTTCGGGCAGGTCCGGGGCCGACAGTACGTGCAGCGTGCTCTGGATGTCGGGGTCGGCGCTCCAGTTGAGCTCGAAATCGAGCGACCCGGCCGCGGCGGCGCGCTGCTGGTCGTCGTGGCCAATCGTGCCGGAGAGCGGAGACATTTCGCCCCGCAGGGCGGCCAGCCGGCCGGCGATTTGTTCGCGCGAGCCGAACAGCAGCACGGAGCGGCCCAGGCTGATAATGTCGCCGTAGCGCAGGATGCGCAATTGGATATCCTCGCCGTTGACCTTGCTGCCGTTGGTGCTCTCCAGATCCGTGATCACGATCTTGTCTTGATCCTCCTGGATCTTGACGTGAAAGCGGCTCACGCGCTCGTCGTTGAGCTGCAGCGAGTTGCCTTCCTCGCGGCCGATAGTCACCGGGGTCGACAGATCGTCGTAGACTCTCCCGCGATCGGCTCCGTCCAGGACGCGTAGGGTGATCTGAGCCATAAGATTCGCATCAGGCCGGTGGCAGGACGAACACGCTCTGACGTCACAACACGTGGCAAATCCAAGAGCCGCGAGGCCGCCCGGCGCAGGCTCGCTGCTCGGACTTCGATCGAACTCTAGATAACTAACGGAAAAGGGCCACCCAACGGAAGCCCCAAAATCCAGGGCATCTTGCGAACCATGACTATTCTACTTTCTAATCGGCCACCCCTGAACTTCATGCCGCGGCAAAGTCCACGGCTACCTGCGCTTATAACATCCCAGCCGGCCCGGCTCAAGCGGACCTGCCATTTCAAGGCACCCGCGCCGGCTCGCGGCAAAGTATTCCCTCTGACGTGCGGGACTTATTCCCCGAGGTTAACACGATTGGGCCAGCGGATTGAGCCGCGCTTGTCGAAGCGGGCCGCACACCGTATCCTGAGATTGGCCCCACGCGCCCGTGGCGCAATTGGATAGCGCATCGGTCTTCGGAACCGAGGGTTACAGGTTCGAATCCTGTCGGGCGTAGTTTTCTAAGTCTCGCCGAACGCCACGTTTACCGGACCTGCCGACGTCGCGCAGTCTGGTCAGTGGCAGGCATCATTGACCCGAATCGCTCTGGAATTCACTGCTGGGCCGTCTTGCCCACGCAGTACACGCGCGGGGCGGTGCGAATGACCAATTTGTCGCCCACGATCACCGGCGTGGCCATGCCCATGTCGTCGTCGGCCAACTCGTTGGTGTAAAGAATTTCGAACTCCGGGCCGGGCTTGATGACGAATGTGACACCGTCTTCGTTCAGGCAAAAGATCTTGCCGTCGTAGGCCCAGGGCGAGCTGGTAAACGCCTTGCCGTTGGGAATCCGCTGCCGGCCATAAATCTCGCGGCCGGTTCTGGCGTCGTACGAGGCGAAAAATCCGCGGTCGTAGAGAATGTAGAGCTGCTCGCCGTAAATGAGCGGAGTGGGATGATAAGGGCCGGCTTTTTCGTGCGACCAGACAATGTAGTCGTTTGTGGTCGCGGATTGATCGAGCGAAATATCGCCCGTGGCGCCGGGCTTGATGGCATACACTGGGTTTTCGCCCCACAGCACGTGTCCGGAAGTGAGATACAACATCCCGAATTCCGCAAAAGGCGTCGGAATCGCCAGGATCGACTTGCCTTTCAATTGCCACAGCAGCCGGCCCTCGAGATCGTACGACCGCGCCCAGCCGATGCCGGAAGTGACCAATTCGGTGCGCCGTTCGTTTTCCCAGACGAAAGGCGTCGAGTAGTTGGTCTTCTCGTCGCGCTCGATCCGCATCACTTCCTCGCCGGTCTTCTTGTCCAGCACCAGCAGGTACGATTTCTCGTTGTTGTCGTTGACGATATAGACGCGATCTTGATATACGATGGGCGACGCCGAGGTGCCCCATCCATATTGCGTTTCCGCGGCGGGGACCCTGTGCGACCACAGCGGCTGGCCCTGCATGTCGTAGCAGAACATGCCCAGGTTGCCGAAGTAGGCATAGATTCGTTGGCCATCGGTGGTCGGCGTTTCGGAAGCCAGCGTGTTTTTGATGTGGTGCGGCTTGGGCGGAACACCGACATGGGCCACTTGCTCCCACAAGGTTTTGCCGGTGCTCAGATCGAGGCAGACCACTTTCCACTCGTGCGGGTCGGTCGGCTTCGGATACTTGTTGGCGTCGACGTCCTCGATATAAAGGCCTTTGCGCGGTTCGGGCGTATGTCCTTTGTTGACGCAAGTCGTGAACACGACGCGTCCGCCCGAGACGATGGGCGACGACCAGCCCAGGCCGGCCACGTCGGTCTGCCATAGAATGTTGTCGCTCTTCGACCAGCGAGCAGGTGGAGCGACCTGGCTGTCGGCGGCCGGCAAGCGACCGCTAAGGAACCGCGGGATTTGTTCTTCGGCGCTGGCATGGCCAACGAGCAAGATCGTCACCAGGCACGACAGTCTCACGAGGCGCATCATCGGCTGAAAATCCTGAGTTGAGATCGTAAGGGCGCGACAGTGCTTTGCAGCCCGTGATCGGGCCCGGCGCCAGTGAGCTCGATGCTAGTCGCTGCCGAATGCGAGCGTCAAGCCCGTGGCCGGAAAATGAGTTGTTGCCCAGTTTGCATTATTCCGCAGCGCGATTGCGGCGGCCGCGTCAAATCGACCCGATCGGGGAATCCCGTTCAAGTCTCGCGGCCGGTGTACAACGCCTCGATGACGCGGCCGTTGTTGAGTCGCAGCGGGCGGCCTTGAATGTCGCGGATTTCGGTCGCCGGATCGATCCCCAGCGCCGTGTAGACCGTGGCTCCGACGTCGGAGTGGTGATACGCCTGCGTGATCGGGTACGCGCCGACGGCGTCCGACTTGCCGATCACCTGGCCGCCGCGGACTCCGGCACCGGCAAACAAACCGAAGAAACAGTTCATCCAATGGTCCCGGCCAGGACTGGTGAAGTATGGCAACGCGCCGTTGGGCTGCACGAGTCTTGGCGTTCTGCCGAATTCGCCCATGATGACCACCAGCGTCTCGTCCAGCAATCCACTGGCCTGCATGTCGTCCAAAAGCGCCGACACGCCACGGTCGAGATGCGGCAAGTAATTGCGCAAGCCGTCGAAGTTGTTGTAGTGCGTGTCCCACAGGGCCTGATAACTGACGTTGGCCTGCACGATCGGCACCCCCGCCGCAATCAGCCGCCGGGCCAGGAGCATCGTCTGGCCGAACATGTGCCGCCCGTAACGATCGCGGACCGCCGCAGGTTCGTCGTCGATCGCCAGCGCCTGCGGCAGCCGGCCGCCGGTCAATACGCCGAACGCCTCGCGCTGACAGTTTTCGTATGGCATTGTTTCCAACGCCGACGCCAGGGCACTCTGCTGGCGATTCAAATCGGCCAACAGCGTTTGCTTGGATGCCAACCGCTTGACCGTCATTCCAACGGGCATCCGCAGGCTGTCGTCCACGTGATACTTTGCGTCGGCCGGATTGCCGCGCGTGTGAAACGGGTCGAACTTGGCCCCCAGCAGGCCGGCGTTCTGACCGGGATAAAGGCCGGTGCCCGGATCGACCACGGCGCCGGGCAAAACGACGCTGGCCGGCAAACCGTCGCGACCACGGCGCGTGTACTCGACGCCCGCGCACCAGCAGGGCCAATCGCGCCGCGAGGCCGCCAATCCGGCGCCCGGCGGCAGTTCGTCGATACCGCCCAACAGGCCGTGTACCGCCATGCGATGATCGCCAAAACTCGGGTTGCACGTCATCGAGCGCACCAGGGCCAGCCGATCCATGCGCCGGGCAATTTCGGGCAGGTGCTCGCAAATCTGCACGCCACTGACCGCCGTTTGGATCGGGCGGAAGTCGCCGCGATACTCGGCCGGAGCCTCGGGTTTCGGGTCAAAAGTATCGAGGTGGCTGGGCCCGCCGAACAAAAACAGAAACAGCACCGACTTGGCCCGCGGAGTCGGCGCGGCTTCGCTACGGCCGGTTGGCTCGACCGCCAGCGCCCGGCCGCCAGAGAGTGCCGCCAAACTGGCGCCCAGCGCGGACGAATAGCCGATCTCGATGATCTCCCGCCGCGTGAATCGGGCGGTGCCGCCTTTTGAGCCGGAAACCGTTTCGACATCAGTGGCAAGGTGGGGCATGACGGGGCCGGCTCCTGGGGCAGTGTCGCTGCGGCGTTCTCAATCGATCATTCGCGCTGGCGGGTCGTCTGGCGACGATCCCGGCGGGACACCGCCGATTATAACCTCGCCAGCCCGCGAAGCCAGCGGTGGATCCGAGCCGGCCGCGGCCGTCGGCGGGATTTCAAGGGCCGCGCTTCAAGCATGGCAACCCTTGCCAGACGTCACTCGGCGCGGTCCGGCGCCTGGCCTGCCGGCGAATCGGCTACCGCGTCCGGCAACTTGTACTTGCCGATGCGGTCGTTATGCAGGCTGCCCAAGTAGAGATAGCCGTCGCGCTGGTGCGCGCTGGTCACGGTGTGCAGGTGCTTACCGGTGGGGTCCTGCAGGCTGTCCAGAATCGCACCGGTCTCGTCCGGCTTAATGACAAATGCATACGGTTGCGATTTGGGCCACAGGAAGCCGGGCAGTTTGGACAGCGCCTGTTTGACAAATGGCCTCGGCGCCAGCCAGTCGGCACGGTCGTTGCGCACCGTGAACAGGGCCAGCCAGAACGTGCCCTGGCGGTTCGAGGTAATGTTGTCGGGATAGCCGGGCAGGTTGTCGACAAACGTGTCCGACGTGCCGGCCCGCTGGCCCTTGAGCCAATAGCGCGTCACGCGAAAGCGATACGTCTCGTTGACCAGCACGAAGTCTTCGTTTTTCGACAGGGCCACGCCGTTGGCGAAGTACAACTCCTTCAGCAGCACGTCGACTTGTTTCGTAGCCGGGTTGTATCGCAGCAGCCGGCCGTTCGGGCGGCCTTCCAGCATGTCATATAGATACTTGCCAGGGCCGAACTTGCTGCTGGCGTCGGAGAAATACACCGTGCCATCCTGGGCGACATCCACGTCGTCGGTAAATCCGAGCTCGACGCCGTCGGCCTGGGTCACAAGCGTGGTAATCGTCTTGTCCGGCGCGATCGACAGCAGGCCCTTGACCCCGTCGGCCACGATCAAGTTGCCCTGCGGATCCAACGCGATGCCCAAGGGGCGACCGCCGGTGTTTGCGAACTTCGTGACGCTGCCGTCCGCTTCGACGCGCACGATCCAGCCGTCGGCCGTGCCGGCGTAAATTCGACCTTCCGCATCGACCTCGACGTCCTCCGGACCATCGACCTGGCCGGCGGCCAGGATCTCGGCCGATTGCAGCCGGTTATTCGGCGCCAAGGGACCGGCAAGCGGCGGACGGGCCGGCGGTTCGTAGGCCACTGGATCGATCGGGGCAGGCCAGAACGCCACATACGCCAAGAGCAACGCCACAACCAGCACGGACGCTTTGGCGAGCCCCTTCCAGCCGCTTCTCGACGGCCGCTGGGGCGACGGTTGATCGTGCGACGCTTGTGCCACTTCAGTGATATTCATCGAAGCCTCCGCCTTGAATGCATCGCGAATGAGCGCGCCCCGCATCGTCCGATTGTGAACCCCTTAGCACACATTCGTCTATCGTCACCGGTCCATGAACCCCATCTTACAGGTCGTGGTAGGCTATGGCCACTCAGTTAGCCTGGCGCGCGGGCCTACAGCATGAGCTGCATGTACACGACGTCCAGCCGTTGGCCGAATTTCTGGCCGACCTCTTTCAAGTGGCCCACGCCGGTGAAGCCGAGGCTCTCCTGCAGCTCGAGGCTTGCCGATTGATCGGCACTGGCGCCGCCGATGAGGGTGTGGAATTGGGCGATTCGCGCGCGATCGATCAGGTTTTGCAGGATCGTCCGCCCCAATCCCTGGCGGTGAAACTCGCGGGCGATATAAACAGAGGGCTCAGCAGTGGGGGCGTAGCCTGCGCGGGCGTGAAACTTTGTGAGCGAGCCCCAACCGACGATTTGGCCGTCAAGTTCGGCGACCACGACGGGATACTTGTCCGGCGAATGCACAGCGAACCACGCTTGCCGGTCGGCGAGCGTCTCAGGATCGATTTGATACGTGCAGGTCGAATGGAGCACATAGTAATTGTAAATCGCGCTGATCGCAGGGAGGTCGGCCGCGGTGGCGTCGCGGAGTAAAGTCGTATTCATGGGCGCACACTAGCGGGGAATAGCTTCCGCATTCGGTAACAGTCCGAACGAGCGGCACGATTATCGCCTCGCCGAACCGCCGCGTCGAGCTGTGGGACTCGCCTTCCGGCCGCATGCGGTCGGGCCTGCAACCAGACGTCGGGCAACGGCTCCGCCAGCCGGTCGGGCGGCGTGGTCGGAAGCCGCCGAAGCACATCGGCCAGGTAGTGGAACGGGTCGATGCCGCGGCGGTTGCAACCGGCCGTCATGCTGAATTCCTGGCATTTTGAATTCCGCCACGAGTCGTGACACGCGGAAGTTGGGACCTTCGGTGGGCTCAGGCCTTTCGTGCAAGGGTGTCGAAAAACAAACGATTCTCGACATGCCTGGGAATCCTGAACCTGATGCTTGACTGTAGCCTACCCAAGGACTCGAATCCACGAAGCGGTGGCTGCGGTTTCGTCTTGTGTCAACGGCTTTGCTAGACTGGCCGCATGAGCGGAGACCTGGCCTGCCCTTGATTCGGCCGCGCGAATACTTTCGCTTTTTCAGGAGACGCAATGATGCCAAGGCTTGCATGGCAATCCGTCAACCTGGTTCGCCGAATTCACTGCCTCGCGTTCGTTTTGGCATTCACCGCTGGTCCGCTTCGGGGCGCGGAAAGGCCCTACGCAATCTACGTCATGAAGGCGGACGGCAGTCAGGCTCGCAAGCTAGCCCAGGTCGATGGCTACGCCGACCACGAGGCGCCGCGCTGGTCGCGGGATGGCAAGCAAGTCATGTTCAACGCAACGGATCCCAATACGCGGACTGACGATCTATTTGTCGTCAAAGCCGATGGCACTGGATTGCGAAAACTCGGTCCTGGTGCGCGTGCCGATTGGTCACCCGATGGGAAGCAGATCGCCTCGGACACCGGACGCGAGATTTTCGTGCAGAACCTTGACGGCCAGGGGCGCGAGAGCGTTTCCTCTGGACAATCGCCGCGGTGGTCTCCCGACGGCAGTCAGATGGCCGTGGTCGAGGACCACATGCTGCATGTTATCGACATGGTGACCGGTGAACGGCGCGCCATGTTCGCGGAGCCGTTTACCTTGGTATACAGCGGCGTTTGCTGGTCTCCCGATGGCCGACACATCGCGCTAGTCGCCCAGCCCGTTCAAGGGCCGCGCCGACAGTTGTTGATTGTCAGCTCGCAGGGATCGGACCACGGCGTGCAGGCGCGGTTGCAAACCGAGGGCGGGATGTCCAGTTCGCCGTCCTATTCGCCCGATGGCAAAAGACTGGCATATTCGGCAGCCTATCTGATCATGGTTGTCGAGGTCGAAGGAACCCAGCGGCCGCGAATGCTGGCGGATCAGAAAGGCAAGAACTTCGAGCCCTGTTGGTCTCCCGACGGCCAGTGGCTCGTATTCACAAGCAACCGGGAATGACCGGTGCCGCGCGCACAGGCGCTTCATCCGATTGAGGCGAGTTGAATCGCGGCCGGCATGTGGTGCGTACTCTGACCAAATGCACCACATCCGGTGCTCTTTCAGGTGGCGTTGCGAGCCGTCCAGGTTGATTCTCAATACCGGGGTCGGCTATATTCGCGGCCAGCACACGATCTTCACATGAGGAGAAAACCGATGCGCACGATCGTCTTGAGTTGCCTGGTTCTGTATTGGGCGAGCGACGCGTTTGGCCAATCGCCCGAACCGCCGCTTGCCGACACCCGGCTGCCTGTTTCCACGCTGGTGCGCGAGGATGTTTTCGCCGGCTGGCGGACGCATGACATGGAGCGTTATGCTCGGGGAGAGAAAAACATCGACCTGCTGCTCGAACAGCGCCCCAAGGAAAGGGCCGAGTTGCTGGCCTGGAAAGGTGGAACAAAACTCTATCGGGCCGTGCTTGCTCGTGAAGCCGGCCAGACCGAGGAGTTTGAGCGCTACTATCGTGAGACGCTCGATCTTTTCGCCGAAGCAAAACGGCTTAGCCCCAAGCATCCCGCGGTCGCCGCGATTGTCGGCGGAAGCTACGTTTTCTTCGGCGACCAGTTGCCCGAGAACGACCGCGCCGCCGCCTGGTCCGAGGGCTATGCCAACTACCGGATCCTCTGGCAACTGCAAGCCGGGGGGATCGATCGGCTGCCCACGCATATTCGCGGAGAGCTGCTCGCTGGACTTGCTCAATCGGCCGAACGGACTGGGCACAAAGAGCAGCGCGACGAGTTCCTTGACAAGATTATCGAACTGCTGCCCGACACGGGATACGAGCGCGTGGCAAGACAGTGGAAGACCGATCCGCAGGCAGCCGCCAACAGCAACATCTCATGCAAATCGTGTCACACCGAGGGGCGTCTAGCGGAGCGGATCGCGAAGCTCAAAGACAAGTGACCGCGTAGCCAGCCAGGACGCGTCAAACGATGGGGCCCTTGCCCGCTTTGCGGCGGCAGGCCGAAAGCTGCGCGAGATGGAACGCCGTATGCGTGCACATCAAATGCGCTAGCACTTCGCCAACCGTTTTGAGGACCGTGGGCTTGAGCAGCTCAATGGCATGCGGTTGGCTCAGGGCTTCGGCCGATGCCTTGGGGGCTGCTTCGCTGACGCGCCGATGGCCGTTTTCGATGGCCGCCAGCAGCGCTTCCTTCGTTGGCAGCGGAGACTTCAAGTCCTCCGGTTTGGTCCCGGGGGCAAACTGCACATGCCACTCGCGCGGACAGGCCCGATCGAGCCCCAGCAGGCGCGCGGCGTAGTCCGTGGCCACGGCCAGGTGCCCCATGATCCACACCGGCGGATTGGCGCCAGGGAACGGAGCCATCGTCCAGTGCGCCTCATCAATATCGGCCGCCAACAGGTTCAGGTAATTGAGGTTGAACTTGTAGAGCGTCAATTCACGTTCGAACATTGCATGATCCCTTTCTGACACAAAGCGGCGGTAACTTTCCGACCGAACGGCACGATGATCGCCTCCTACAGCGACTGCACGCGGCGTGCTTCGCGCAGGCCGGACAGATAGGCCCCGTGGACGGTCGACGCGTGGTCGCGATGGGTGGCTTCGCCGGCGAAGAACACACGCTCGGCCAGTGGGGCGGCCAGTGCATCGCGATCGTCCAACGAGCTGCCGACGCGCAGAAACGAGTAGGACCCGCCGGCCAGCGGATCGCTGGCCCAGCGCGTCACGTGCCACGCCACCGGCTCGACCACCCGGTCACCCAGCGCTTGGCGAAGCTGGCCCAACAATTGCGCGACCAGGTCGCGGTCGGCGCGGCGCTCGTCGGCACGGGCCGCGCGGCCGCTCTTGAAACCCACCAGCAACGGCTGCTTGTAAACTCGTTGGAGATTGAACACGCTGGGCCACTGATCGGGCTGCTCGCCGATGAACGCCAGGATGAATTGATCGGGCCAGAAGGATTCGCGAAAACGCAACGCGACCTTGTTCAAGAGTCCCATGCCGAGGCGCGCGATGGCCGCGAGTTTCGCCTCGGGCAGTTCCGGGACAAAACGGATCGCTCCGCTTTTGAGCACGCCCAGCGGCACGGTGACGATGACCCGCTCGGCGTCGAAGGGGCCCGAGTCCGTGGCGACTTTGACGGTGGGTCCGCTGTAGTCGATCGCGCTGGTGGACGTCTTCAGCCGGATGTCGAGACCCTTGGCCAGGCCCTCGATAATTCCGACGTATCCGTTCGGAAAGACGCGTTGCTGGCCGCCGAACGTTTGTCCGTCGTCGAAGCCGGGAAACGCAAGCTCGTCCAGGTTGGCCGCCGAGTCGAGCTCGTACTGCACGCGCGCGACCTGGCGCGCCAACTGGCGCTCGTCGTCGGGCAGCGTGCTGGCAGCCTGCCAGCGGCGAATCGCCTCGTCGAGCGAGGTCGCGGCTTTGTGCGAATCCCGAAACTCGCGCTTGAGTTTGCCGAGCCCCTGCTCCAGCGAGTCGAAATCCCCCAACAGGCGCACCAGGTCTTGAGGCTGGAACCTTTGTCCCCGTTCGTTGAAAGCGGCGACCGAGGCAAAATCGGTGGCCGCGGTGCGCACTTCGAACCGCGCCGCCAAGTCGGTGAGCGGATTGCCCTGGTGACCGTGAATCCACGAGGCTCCGAGGTCCACTGGCAAGTCAGGCCACGCGCGATTCGTCCACACCCGCCCGCCGATGCGATCGCGGGCTTCCAGCACGATGACCGACTTGTTGCCGGCGGCCAGCGAGCCGGCGGCCGCCAGGCCCGATGCGCCGGCGCCGATCACCAACACGTCGCAGCGACGACTTTGCGCAGCGGCCGAAGATGGCGGCGGCGCGACGCACTCGCTCGCCATCGACGGCGCGGCGATTTGCCAGGCGGCCGTCGTGACGGCAGCATCGCGCATGAATTCGCGTCGAGAGATGGGGGGCGTCATGTCGCGTCAGTCGGGCTTGATGTTCACCGACAGTCACCATCGGGACTGAGCCTGGAGCCTATCCAGACTCGCAATGCCAGTGATCTTACCAGAGTTGGGCGCGAAGTGCGCCCGCTACGGCAAAAGCGTGACCTGATGCTCACCGTCGCCGGCCGTGAACGACTGGTCCGTGAGCGATTGGTAATCCTTGCGGTAGAAGTCATAGGTCACCGGATCGTCGGGTGCCCAAGTCCACTCAAACAGGCCGCTGGCGTCGGCCTGGCGCGGGATCGTCGTATCGATCACATTGGGATGCTTGTGGTTGTAGAGCGATTTTCCGCCACGCCATTGGCGGATCCCCACGAACACCTCCGGAATCGCCGCGCCAGCCTTATCCACGAATCGAATGCGAAGCGTCTTGCCGGCTTTCAATTGGAAATCGACCGGCGACATTTTTGGCCCAATCTCGACCTTCTTCATTTCGGGCGCCCAACCATGGGCAACCACGGTGACGTTCATGGGGCCGTCGGGCAGCGGCGGAAACCTGTAGCGTCCGTCGCCATCGGTGCGGACCTCCTGGCTGCCCACTTGAAAATAAGGATCGTCACCCCAGACGACGACCGCAGATGGAACCGGCTTGCCCGCTTCGTCGGTCACGGTTCCGGTGACCAAAGTTCCTCGATGCATCACGATTTTGGCGGTTCCGTCGCGCAGCGACTTCATGGTGACCTTTTGTTCCTTCTGCAAACCGCCCCATTCATAGTCGCTATGGTAATCAGGATGACTTAGCCGGACCGCAACTTCGACGTTATCTCCGGCTGGCACGTTGTCCAGGATCCACCAGCCACGCTCATCCGTGGTCCTTGCGTCGGTGCCATACGCGAGCCAATTGTCTAGGGACGGACGTTGCGTCTCATCGGCGTCGCGTGGGAGCACGAGGTCCACTTCAACTTTCACCCCCGCGATCGGCTTGCCATCGTCATCGAACACGTAACCGCTGATGAATGTGCCCGCGTCGAGTCGGAAAATGAATTCCGCGGGCAGGAGTATTGGACGCTTGTTGTCTTGATCTTCCGACCAATTCGCGAACAAGCCCACGAAATTGGTTTTGTTTGCCCACAGGCGGAGAATGCTGAGCGTTTGCGGCAACTCGACGGTCGTCTGCCCTTGCTCGTCACACCGATAGTCCCGATTGTGCTGGAAAGGCTCTTCGGTCCAAACGCCGGCATGGATCTCGGCGCCTGGAATGGGATTGCCGTCGGTCGAGAGCACTTGGATTTGCATCCAACGAGGTTTTTTCTGTTCCTTGGCCGCGACCTCGGAATCCCGAACGATCTTGCCACCGAACCATTGGTAACCGCTGTCGCGCGACATGT
>JBGQKM010000105.1:0-17911 GCA_041499515.1 Planctomycetia bacterium | reverse complement strand
GGCCTCGGCCACCTTCACCGCCGCCTGAGCTTGCTCGACGTCGGCGCCGGCTTGTTTCACCAGCGCTTTTTTCTGCTGCAGCTCTTGATCGAGCTCAGGGGCCGAAAGCTCGGCCAAGAGTTGCCCGGGCTTGATCACTTTGCCGTCGCTGTCAACCTGCGGACCGCTCACGGCAGCGCCGATGTCGACGTGATAATTTTCCACATAGGCCGGAATCTTGGCGTACAACCGGGCCTGATCGAAGGCCTCGATTTGTCCGGGCTGGATGACCGTGCGGCGGATCAACTTGCGCTCGGGTTTGGCCACCGTCACGCGCGGGCGAGACACGTCGGCCGCCGTCGCGCCGGGCACGACTGGCTTTTTCTCGCCACAGCCAGACAGGCTTGCGACCGCGGCGAAAGCTGATAACACGCCCAAAATGTGGACCATCCTGCGCAATCCGATCATGCATGTCCTCCGGCCGGGTTGCCCGGTGTCGCGGAGGTTGGAGAGTAGTAGGCGCTGGCCGGATCGTCCGGATCGAGCGAGCCCGAGCGCGTGCTGCTGCGTCGCTGCACGAGGGCGAACACCGAGGGCAAAACGAGCAGAGTCGCGAAAGTCGCGGCCAGCAATCCGCCGATCACGGCGCGCCCCAGCGGGGCGCTTTGCTCGCTGCCTTCGCCCAACGCCAGGGCCATCGGCGCCATGCCGGCGATCATGGCCATGCTGGTCATCAGAATGGGGCGCACGCGGCTGCCTGCCCCCTCCAGGGCCGCTTCGACGGCGGTTGCCCCTTCGCGGCGGCGCTGCTCGGCAAACGTGACCAGCAAGATGCCATTGGCCATCGCCACGCCGACGGCCATGATCGCACCGATCAACGACTGAATGTTCAGCGTCGTGTCGGTCATCAACAACGCCACACAGACCCCGGCGATCACGGCCGGCAATGTCGATACGGTCACGAAGGCCAGGCGCAGCGATTGAAAGTTTGCCGAGAGGAGCAGAAAAATCACTACCACGGCCAGCCCCAAACCCACGCCAAAGCCCTGGAAGAGCTGCTGCATGGGCGGAATCTGGCCGCGAATGTCCAAATTGGCTCCCTTGGGCAGCTCGCCCGCCCGCTCAATCGCCCGCGAAACCTGGCTGCTGACGCGTCCCAAATCCTCTCCGTGGATATTCGCGGCGAGGCTGATTTGTCGCCGCATGTTATAGCGATCGAACTCGCCGGGCATCGTGCCACTCTTGAGCTCGGCCACGTCTTGCAACAGCAGCTCCTTGCCGTTTTGCCGTTTGAGCGGCACGGTTTCCAAATCGTGCATGCTCTTGGTCTGGGCTTGGGGAATCTGCACCTGCACCTGGTAGCCGATGCCCGTCTTGGCATCGGGCCAGTAGTTCGGCACGACGAACCGCGAAGACGAAGTGGCCGCGACCAACGAACGGGCGATATCCGCCGGAACCACGCCGCTTAAGCCCGCCTTCTCGCGATCGACGCGGACATCGATGGTCGGATAGTCCAGCGACTGGCCAAACTGCAGGTCGCGCAACGAACTGATTTCAGACAGTTGCAAGCGAAGCTTCTCGGCGTACGCTCGATTGTCCGCCAGGCTGGGCCCGCTGACCGCGATGTCGATGGGCGTGTTCGATCCAAAACTCATGACTTCATTGATGATGTCCGCCGGCTCGAACGAAAACCGCACCTGCGGCATTCGCACCTTCAAGTCGTTGCGTAAATCTTCCTTGAGCTGTTCGATGCGTATCCCGCTATCCGACTTCAGCGCCACGCGAAGCATCGCTTCCTCGGGGCCACGCGTCCATTGATACACGGCGTTGATTGGATACGTCGACGGGATCGTGCCCACGTAACCCAGCGTGATGGCCACGTTTTCGCGGCCCACTTTGTCCTCGATGACTTTCAACACGTCGAGCGTCAGTTGTTCGGTGCGCTCGAAGTGCGTTCCGTCGGGCGCTCGCAGACGCAGACGAAACTCGCCGGCGTCGACCAGCGGGAAGATTTCCGTTCCCAGCCGGCCGCCGGCGACCATCACCAGCAGGGCGCACGCAACCAAGTAGCCCGGCACCAGGACCCATCGCAGAGCGACCAGCCTGGCCAGCGCGTCGCGAAAGCCCGCGCGAAACCGCAATACCAGTTTGGATTCTTGCGGATGGGCATGCCGCAACAGCCAGGTGGAAAGCACCGGCACGAACGTGCTGGACAGCAAGTAAGAGGCCAACATCGAAAACCCGACCGCCAGCGACATCGGCACGAAAAGCGAGCGGGCGGCCCCCTCCATGAACAGCGACGGCAAGAACACGGCCAGGATGCAGAGCATCGCCAACAGCCGCGGAATGGCCGTTTGCGCATTGCCCAACCGCACGGCCCGCGCGATCTGCGGCGTGTGCAAGAATTGCGTGTGAATGTTTTCAACTTCCACGGTGGCCTCGTCCACGAGTATGCCGACGGCCAGCGCCAACCCGCCGAGGGTCATCAGGTTGATCGAATTGCCCGAAAGCCACAGGCCGATCACCGCGGCCATCAGCGCCAGCGGAATATTCAGCACCACGACCAGCACGCTGCGCCAGTCGCGCAAAAACAAAAACACCATCAGTCCCGTCAACGCGGCGCCCAGCAAGCCCTCGATCGCCAGGCCGCGAATGGCGCGGGTCACGTAGGGCGACTGGTCGAATTCGAAACTGACGTGGATGTCTTCCGGCAGCACGGCCTGCATTTTCGCTCGGTTGCGCTTGACTTCATTCACCACGCTCAACGTCGAGGCATCGGCCCGCTTGGTGGCCAGCAGGTAAATCGCCCGCCGGCCATTGACCAAGGCATAGCCGGTCGGAATGTCCGAGCTGTCCAGGATCGTGGCCAGATCGCGCAGGTAGATCACCGGGCCGCCGCCGACGTGCATCGGGATATTGCCCAACTCCTCGATGTGTCCGACCAGCGAATTGAGCGGCACGATCGGATACATGTCGCCCACGTGCACGTTGCCCGAGGGACTGATCGTGTTGCCGCTGGCCACCGCCGCGATCACGTCATCCGGCGAGATGTGGTACGCCCGCAAGCGGTCGGGGTCGACGTTGATCACGATCGTGCGTTGGTTTCCGCCGAAGGGGGGCGGGGCCGACACGCCGGGCAGCGTGGCAAACATCGGCCGCACGCGGAACAGCGCCAGGTCCTGGATTTCGGCCAGCGAGCGCGTTTCGCTCGACAGGACCAGATAGCCGACCGGCACGCTGCCGGTGTCGAACCGCATCACGAACGGCGACACCGTGCCCGGCGGCATGAAGGCCCGCGAGCGATTGACATAGTTGATCGTCTCGGCCATCGCCTGAGACATGTTGGTCCCGGGATGGAAGACCAGTTTCATCAGGGCCACGCCCTGGATGTTCTTGCTCTCGACGTGGTGGATGCCGCTGATATAGAGGAAGTGATACTCGTAATAGTTCGTCAGCAGCCCTTCCATTTGTGCCGGGTCCATGCCGCCGTACGGCTGCGCGACGTAGATCACCGGCAGATTCAGGGCCGGGAAGATGTCGACGTCCATCCGCCGCACGGCCCAAAACGAGCCGATCACGATGGCCACGATCGCCACCATGACCGTAATCGGCCGCCGCAGAGCAACGAGGATCAGATTCATGGCACACTCCCAAGGACGCCGCTTCGCCTATAAGAATAGCCGCGGCCGGGATTTATGAATAGGCGAGGACGCTCGGGCATCCTGCGACGTAACGACGGCTCGCGCGCCGATCACATCGCCGCAAGCATCACGCCGGCAGCAGCTCGTCGATCGGAGCGAAGCGGCGAAAGTCAATAGCCAGGGGCGCAAGCTCCCGGTACGTTGGTTAGCAGCGTTCCGCACCAACCGCCCTGGGCGGCAGCCAGCCGCGAAGCGGCGATCATCAATAGCCAGAGTCCGCAGGTTAGCTTCGTTCCGCGCAAGCCCCAAAGGGGCGAAAGTCAATAGCCAGGGGCGCAAGCCCCTGGTAGGCTGACCGTGGTCTACCCCGAGCCCCAACGGGGCGACAGTCGAGCAAAGTCCCCGTGCAATCATGCGGGCCACGTCATGCCGCAATCTTTTGCATCTCTCCATTGCCACATCGTATTCAGCACCAAACACCGCCAGCCCCAGATCAGGCCCGACGTACAACCGCGCCTTTTCGAGTACGTCGGCGGGACTTTGCGAAATCATTCAAGCCACCTGATCGCCGCGGGTGGAATGCCGGATCACGTTCACCTGTTGGTGTCATTAGGGCGGACCTTGGCGGTGGCCGACGCGGTTCGCGTGATCAAAGCCAATGCGTCCGCATGGATGCACGATGAGCTTGCGCTTCTCGATTTCCAATGGCAGGACGGATACGGCGCATTCGCGGTGAGTTATTCCAATATCGACCAGGTGAAGGTCTACCTGGCCAACCAGGAGGAGCATCATCGCCGCATCTCATTCCAGGAAGAGTTTCTCGAATTCCTGCGGCGGCACGATCTGCCGTGGGACGAACGGTACGTGTGGGATTGAGGAATACTGTCGCCCCGTTGGGGCTCAATCGGTAAATGAGCCGGTTTCGATTCCAGGGGCTCACGCCCCTGGCTATTGACTGATCGCCCCGTTGGGGCTGGAATGCTTCACGCCCGCGGCGCTGGATACGGCCCCTAATTGAACCGCTTTCGCTCGTTCGACCCAGCGGCTTTCGACCGGCACCACCACAGCGCGCCACAGGCGATTATCGCCAGCATGCCCGTGCTGGGCTCGGGGATATTTGCGATACTCGCGACGCGGAAGCCGATGGTGAAAACCTCACGACTCGGCACGCCTCCAGGGACGTACCAGGACTGCAGGAGGGGCACGTTGGGATTGTAAAACGAGTTGAAAAACGAACTGCCACGCACGCCCCGATCCAAGACGTTCACAAAGTTTTCGTTCCATTGCCCTACGTTGCCACCCATGTCGAACGCGCCATAGGGGCTGGTGGTTCCAGTGTACGCGCCAACATCGGTCAGACCGAACGGCCCGCCAGGTAACATGTTTACGTGGTTCGGCAGGGCCGTCGGCAAGCTGTCGGTGGGACGCGTATTGCTACTGGTCGGATACAGAAAATACGAGCGGGTGGCCGGATTGTAATAGGCTGCCTTGTACCACTCGTTTTCTGTCGGCAGCCAGATTTTCGCCCCGGCGTTATGCCTGAGCGGCGCAGTGAACGGTATGCCACCTGGCCAAAGACTTCCCAGCGTGTAAGCCCCCGTCTCGGTGTCGCCATTGCCCTGGCCATTATTCAGCCAATTGGCGAAGCGAATCGCGTCGTACCAGCTAGTAGCAACTGCCGGATGGTTCCCGAGGCCCGAAATGACGCTGTAATTGCTGCCGTTGGCGCCGCCCGGGGTGTAGTCAATGCCGCCGCCAACATCTAAGGAACTCCTGCTACCCATATAACCGTTGTAAAGACCGAGGGCGTTGGCGCCCGTGGGATCTTTGGCGTTAAGGAACTCGGCATACTGGCTGGCAGTGACGTCGTACGTGCCGATGTTATACGCGTAAGGCACGGCGCCATAGCCCGTAAACGGGTCTTTGGCGTTTCCCGGGTTGCTGACCGGGCTCCAGGCGATCGTCACGGCCGAGAATGACTGGGGCGCGAGAAGCAAGATCGCACAATAAACGAGCGACAAAATGGCAATGCGGTTCGTCATGCCAAGCACGCGTTTGAAGAACGCACGCGGATGCGAACGACTCAATGCGGTGCTGTGCATGTTTATCTTCCAATCGGTGCTTGCAGGCCTGACACGGCTAGCCACGTTTCTCGATGGCCGTCGCGCGCCACGGCGCGCAAGGGCCGACGAGAAAGCATTTACTGGGAAAAAGCATTCGGCGCGGGAGCACGAAAAGATTCCGCAATGACCGTGGGCCAGGCTGCCCAGCCGACGATTACGTCGCGCGTGCGCTTACCAGAGGTGACTCACTAGCGGCCGTCCACGCCTGGGGTCGATGATGTGTGTCGAAATGTCCCGTTCCGTATCACCGCAAGTCCCTGCCCACGCGGGCCGAATAGGCCGGTGGGCTGCTACCGACAATGTAGGGGGGTCTTCGCGAGACGTCAAGCGAATTTGTCCATCCTCCTGCCGCCCCACTCGGCTTCGCTGGCTCACTTGCCCCCCGCTTCGTCGAGAAATCGACGCGTGGCTTCGTGGCGCGGGGATTCGAAGATCTGTTGCGGCGGGCCGCTTTCCAGCACGCGGCCCCCTTCGAACACGTGCAGCGTGTGCGCCGCGCGGCGGGCCAGACGCAACGAGTGCGTCACCACGATCATCGTCTGCCCGGCCGAGGCCAAATCGGCAACCACCGCTTCCACTTCGGCGGCCATCCGCGGATCGAGAGCGCTGGTGGGCTCGTCGAACAACATCATCTCGGGCTTCATCGCCAACGCCCGCGCGATCGCCACCCGCTGCTGCTGGCCGCCGGAGAGCATGTCGGGCGTGTGGCGCAATTTGTCTTCCAGGCCCACGCGGGCCAGCAGTTGCCGGGCCTCGGCGACCGCTTGCTCGCGCGGCGTTCCCAAGACGTGCATCGGCGCTTCGATCACGTTGCCCAGCACGGTGCGGTGCGGGAATAGATTGAACTGTTGAAACACCATGCCCACGCGCCGGCGGACGACGCGCAACTGTTTCTTCCGCTCATCCGGCGGCGCATCGGCGCGCAGCGTGACGCCGGCCAAGGCGATTTCGCCGCTTTGAAATTCCTCCAGTCCATTCAGGCAGCGCAAGAACATCGTCTTGCCTCCGCCCGAGGGCCCCATCACGACGCACACTTCGCCGCGCTTCACCGAGAGCGTGATGCCGCAGAGCACATCCTGGCCGGAAAAGTTTTTTCCCAGATCGCGGACGGCCAGTGTCGGCGTGTGGTCGGTGTCGGGCGCCATACTCAATGCTGGGGCCGGCGCGCCAGGCGCCGCTCCAGGATCGTGGCCAGCCGGGCCAGCGGGATGCTCATCAACAGGTAGAGCAGCGCCGTAAGCGCCGCCAGTTCCAGCGTGGCGCCAGTGTCGTTGCGCTGCACGCTGTACTGCTTGGTCAGCTCCATCACGGTGATCACCGAGCAAACGGAGGTGTCTTTGAACATGGCGATAAAATCGTTGGTCACCGGCGGCACGACGATCCGCATCGCCTGGGGAATCACGATCCGCCGCAGCGCCAGCGCCGGCGACATGCCCAAGGCCAGGGCGGCTTCCATCTGCCCGCGGGGCACGGCCTGCAGGCCGGCGCGGTAGATCTCGGCCTCGTAGGCCGAGTAATTGATCGCCAGGCCCACGATGGCCGCATAGAACGCCGGAATCGCCAGGCCGATCTCCGGCAGCAAAAAGAAAATCACGAACAACTGCAACATCAGCGGCGTGCCGCGCAATATCTCGATGTACGCCACCAGCAGCCAACGCAAAGGCGCCGGGCCATACATCCGCCCCAGCGCGACCAAAAGGCCCAAGACCATCGCCAGAGGCATCGAAACCACCGCCAGGCAGATCGTCATTCCGGCCGCTTCGAGCAACAATCGCCCGCGGCTTCTGATCACCGCCCAGCCGCGCAGCTCGGTGGCCCGAATGCCCAGCTCGGCGTCGTCGCGTCCGCCGAGGGCCGGCAACTCGCGTTGCGCTTCGTTCCATAGGCCGTAGGTTTGATAGATGGTTTCCAACTCGCCCATGGCGAGCAGTTTTTCCAAGGCCCGATTGAGCGCGTCGCGCAGAGCCACGTCGCCCGAGCGCACGAAGATCACGTAATAGCCGCGCCCCACGTGCTCGCCGATCTGTCGCAAGGCCGCAAAGCGGTCGCGATAGAACACGGCCGCCGGCAAATCGGCCAACGTGGCGGCCAGCTTGCCGGTCTCCACTTCGCGCATGGCATCGGTCGTCCCCTCGTAGGCGATGATCTCAACCTGCTCGGCGTAATGCGCGTTGAGATAGGCATGCGCCCCAGAACCTTCCAGCACGCCGATCTTGAGCTTCGGCCGCCCGGGCTGCACGGTGCGCAGATCGTCCCAAGTGCCCAGCCGCGCGTCGTCGCGCCGCGCCAGCAGGACCAATTGATAGACATAGTAAGGCCGCGTGTGCTCCATGCGGCCCGCGCGCGACGGGGTCAGCTCGTAGCCGTTGAGCACGATGTCGACCTGGCCGGCGTCCAACAGGGCCGGCAGGTTTTGCCACGGGCCTTGAAAAAACTGGGCCTGCACGCCAAGCTCGCCGGCGAGGCGCTCGGCCAGATCGGCCTCGAACCCGATCATGCGTCGCGGATTCTGGGGATCGGGATAGACGTACGGCCCGCCCCCTTCAGCATCGGCGCCCCAGATCAGTTTCCCCCGGGCCTGCAGGGTCGAAAGCGAGTCGGCCCGCGCAGCGCCAGCCAGCAGTGAGCACAGCACCAGCGCCAGCATGCACCCCGGCGGCCGCATCGCGAACCTCGGTTTTGAAAAACGCCCGTCAACGCCATCCTGCCGCGCCGTCACGGTTTTTCGATCCGATAGAGATGGGTATCGGTGCGCAGAAAAATCACGCCATCGACAATGGCCGGCGAGGCTTTTGCGTTGCCGTCGAGCCGATTGCTGGCCAGCTTCTCGAATTTCGCGCCGGCCGCCAGCACCGTGGTGGTCCCGGCCTCATCCAGACAGTAGATGCGCCCCGCGGCGTAGACCGGCGAGGCCCAAAACTTGCTGCCGATCCGCTGTTGCCAGTGCGGCTTGCCGCTGGCCGCGTCATAGCAAACGCCGATGCCCGAGTCGCTCAGCGTGAGCAACGTGTCTCCAACAAGCAGCGGCGAGACATCCAGCGGCACGACGGCCCCCTTGGTCACGCTCCACACACGGTTCGACTCGGTCATGTCGCCGCGCCCGCCAACTTTGATGGCGTAAAACACTGGCACGCCAAAGCCGGAGGCAAAATACAACATATCGTTGCCGTACACCGGTCGCGAGACGTTCGAGTAGCCGTTGTACGTGAACCACCACAGCTCTTCGCCGTCCTCGGGGTTGTGGGCCACCACCGCGTCGCTGCCCAGGCAGATCAATTGCGTTTCGCCGTGCACCTCGATCACTAACGGCGTGCAATAGGCCATCGGCACTTCCGACTTGCCGGTGCGGCGAGCTTCGCTGATATGTTGCCGATCGCGCTTCCAACGGATCTGGCCCGTATGCTTGTCGAGCGCCACGACGTACTGCACGTCGGTGCCGTCGCACTGCACGATCAGCAGGTCGCGCCAGACAACCGGCGATCCGCCCGGACCGTGCCCGTGGTTGTATTTCAGCTCCTGCGTTTTCCAAATCACGCGGCCATCGGTCGTCAGGCACGCGGTGCCGTGGGCTCCGAAATGGACGTACACGCGATCGCCGTCGATCACCGGCGTCGGCGATGCGTGGCTGTTGAGCGTATGGACCGAACCGGGGTTTTCCAGTTGGAACACTTCGACGTCGTACAGCGTTTTGCCGCTGGTGCGATCCAGCGCCAAGGCCCGCAGCGAGTGGCTCTCGTCGGTGGCGGTGGTCAGCCAGATCTGCTGCCCTTGAATCGACGGCGACGACCAACCCAGGCCGGGCAGGGGGACTTTCCAGGTGATGTTTTCCGTTTCGCTCCAGGTCAGCGGGACGTCGCTCGAAGTGGCATGTCCCTGGCCATCGGGACCGCGAAACTGCGGCCAGTCGGCGGCCACGGCCCACGCCGGACCGAAACAAAACACTAGCGTAATCGCCAACAGCACGCGACGGTTCATGGCTCGGCACTCGTCGTGGGTTCAGGTTCCGGAAACGTCGCCATCGTGCCTCAGTTTTGCGGCAAATGCAAGCGCAACCGTGCCCGGCGCGACCGTGCAAGCGATCAGGGCCACCGCTGCGGCCCGCGCGCTTTTGGACCCCAGCGCTACGTTGCGAATGAATTGACTTCCAAGACCGTCGCCCTATCATCGAATAACACACAGGCGAGCCACCGACACATCTCGATCCATCGGAGACACAGGCCATGTCGCTTTGTTCGCTCGTGGGCTGGGCCTTTTTCGGTTTGTTTATCGGCGCCATCGCGCGATTCCTCTGGCCGGGGCAACAGCGGATGGGCCTGACGATGACCATGTTCGTGGGGGTCGTCGGTTCGGTGGTTGGCGGGCTGATCACCCAAATGTTGATGGGCGCCGCCGACGAGCCCTATCACCCCGCCGGCTGGATCATGTCGATCGTGGGCGCCATTCTCGTCCTATGGCTCTGCGGTGTTGGACGCGACCGCGCGTCGCCCTGAAACTTCCTCTGTGCCTCGCCACACGGTCTTCGCCTGGTGCGGATCTTTCATGCGCGGTCGGCTATGATGGACAAAACAGAATGTCCACCAACCCCTCGCAAATCGCCTGGAGTCGTGCCGATGGCCGAAGATCCAAACAGCCCAAAAGTTTTGGCGACATTGCTCACCGAAGTCGAAGCGACCCTGGTTGTCAACCACCTGGCCGGCCAAGGCATCAAAGCCCTGGCCTCCGGCGCCGGCGGCGCAAGCGGCTGGCCCGAAGCCCGCAAATGGAT
The DNA here is from genome assembly GCA_041499515.1 of Planctomycetia bacterium. Lineage (GTDB taxonomy): Bacteria > Planctomycetota > Planctomycetia > Pirellulales > PALSA-1355 > PALSA-1355. Next base: position 7,403 of record JBGQKM010000105.1, on the reverse strand, counting down.
TCAAGTAGTCGTCCGGCAAGCCGACTTTGCGCAGGCGCAAACAGCGCTCGAACTGATTCGAGAGAAGCAGAATCCCATTACGAACTGACCCGCTGCCGTATAATGGTCCCATGAGCGAAGACCCCAAACCTCGACGACGCTGGTTCAGCTGGTCGCTGCGGACGCTGTTCGTGGTGATCGCGATACCGGCCGTTTTCTTGGGCTGGATCGCCCAGGATTTTCATAGAGCAATGCATCGCAGCGCGGAACGCGAGCGGATTATCGCTTTGGGCGGTCGGGTGGGGATAGCCGGGACAACCTCCTTCCGGCACAGGTTGTTCGGCGATGGCGATACGGACATCATCGTATTGCCATCGAGCATTGCCGACTCGGAGATTGACCGAATCGGCACGGTCTTTCCTGAGGCGCAGATATGGAAGGTTCCTGAGGCGGATTTAGCGCATGACAAATACCTTTTGAAGCGAGATTTCCGAGAATACATCGTCAAGTTGCCAGATGTTCAACGGTCCGAAAACCTGATTTCAGACTGACCCACTACCCCGCGCCCCATCAATTTGCAAACCCAGCCGCTTTGGGCTATATCTGGCAGTTTGCCCAATATCGAACGAGAGTCTCTACCCATGGCTTTGAACAAGTACAGTGCGCGAATCACGCAGCCCAAGTCGCAAGGCGCCAGCCAGGCCATGCTGTATGGCACGGGCCTGACCGCCGAGGACATGCAAAAACCGCAGGTCGGCATCGCCAGCGTCTGGTACGAAGGCAACACTTGCAACATGCACCTCAACGACCTGGCCGCCGAGGTCAAACAGGGCGTCACGGCCGCCGGCATGGTCGGCATGCGCTTCAACACCGTCGGCGTGAGCGACGGCATCTCGATGGGCACCGAGGGCATGTCCTATTCGCTGCAATCCCGCGACCTGATCGCCGACTCGATCGAAACCGTGATGGGCGCCCAATGGTACGACGCCAATATCTCGATCCCGGGCTGCGACAAGAACATGCCCGGCTGCCTGATCGCCATGGGCCGGCTGAATCGTCCGGCGCTGATGGTCTATGGCGGCACGATCAAGCCGGGCCACCGCCAGCACGACCACCAGGACGAAAAACTCGACATCGTCTCAGCCTTTCAGTGCTATGGCGAATTCCTGGCCGGCAAACTGGCCGAAAAAGACCGCCAGGAGATCGTGGCCAAGAGCTGTCCCGGCGCCGGGGCCTGCGGCGGCATGTACACGGCCAACACCATGGCCTCGGCCATCGAAGCCCTGGGCATGACGCTGCCCTATAGCTCGTCGATCCCGGCGGTCGATCCGGCCAAACTCGACGAGTGCCAGCGGGCCGGCGCGGCCATTCGCCTCTGCCTGGAAAAAGACATCAAGCCGCGCGACATCATGACCCGCGCCGCTTTCGAAAACGCGATGGTCATCGTGATGGCCCTCGGCGGCTCGACCAACGCCGTGCTGCACCTGATTGCCATGGCCCGCGCGGTCGACGTGCCGCTGACGATCGACGACTTTCAAACCGTCAGCAATCGCGTCCCCTTCCTGGCCGACCTGAAGCCGAGCGGAAAATACGTGCAGGAAGACCTGCACAACGTGGGCGGCACGCCGGCGGTGATGAAATACCTGCTCGAAAAAGGATTGCTCAACGGCGAGTGCCTGACCGTGACCGGCAAGACGGTGGCCGAAAATCTGCGCGATCTGGCCGGTCTGAAACCGGGCCAGGACGTGGTCCACTCACTGGAAAACCCGATCAAGCCGACCGGCCACATCCAAATTCTGCGCGGCAACCTGGCGCCCGAGGGGGCCGTGGCCAAGATAACCGGCAAGGAGGGCGATCGCTTCTCCGGCCCGGCCAAGGTGTACGATTCGGAAGAGGACATGCTGCACGCCCTGGAGCGCAAAGAAATCGTCAAGGGGGACGTGGTCATCATTCGCTACGAAGGTCCCAAGGGCGGGCCGGGCATGCCCGAAATGCTCACGCCGACCTCGGCCATCATGGGCGCCGGACTGGGCAAGGAAGTGGCCCTGATTACCGACGGCCGGTTTTCCGGCGGGTCGCACGGTTTCATCGTGGGCCACGTCACGCCCGAGGCGCAGGACGGGGGCCCGATCGCGCTAGTGCACGACGGCGACCAGATCACGCTCGACGCCGCGGAGAATTCGATCCGCGTCGAAATCAGCGACGCCGAGCTGGCCGCCCGACGCGCCCAGTGGAAAGCGCCGGCCTACAAGTTCACGCGCGGCACGCTGTACAAATACATCAAGAACGTCAAGTCGGCCTCGGTAGGCTGCGTCACCGACGAGTGATCCGCTTTCGTCGGGCGACGGCGGGCAGCGCAAAACTGGATTTGAGGACGAGGCCCCACGCGTGAAGGATATCTCCAAAACTTCCGACGACACGCCGACAAACGCCGGCGATGCGCCACGGGTCGACTCGGCCGAAATGACGCCCGAACAACTCGCCGAAGCCAAGGAGTATGGCCGGCGGTCGTTGGAGTGCGATCTGGCCGACAAGGCCCTCGACGTGGGCTTCTTGGCGGTGATGGCCTTTGCGCTGGCCGTGCCGTTGGATGCGTATCTGGCGGACTTCATTCATTGGGCGACGGTGCGGCTGATCTGCATTTTTCTCATCACGACCGCCCTTCACATCGCGGTTTCGTTTCCGCTGTCGTTCTACGCGGGCCACGTGTTGGAACACCACTATGCTTTGAGCCATCAGACGTTGGGCCGCTGGCTGCTGCGCTATTTGAAACGCAACCTGCTGGCGCTGGCCTTCGGTCTGGTGATGTTTCCGGCATTGTATTGGGTGATTTGGCTCACCGGCCCGTGGTGGTGGCTGGCGGCCGCCGGCGGCTTCTTTGTGGTCACGGTGATCCTGGGGCAGTTGATGCCGGTGCTCATTCTGCCTTTGTTCTATAAGATCGAGCGGCTGGACAATCCCGAGCTGGCCCAGCGCATGGCCCGGCTGGCCGAAGGCACAGGGCTGTCGATCCAGGGCGTGTACCGCATGGGCTTGAGCGAAGAAACGGTCAAGGCCAACGCCATGTTGGCCGGCATGGCCAGCACACGGCGCGTGCTGATGGGCGATACGCTCTTGGATCAATTCACCAACGACGAGATCGAGGTGATCTTCGCCCACGAGATCGGCCATCACGTCTTTCGCCACATTCGCAAAATGATCGTCGCCGGCGTGCTCTACAGCCTGCTGGGTTTCTGGATCTGCGATCGCATGCTATTGGCTTGGGCCCAGCACCAATACGGCCCGCTGGAGGCCTACGCGCTTCCCACCAGCACGCTGCCCTTGTTGATGCTGGTGCTGACCGTATTTGGGCTGGTGCTCGAGCCATTGCAGAATATCATCAGCCGGCGCTACGAACGCCAGTGCGACCGCTATGCTCTGACGCGGACCGGCCTGAAAGATGCCTATGTTTCGGCCTTCCGCAAGCTGGCCCGGCTCAACAAGGACGATCCCAACCCGCATCCGCTGGAAGTGTTCTTGTTCCACAGCCACCCGCCGGTCAGCGAGCGCCTGGCGATGGCCAAGGACTAGAACCGGTTTCAAAACTGCGGCGGGGACTGTCCCAATTTTGCGGCGCACCCGCGGCAAAATGGGACTGTCCCCCTCTTTGCGCAGTTTTGAAACCGGTTCTAGCCGCCGGCGACCGTCGTCGCGTCGGGACACGCGGATTGGATGACCAGCGTGGCGACTCGGCGTGCAAGGTCCATCGTGCGCTTATTGCCGGTGAGCTGCCGCGTCACATAGGCGCCTTCCATGATCAGGCACATCTCCCGGGCAAGGGCGCGCGGATCGGACGCGCCGGCTTCCGCGGCCAGAGCATGGACGATGTCTTCGATGGCCTGCTTGCTCTTGGACGCCAGGACGTGAGCGGGCTCATGCGGCAGCGGAAATTCCATGGCGGCTTTGACAAAAATACAACCGTGGAAATCGTCCGACTCGATGATCATCTCGACGATATCGAGCACCGCGTGGAGCTGGCCGATCGCCGTGGGACCGCCGCGCTCTTGAATCATCGCGCGGAAGGTGCCCTGCAGCCAACAGTTCTGCATTTCCAAAGCCGCCAGCATCAAGTCTTCCTTACACTCGAAATGCTTGTAGAACGCGGTCTTGCTGATCCCCACGTCCGCCAGGACCTGGTCGATGCCGACGCTGCGAAATCCGTCGCGATAAAAGCGACGAATGGCGGCGTCAATCAAACGCTGGCGAGTGGGCGATTTCATGGCAGATTCTGTCGATTCCCTGGCCGAGGTTGACCACAAGTCAACCTGAACGTGTACCAATAGTCAACTGTCCATACCCCGGTTGCAAACGATACTTTAGGCACGCGTCGAGAACTGCGTCAAGCGCGGTCCGATGCAGCGGGAGTCAATAACCCTGACTTACACGGGAGGACTTGACATGAAACGTTGGCTGTTTTTTCTCTATGGCGTGGGCTCCCATCTGCTCTTTCTTGCAGTGTTCGCCTACATGGCCGGCTTCGTCGGCGATCTGCTGGTGCCCAAGACGATCGACTCGCCGGCCCAGGGGTCGACCGGCGCCGCGCTAGTGATCAATCTGCTCTTGCTCGGTTTGTTCGCGGCGCAGCACTCGTTCATGGCCCGGCCCGGATTCAAGCGCGTTTGGACGCGCGTCGTGCCGCAGCCCATCGAGCGCAGCACCTACGTTTGGGTCTCGAACCTGGTGTCGATCCTGCTGATGTGGCAGTGGCGCGGCATGAACGCGGTCGTGTGGGACGTGCAACAGCCGGCTTTGCGCGCCGCGATCTGGGGCCTGTTTGCATTCGGCTGGCTGCTGGTGCCCGGAGTGACCCTGCTGCTGGACCACTTCGACCTGTTCGGCACACGGCAGGTCTGGCTGTACCTGCAACGTCGCGACTACGAACCGCTGCCGTTTCGAGTGCCGGCGCTGTACAGGAACGTGCGACATCCCCTGTACATCGGCTGGGCCATTTCGTTTTGGGCGATCCCCACGATGACCGTCGGGCATCTATTGTTTGCCGGCGTGCTCACCGGATATATGGCGCTGGCGGCCCGCGTGGAGGAACGTGATCTGGTCGCTCACTTTGGCCGTCAGTACGAGGAATATCGTCGTCGAGTTCCCATGTTTGTTCCGCGCTTGGCGGGCGCTGAAGTGGACGCTTCCGGCCGAGCTCGCGAGTCGACGTCCGTGGCACGAGCCGCGGAAACGGAGAAATCCCGTGTCTAAAGCGACTATCGACCGACAAGTCTTCAGCGATGTGTTCCTGAAGCCGTGGCCGACTCGCCGTTACAGCAGCACCGGCGTGAAGCACAGCACCGGAATGCCCAGCGACACCAGCCCGATCGCGCGCCGCCAGAAACCCAAGGCCACGTTGTCGTCGCGCGTCGGGGGATGATCGACCCCCAGCATGATCACCAGCACCAGCATCACGGTCCAGTTGTAATGCTCGCCGAAAACGACAAACAGAATGGCGGCGATCAAGAAGCCGCGGGCCACCAGGTGCGCTTTGCGGCCGAACAGGCCATAGATCACATGCCCGCCGTCAAGTTGGCTAACCGGCAGCATGTTGAGTCCCGTGATCAACATGCCCACCCAGCCGGCCATCAACAGCGGATTGTGCTTGTTCAATACGACGTCGGCCGGCAGCTCGGGACGCAAATAGCTGGTGAGTAATTTGAAGATCAGCGGATCGCCCAGCCTCGAGATCGACGAATCACGCAGTTGAAATGCGACCGACGGCGGAATGATCGTGGCGTGCTTGATGCCGAACCAGATGATCGGCAACGCAACGATCAGCCCCGCCCAGGGACCCGAGATGCCGATGTCGAACAATTGCTTGCGGTCGGCCCGCGATCCTTCCATCCCGATCACGGCCCCCATCGTGCCGGTCGGCATCACCGGCACGGGGATGAAAAACGGCAGGCTGGCAGGCACGCCATAACGGAGCGTTTGCAAAAAATGGCCCATCTCGTGGGTCAACAAAATGCCGATCACCGCGGCCATGTAGATCAAGCCCTGCTGCCAATCGGCCGCGATGGCGTTGGCCGTTTGATGGTTCTCGAAAAAGATCTCCGGGTCCCAATTAAGCGCCCCGACGATCAGCGTGCTGGCGCAGGTGGCCACGAACAGAAACACCGGCAGAAAAATTCTCCGCCGGCGTGGCGTATCGAGGTCAATGTCCGAGAGCTCGCGCGGGCTTGGCCCGGGCGGCACGGTGGCGTCGAGATGCGTGCCCGAGGCTGGTGGCTCGACGCCGGGGTAGCGCAGCGCGGCCAACGAGGGTTCGGTCGGCGACGGCTCGTCTCCCAGTTGCTCTTGATTCATGGTCCCAGCATAGCAGGCCCCCGCGCGAGTCCGGAAGGGGTTCCTGGGCGCCGATCGGATGCTGTCACGCGCATAGGCCTAACAACGAATGGCACTAGGTTAAGGTTACCACACGCCCCCGAGAACCGAATGCATGGCGTTTAGGGATGCTAGGCATTCATTGCCAAGCAGTTCTGCCTCATGGAACCCCAATGGAATTTCACGTGAACGGCAGGCGGCGATGACTTCCTGTGGTCGAAATCGAATGCACGGAATGTCGCCTTGGTTGCGATCGATTTCTGTTTGTGGAATCCCGAAGGTTTCGCCATTGTTCCGCATGAGCTCGTAAACTGCACTTTGCCAATTTTCATCATCAACTCGACAATCCCACTCGTTCTCTTTAAGTAGCCGCACGTTGTGTGATTCAAACACGCACAGAACAAAGGTGGCGCATGTTAGCCCGAACGAATCGCCGGATGTTGAGAATTGAATGCTTCCCGCTTCTGTCCTAAAAACGGAGGGCGTGTATTTGAAACCATAAGGGACGCGAGGCTTTATTTCGGCAAGGTATTGGCACAAAGACGCTATTTGCTCGAGCGTAATACCGCTCACACCAATCGGAATCGTCCAAGCAAAGCGGGTGGCCCGCTTTGCTTCGAGACTATCGCTGGATATATCGCCCTTCAGATCGAGATCCAAAAAAAGCAAAGAGTCCCTGTCGTCTCGATAGATAATGCCCGAATGTATGAACGGACGCACGCTACGGCCAAATGCCACGGCGATATGGTCGATGTCGTCTATGGGCATCGGGAGAACGAGGGGGGCATCATTCATTGAAGTCGATCAAGGACTCCGCTGGCGCTTGCTTCACCTATCTCACGCACGGCTTTCCTCCTCACGGCCTCATAAAGCTTTGCGCGAGTAGGCAGTTCTGCCCGAGGAATTTTGGCGGTGATTGTTAAGAACGCGAGTGCGATCCGAAACGGAAGTCGCTTAACCGGCACATTCTCAAGCAGTGTATTGCATTCCGACATCTTCCCTGCATGTAGCAGTCCGTCGACATAGCGAAAAACAGCGACAATTGCAGTCTTGATCTGATTTCG
>JBGQKM010000104.1:0-17947 GCA_041499515.1 Planctomycetia bacterium | reverse complement strand
GGCTTGAACGGATGGGCCCGCACGAGCTCGTAGCCGGCGTTGGCCACGGCGCGCGTCAACGCTCGTTCCATTTCCTGTTGGGCCGGCCAGCATTTCTGATTGGCCGAGAGCCGCAAATCGCCGCTGGCCACCAGCAGGACTTGATGCTTTTTGACCTTAGGGGGCTTGGACACCGTGGGAAAATGAGTCTCGGCCATGCTGGGGCACTCCATCCGCTGGGGTTAATCAAAGTTGTGTGCGAATCGTCGGGCGCTGACCAAAGAACCATCACGCCGCCGCCGGCCAGGCCGCGCCGTGGTATCACTCGCAGGTTTATTCCGAGACAATCTCCACCTGGCCCCAATACCCGGCGTCGAGCTTGCCGCCGGTGGAAGCCTGGATTAATTCCAGTTTGACTTGCTTGCCGGCAAAGGCACTCAAATCGAGCAGAATCGTCCGCCAGGCAGCCGGGGCGTCGGGGCCTCCGATCGTCGCCTGGTGCAACGGCTTGCCACTGGCCCGAACTGTCAGATTCCACGTGCCGTGCGGATCGTGCGAGACGCTCAGCACCAGTCGAGTGCTCTTGTCGTCCGGCACGTCGAGCGTGCGCTGCAGCACGCAAGGCTGTTGCTGGCTGGTTGGCACGGTACGCAAGACGCCTTCGCGGCCGGCGTGCTCCGCCACGATCGCAAGGCCGGGTTTCCCGACTCGCGAAGTGGAAAAACCGGGCGCGATTTCGCCCACCAGCTCGGCGAACCGGGCTGGGTCGTTCGTCTGGCGCGGAACGATCGGCTGGGTGCCGGGCAGTTTCTTCGCGCTGGGGTCGCCGGGGGGCTTGTCCAGCGTCAGCAACGCGAACAGATCGGCCAGTTCTTGAGGTTTGAGCTGTTTTTCCAAATCCTCGGGCATCAAAGACAGCGCGCTTGTCTTCATCTCAGCCACGTCGGCCCGAGCGATGGTCTCTATCGTGCCCCCTTGGGTCTTGAGCACCACGCGCTGATCGTTTTCCTCGGCCAGCAGCCCAGTCAGGACCCGGCCATCCTCGGTGGCCACGGTGCGGGCTTGATAGGCGGCGCCGATGATCAGGCTGGGGTCGAACACGTTGGAGAGCAGTTGCTCGAAGGAACTGCGGCCATTGAGCGTGATGTCGGGGCCGACGTCCGGGCCTTGGCCATAGAGTTTGTGGCATTGGCCGCACACGCGCTTGAAGACTTCCTGCCCGGCCTGGGGGTCGCCGGCGGTGCGCCGCAGAAACGTTCGCATCTGGGCGATGACTTCCTCACGCTTCGGATCGCGGTCGGTGCGCACGGATCCCCACAGGGCCTTGACTTTCTCCGCCAGCGATTCGTCGCCACGCGCCAGCAATTGCCGCACCTGATTCACATTCAGGGCCGAAGTGGGAATCTCCCGGCGGCCGATGGCCTCCAGCAAGGGCTCGGCCCACGTCCGGCGCTCGGTCAACAGTTCGATGGCCTGAGGGCGCAGTTCAGGTTCGAGCCGTTGGTAGCTGGCCAAGATCACGCGCGCCACCCAGGGCGCATCCAATCGGGCCAACGATCCGAGGGCCGCGCTGCGCAGCTCGACCGGATGCGTTCGCGTATCGGCGAACAATTCGGCAACTGACGCCTGCAGCGAATCGTCGCCGGCAGCCACCAGCGCGCCGAGGGCTTGTGCGCGACGCTGGGGCGACTGGTCGTGGGCCACGAACATGGCTCGTACGGCCGCCAGGGCCTGTGGATCCTTCCACGTCGAGGCCAGCAGGCTCGCGTCGGCACGCAGCGGATCGTTGGCGGGACCCGCCATGATTCTCTTGACAAGCTGTTCGAGTTCCGGCCGAAGTTGCGCCAATTGCTCCGGCGTAATCTCGCGATGCTCCAACTTGCGACTCAGGGCGTTCAAACACTTTTGCAACGGGGCCCGATCGCCTTGCGACTCGTTGGCCAGCGTGTTCATCAGGGCCACGATCGGCGCCGGATGGCGATTGTCCAGCAGCCGATCGATCACGCGCGGCATGAGCGCCGCGATCGCCTTGGAATGCTTGAAGTCATCCTGACCGATCAGTTGCAGGAATCGTGGCCCTTGCTCTTCCAGCAGGGGATGCAGGTTTTGCCATACGATATGCGGGATCAAGCGATCGTCGCCGCTGCGGACCAGCACTTCCAGCAGTATCGACATCGGGTCGACGCCGTCGATCTTGTTGGCGGCGATCGCCACCTGCAAGCGGACCTCCGCCGCGGGATCGCCGCTCATTGAAACGACTTTCTGCCGCAGCGTCGGGTCGATCTTTGCAAAATTGCCCGCCGCGCGGACGCCCCAAGCGCGAAAGCCCGAGTCATCGTCCACCAGCAACGCTCGATGCAACTCGGTCGAGAGCGAACCGCCGCCGACCAGCGTCCACAGGGCGTGCATGCGGGTCTTACGCGGCGTCGAAGTGTCGATCACAAGCCGCTCGAGCGTCAAACGCGTTGCCGGATCGTTGCGCTCGCACAGGATGCGCTGGGCCAGATCGCGAAAATAAACGTTCGGGCTGCTCAGGCGCTGGATGAGTTGCGCATCGGTTTCGGCGCCCAGATCGAAGCGCGGGGCTCGGGGCGTGTCTTGATAGCGCACGCGATACAGCCGGCCTTTGAGGCGATCGATCCCCTCGGGATCACGGCCCGCGTCTTGATAGCAGTGATAACGGTCGTACCAATCCAGGATGTACAGGCAGCCGTCGGGGCCGGTCTTTTGCACCACCGGCATGAACCAGGCATCGTGGGCGGTCAAGAAATCGGGAGCCGCAGCGCCGGCATACGTCGAGCCGTCGCGCGCCAGCACGTCGACGTTGATGCAGCCGCCGTGAATGTTGCCCATATAGAGCCGGTCGCGATAGTCCGGCGGATAGGCGTCGCTATCGAAGAAATGAATGCCGCAATAGGCCGCTTTTTGGTGCGCGTGTTTGACGATCGAGCCCATCGGCGAGGTGTACGGCGGATAGGGCCCGCCCTGGCGCAGATAGTAGCCGGTCTCGGTCAAATGCCAGAGGTGATCGATCACGCAGGCGCTCACGAACGCGTTGCCTTCGGTATCCCAGGCTACGCCCCAGGGATTGCTCGTGCCTTGGGCGAAAAGCTGAAACTCGCGCGTGCGCGGGTGAATGCGAAACAACGCGCAGGTGAAGTCATATTGCTTGCCGTTGTGCGTCACGTGACTTGGATTGAACACGCCGTTGAGTCCATACAGCCAGCCGTCGGGACCCCAGGTGAGCGAGTTGGGCAACTCGTGCGTGTCATCGCGGCCAAAGCCCGTGACCACCACCTCGCGCTTGTCGGCCCGGCCATCGCCGTCGGTGTCCTGCAGAAATAAAATGTCGGGGGCATTGGCCACCCACACGCCGCCATAGCCCACGGCGATGCCCGAGGGGATGTTGAAGCCGTCGGCGAAGACCGTGAACTTATCGGCCCGGCCGTCGCCGTCGGTATCTTCCAAAACCTTGATCCGGTCGCGGCCCGGGCCGGCATCATGGCGCGGATATTCGAGACTCTCGGTGATCCAAATCCGGCCGCGCTGGTCGAAGGTCATGGCGACCGGGTTGACGATATCTGGCTCGCTGGCCACCAACTCGACGCTGAAGCCCTCGGGCACCGTCATTTTCTTGACGGCCTCCTGCGGGGACAATGGAGGGCCAGGCGGCTTGTCCTGCGCATGCGGAATCACCTCGGCCGACAGCGCGATGGCGGAGCAAGCACCGAAAACGTGCAGCAGGCATAGCGAAGCGATTCTTGCCCGCTTCGAAAATCGGCTCATGGAGCATGCTCGCCAGAACGGTGAAATGCCCGGAATTCGGGCCCTGTTGGGCAAAGTGCTGATTATGAACAGCGGCCGGCCGGCTCGCAACCGGTGCGGCCGCAGGGAAGCGTGTTCTTGCTCGTCGCTTGACACATCGGGCCCATGCCGAGCAGAATTGGATTGGGCTGCCAACGGATCGCCGCACGGCTGTCGATCAATCTCTTGCACGGGCCGATTATGCACCGATCATCGTACACGACCTGCTTGGGGGCCTGGCTCGCTGGAGCCTGCCTGTTTGCGACGTTCGAGGGGTGCGGCACGTCGGACTACGACAAGCTCGTCACGCGCCGTCTGGAAGTCTTGCGGGGCGAGGCGAAATTCCGTGGACTGTGGGCGCCGACGCAACTGGCCGACACGCCGATCAAGATTCGGGTGCCGATGGTTTTCCCGGCCTCATACGCGGCCGACAGCGCGCATCCCGACGACGGCCCGAAAATCAGCCCCGATCGTCTCCAGCCGCCGTTTTTGGAGCTGCCCGGCTTCAAAATCTGCTACGAGGGCACAGTCACCGACGCCCAGAACTCCAAGCTGCCGTTCTATTGTTATCTGGCCGCATTGCCCTCCAAACCGGGTGACGCCGAAACGTTGGCGACGGAATTCCAAGCGAAGCTCAAGGAAACATTCAAGGACGCGCCGGACAATTGGGAGGTTGTCGACTGCGATTCGCTGAGCGGCGTGCCGGTGCAGTGGAAAAAAATCCGCGTGATCGGCGAACAATCGTTCCGGGTCAGCATTGGACAGACCGTCGCAGCGCAGAACTTGCCCGGAGTTTTCGAGCTCTGGATACGCGATGCGCAGGACTACGTCGTGATCGTGGGATGGCGTGCTCCTCGGTCGATCGAGGGTCCGCCGGCGGCGCCGCCTGCCAATGCGAGGCTCGCGCAGCAAGCGGCCGGTGAGCATCCGGACTTTTCAACCCTGCCCGTCCTCACCGCCGGCACGATCACGGTCGACTCGGCCGCTGGGGCCGGCGAACCTGCCAAGGGCTGAACATCGTCGGTGGTTGCTTGGCGCACCGGCTGTTGGAACAGCATGGTCTAACTTGCGACCCCCAGCCTGGCCGAGTAGAATTTCGGGGAATTCCGCGGAAGCAGCCCTGAACCTGCCGACTCCGCGCCCGCAAGCCACCTGCGCCTCTCAACCTGCCCGAAAGGAGTGTTTTGATGACCCGCCACCTGGTTGTGCCGATCGTTTGTTTGCTGGTCTTTGCGTGGTGCGTGTCCGTGGGAGCGGCCGACAAGCGGCCGGCGGCCAAACGTGTCCCCGGCACCGAATGGACTCAATGGCGGGGCGAACATCGCGACGGCATTTCGGCCGATTCGGGATTGGTCAACGAATGGCCCGAGAACGGACCGCCTTTGGCCTGGAAGACCAACGGCTTGGGAAGCGGGTTTTCCAGCATCTCGATCTCCGACGGTCGAATCTTTACGATGGGCGACCGCGAGGCGGGCCAGTTCGTCATCGCCTTGAACCTGGCCGACGGCAAAGAGCTGTGGAGCACGCGGATCAGCGACATTTGGGAACCGAAGGGATATTCGGGCCCACGCTGCACGCCCACGGTCGACGGCGCCCGGCTCTATGCCTTGGGTCCGCACGGCGATCTGGTGTGCCTGGACGTCGAGGGCGGCAAGGAAGTCTGGCACCGCAACCTGAACAGCGACTTCGACGGCAGAATGCACTCCCACTGGGGCTATAGCGAATCGCCGCTGGTGGACGGCGAGCGGCTGATCTGCACGCCGGGCGGACCGGATACGGCCATCGTCGCGCTGGACAAAAAGACGGGCGCTGAAATCTGGCGTTCGTCGATCCCCTTGCTGGGCGACCGGGGCGGCGACGGGGCGGCGTATGCGTCGATCGTGATCGGCCACGGCGGCGGTGTGCGACAATACGTGCAACTCATGGGGCGCGGCGTGGTCGGCGTCGCCGCCAAGGATGGAAGATTTCTCTGGGGCTACAACCGCGTGGCCAATCGAACGGCCAATGTGCCCACGCCGCTGGTCCACGGCGATTACGTGTTTTGCTCCTCCGGCTATCAGACCGGCGCCGCCTTGTTGAAATTGCAGGCCGACGGCGGCGGCGTCAAGGCCGAAGAAGTCTACTTCCTCGAGGGCAAGGAATTTCAAAATCATCATGGCGGCATGATTATTCTGGGCGACTATCTCTACGCCGGTCATGGACACAATGCCGGCGCGCCGACCTGCCTGGAATGGAAGACTGGAAAAACCGTCTGGCGGCATCCGCACGGGCCCGGCATGGGCTCGGCGGCGTTGGGCTATGCCGACGGCAACTTGTATCTCCGCTTTCAGGACGGCGTGATGGCCCTGGTCGGCGCGACGCCCGAGGAATATCAGGAAAAGGGTCACTTCAAGATTCCCGGCGTGGAGCAGCCGAGCTGGTCGCACCCCGTGATCGCCGGCGGCAAGCTGTACCTGCGCGAGCAAGACGCGCTGCTCGCGTACGACATCAAGAAGTGAACGGCCGATCGTTGCCGTCGTGCCGATCGGGGAGATCGCGATGCCCAAGCCGCGATGCTCGCTATGGCTCGATCCGATACAGGTGCGTGTCGGTTCGCAAAAACAGCGCGCTGCCGGCCACCGCGGGCGAGGCCATCACATGACCGGATAGCTGGTTGACGGCCAGCTCTTGATATTTTTTTCCGGGGGCAAAGACGAACGTGCGGCCCTCTTCATCGCAGCAATAAATGCGTCCATCGACCGCGATCGGCGAAGCCGAAAAGTGGCCGCCCCATCGCTGCCGATAATGCTGCTTGCCGGTCTTGGCGTCGAGGCAGGTGACCACGCCCGCGTCGCTCACCAGGTACAACTCGTCGCCCACCAGCAGCGGCGACGGCTTGGTGGGCGCTCCTTTATCGGTCTTCCACGCCAGATGGCTGGCGGTAACGTCGCCAACGCCGTCGGGGCGAATCGCCAACATTTCGGGCATCATGAATCCCGTGCCGGCGAAGACCAATCCATGTCCAAAGACCGGCCGCGGCGCCCCCGAAAAACCGGGATGTTTGACGTTCCAGATTTCCTGCCCGGTGCGTGGATCGTAGGCGTAGACCCATTCGGCGGCGGTCATGATCACCAGGTCGCGCTGGCCAGAGTGGATCACCAGCGGAGTGACGAAGGCCTTCTTGCGATCGTTGGGCTTGTCGATGACCCCCGAGCGCTGGGTTTTCCAAACCAGCGCGCCGGTTTTCTTGTTCAGCGCGGCGCCGTACTGCACGTCGATGCCGTCGCAATTGAACAGCAGCAAGTCTTCGAACAGCGCCGGCGAACTGCCGGGCCCGACCTGGTGATCGAGCTGCAATTCCTGGTTTTGCCATACGACCTGGGCGGTGCTCGTATCGAGGCAGGCCGTGCCGAGGGTGCCGAAATGCACGTAGACGCGGTTGCCCTCCAGGATCGGCGTGGGCGAGGCGTAGCTGTTGGTGGCGTGCTTTTCAATCGGCTCGGCGGGGTGAAACGCCTCGACGTCGTGCGTCAGACGTCCCGATTCGCGATCGACGCACACCGCGCGCAACGAGCGGCCTTCCTCGGTCGCCGTGGTCATCCAGACCTGGTTGCCCAGCACCACGGGCGAAGACCAGCCTTGGCCGGGGATTTCGGTCTTCCAGGTAACGTGTTCCGTTTCGCTCCAGGCCAGCGCCACGCCCAGCGAGTCAGAATGCCCCTGCCCATCGGGCCCGCGAAACTGCGGCCAATCGTCGCCAGCCCGGGCCACGGCAACACAAGACAGCAGAACCAGCAGGACGGGTCGAAAAGGCATGCAGGACATTGCGGGGGGTCGCCTGGCGGGTTGTGATTCACTAGCCGGTCTTGATCGGCCAGTCGCAGGCTTTCCAGCATAATCGCGACCGCGAGGCGTCGTCAATCGAATGTCCGTGAACCGAAAGGCACCGCCCCGCCGCGGGCGCAAAAAGCAGCGGGCCGAAGCATTGAGTCATGCTTCGGCCCGATGAGATTCGCCAGGTTGTTTGATTCTGCCGCGAATCGACGAATGAACTTACTCAACCGCCGCGGTTTGCACGCTAGCCGCTTTTCGTTTGCCGCATCCTGCGGCGCGCGACAAGTGCGGCGAATCCGATGCCCCCCAGGCCCAGCAAAACGCACGAACCGGGTTCCGGAGTGGGAACCGTAATACTGAACTCATCCAGCGCTGTGCCATACTGGAATGTGGCCCTTAGAATGTCGGTACTAGGCTCGCCGGTATATCCTCCCAACGTGAACACCACCGCGTTCTTGATCAAGTCCTGCGGGTTATTTCCAATCAGACCGCCGTTGCCCGTCGTCGGGTTGTCGCCAATCGAAGTAATCCCCCACTCCACGCCGTCGGGGCTAGGCGGAGGCGTCAGGTCGGGGCCCGGAAATAGATCGCCCGGTCCAAAGATATTCAGGCCGACCGAGGAAACAGCCTGGTTGTTGAGCATGTAGGCCAAAGAGTTCTTGTACGCCCATTCGCCTCCCACCACTCCACCGACTGGCGTGACGGTGGCTCCCGTTCCTGGCGTAAACGCGAAACTACCGGGAGCAATGATCGCGGAGGTGCGCGAAAGTGTGGGATTACCCACGACGTCAAAGAAGACGGCCGTCAAAATGTCCGTCGGATTCATCGCGTCGAAAGTCGACGTGTTGGTGAGCGTCACGATCAGGTCGGTGCCTGACCGCGCGAAATCGACAGTTGCGGCTCGAGTGCCGCTTGTAAAGTTGTAAGAAATGGGGCCAGCCATGACGGCCCAAGGGCTTACCAGTGTGATGGCAAAAGCCATCAGCGATTTGTTGAAATTCATTAGCGTTCCTTCCTTGATGACCTGTTCAAGAGTGCATGTCCAAGATGTCGAGCCTGCTCACTTAGCTGGCCTTGTCCTCAGATTTCCTCCTAGGATAATGTGAATGGGGGGCATGTCAATACCCGCGGATTAATTTTTTAAAAAAATTCTAACCGCCAATGGTAGAGGTCAAGGCGTGCATCGTGGCCATGCACCGCCGCAGATCACGTCCTGCAACGGCAGATGGACAGTTTGGGCCAAATTCCGGTCAAAAGGCAGAAAAGCGGCTCCAATCTCGAAGACGAAGGACCGCTGCCTGGTAATTTGGGAAAGAAAGGTGGCTCAGAGACGACTTGGGTCGGAAGGCCGTTTTGTGTCAAGGGCCATCGCTCGCGGCGACCGATCCCTACCGCCTTCGTTGCAGCCATCGGCCGATGGCCAGAGCGAGTCCGCCGATACCCAGCAGGACCCACGAGCCAGGCTCGGGAGCATGAAGCTCTATACCTGGAACGCGGGGTTCGTCCAGCGCAGTGCCATACTGGAAGGCCACGCTGGTGATATTCGCGCTCGGTTCTCCGCTATATCCCGAGAGGGTGAACACCACCGAGTTCTTGATCAGATTCTGCCCCGACAGGCCGCCGTTGCCGGTCGTCAGGTTGTCGCCGGCCGAGGTAATCCCATATTGGATGCCGGCCGGGTCGGCGGGACCTTGCAGGTTTGCACCGGGAAACACGTTGCTCGGACCGAAAATGCCCAGCCCCGAGGATGAGATCCCCTCATTGGTCGCGGGCACTTGATTCAGGGCATTCAGATAAGCCCATTCGCCCCCCACCACGCGATCCACCGGCGTCACGTCGGCGCCGGTTCCGCCCACCAGAACCGAACTGCCCAGTGGAACCAGCGCCGAGGTGCGAGTCAGCAGAGGATCGCCCGTGACCTCGAAGAAGATGCCCGTTAATATGTCAGTCGGCACCGTCGCGTCGGCGGCCGACGTGTTGGAGAGGGTAACGACCAGGTCGCTGCCCGAGCGGTTGAACACGGCGGTGGCGGCAAGAGTGCCGCTGGAGAAATTGTAGGTAATCGGGCCGCCCATGGCCGATACGGGCGTTAGCGCAATGGCCAACGCCAAGGCAAATCCATACCGCTTCATGGTGTTTCTCTGCGTCTAGAAAAAGTGCAAAATCTCAATCGGTCAAAGCCGTGTCGGGCGCGAGCGCACGATCCGCGGCAGTTCAATGTGTTGAGACGGCGCCGGCGATTCGCCTTATCCGCGGCATGGAAGCGCAGCGACGAATGGCCCAAGGAGCCGAAGGGAAAAGGGTCGAGAGCCAGAGAAGCGCGCCGAAGCGCCAGGCGGTTAAACCGCGTTTACAGGGCTCTCAATCAAGAATCATTAGCACTGGAGCGTGAGCAGTAGATTTCAGCTTTTCAGGCTGCAGGAATCCACAACTCCCACTCTAATTGCGCGCTTTGCGAAGTCAAGCGATCACCTGATTTTTGGTCGGCGTCCCGCCGAGAAGCGGTTTTCGCATCCTAAGCGGGTGCAAATACACGGTTTTCGCATGGATTTTGCCGCGCGCCCTGTTTCGGGTGCCCCAGCGGAGAACTCGGGCAATGCCCTGAAACCGCGAGTACGGTCAGTGACCGGCCGCGGGCTGGTTTCGACAAGGGGCTTGCGCGGGTTGCCGCGACAGCAAAAGTCGGCAGAAAAACCGACTAAGAAGGCAACCGCGAGAGACTAGTCTCCGCCGAGGGCCCGGCTTCGCTTCCGACGGCGGGCTACCGCGTAGCCGGCCAGGCCCAGAAGGCCCATGCCGGCCAGCGTAAAGCTAGCGGGCTCGGGGACGAAACTGAAGTTGGTGATGCTCACACCGACGTTGTCAACCGTCGGGTTAAGAGGATCGGCAATAGCATCAGCAAAGGCCTCATTAGCCTGCGCAATGACCCCAATCTCGCCGGGATTCGAGAGGAACAGAGCGGTGGGGTCGGTGTTCAAGAGCGAGCCCGTGTAGGACAGAGTAGTGATCGTACTGCCCAAGGCGCTTGTCGGATCGGTACCGATCACATGGTTCTTGAACGTCCCGTTCGCGGTCCATGAGTCCCCGGAAACCGACAGTGTCATCGAAACATTGTACCACGTTGCCGGGACAATTGCGCTACCGTTGGGAGAGCCCATAAGGGGAACCGATGCCAACGTTGTTCCAGCCCCAGCGCTTTGCCAAATGAGGTCCAACTTGGGGACGTCCGTTTGAGTACCACCCACATTGTTTGCCAGCAAGGCAAGCCCATCCTGGCCTTCGGCGTAAAGCGACACGACTCCGGCGGACGTGTTATGGGTATTCTCCGTAAATAAGACGTCCGCACTGATTGTCAGGCCTTGGGAGGCGTTGAAAAGGTTCGTGGGGGCAACATTGCCTGGCGTCGTGTCGTAAACGGCCATGTAGCTTTGGCCGCCGCTGGGTGAATTCCCGCTGAAGTTCAGGGCCGTGTAGGGGCCCGGGCCGAAGACGGGGTGTTGAGGCGAGCCACCCGTCAAAACCATGCTATTTCCCCGGTTGATGTAATCAGGGGAACCAAGGCCGACCGCGCTATTCCGATCCGACCACCAGAAAACGTCGCGGAACTTGCCGGTCGTCTGATTGAGGTGCTGCACTGCCGGGCTGGTCACGGTGTTCGGCGTGTTGTCGTAGTCGCCTGGGGCGAAGGTGATCGTCGTGGCCTGCGCTGAGATGCACATCAAAGAACAAACGATGAGCGCGCAGAAAGAAAAAGAAATTGACGACACATAGTTGCGGGTCATTAGCGATTCTCCTTAGTTCGGTCCGTCGTCAGGATACCAAAAGTATGAGCTCAACCCACGTGTACGTCACCGTTACTTTACTGCGAACTTCTCGCCAATTTACTGTGAATGGGGGGAATGTCAATACCCGAGGATTATTTTTTTCGTTTTTTTTGATACCTCACTTGGTGAGCCAGTTTGCGCAACATCCGGGACTCCGACCGCGCGTCGGCCGATCGCGGAAAAACGCCCGACTTTTTGGCACAACCCCTTGCAGCTACTCGCTTTTCGCATTAACCTTGCCGCCTGCCGCATCGACTGTCCCTAACGCCCCGTCGGAACACGCATGCAACGCCCCGATCCCAGCCGTTCCTCCGGCGGCCAGCCGCTGGGCACCACGCCGTCCAAATCCTGGTATCGCTGGGCCGTCGTGGGCATGCTGTGGTTCATTTGCTTTTTCAACTATGCCGACCGGCAGGCCATCTTCTCCGTGTTTCCCGTGCTGGAAGACGAGTTCGGGTTTTCCAAGCAGGAGCTCGGCCTGATCGGTTCGGCCTTTGCCATGGTCTACGCGTTGACGGCGCCTTTCGCGGGCCAGTTGAGCGATCGTAGCTCGCGGAAGCTGGTGATCCTCAGCGGTCTCTACGTCTGGAGCCTGGTCACCGGCTTTACCGCGCTGTGTTCCCAATCGTGGCAGTTCATTTTCGTGCGCGGAGCCGAAGGACTGGGCGAAACCGTCTACTTTCCCGCGTCGATGTCGTTGATCAGCGACTACCACTCCAAGCGCACGCGCTCGCGCGCCATGAGCTTTCACCAGACCAGCGTCTACGCCGGCACCATCGGCGGCGGCGCGCTGGCCGGGTGGATGGGCCAGCACTACGGCTGGCAGTCGCCGTTTCTTGTCTTGGGCGCCGCCGGCATCGTGCTGGGACTCGTGCTGGCGGCCTTCATCCGCGAACCGCGGCGCGACGAAGCCGAACTTCAGGAATCGGGCCGGCGGGCCGAAGTCCACGTCGAGCCGCCCATGCCGATCGCTGAGTTCCTGCGCGGGCTGCGGTCCACGCCTTCGGCATTGTTGTTGGCGCTGGCGTTTCTCGGCGCGAACTCGGTGGGCCTGGTGTTTCTCACCTGGATGCCGACGTTTCTCAAAGAGAAGTTCGACCTGAGTCTCGCGGTGGCCGGCGTGTCGGCTACGGTCTTTCTGCAAATCGCCAGTATGATCGGCGCGATGCTCGGCGGCGCGATGGCCGACTGGATGCGCTCGCGGACCGCCGGCGGACGCATGTACGTGCAAGCCTTCGGCGCACTCTGCGGAGCGCCGTTCATTTTCGTATGCGGCGACACGTTGGACCTGAACGTGCTGATCGCGGCCATGATCTTCTTCGGACTCTCCAAGGGCATCTACGATTCCAACATCTGGGCGTCGCTCTACGACGTCGTGCCGCTCTCGCGCCGCAGCACGTCGGTGGGCCTGATGAACATGATCGGCTGGCTGGGCGGCGCGATGGGCGCGTATTTCGTGGGCCTGGCGGTCGACAAGGGCGTCACGATGAGCGTGGCGATCGCCTCGACCGCCGTGATTTACGTCGGCGTCGCGGTGATTCTGATCATCGCCGGCCGACTGGCCTCGCGCCGCCCAGCCGACCTTCCCGTGTGAATGCCACATCATATTCTTCCTCGTTTCTTCGTGACCCCTC
Organism: Planctomycetia bacterium; assembly: GCA_041499515.1. Taxonomy (GTDB): domain Bacteria; phylum Planctomycetota; class Planctomycetia; order Pirellulales; family PALSA-1355; genus PALSA-1355. The sequence goes on along the minus strand of JBGQKM010000104.1, from coordinate 4,893 downwards.
TGTGTCCTCTCGGCCCTCGGTGGCTAATTCTTCTTTGTTAACGGAAATCGCGCGATTGCGAGCCCAGCCCTTGCAGCACTTCGGACAGATCTTCCAGTTTGCTGACCAGCACGTGGATCACTTCGGCATGCCGCTGCAGCCGGCCGCCGGCGATCAGGACCGAGGCGGTGCGGGCGACGCGATAATAACGCCCCCACACATCCGGGCGAACGATGAGATTCACCGTGCCGGTTTCGTCTTCCAGGGTTACGAAGGTGATGCCTTTGGCCGTGCTCGGCCGCTGCCGCACCAGCACGACCCCGGCCACGCGCACGTGCCGATCGGCCGGATGCGTCGCCAGCCGCGCCGCCGGCACGATGCCCAACGCCGCAAGCTGCGAGCGATGAAACTGCATCGGATGGGCCCGCAACGATAAGCCGACGGTGCGATAATCGGCCACGACTTCCTCGCGCAGATCCAGCCGCGGCAACGGCGCCGCGGTTTCGTCGTCTGCGTCCAAGGCCTCGAACAGCGGCAAGGGCCGCGGCTGTTTTTCTTCGGCCAGCGCGTGCCATAGCGCGCTGCGGCGATCGAGCCGCAGCGACGAAAAAACATCCGCGCCGGCCAATCGCGAAACGACCGCCCGGCTCAATGGCACGCGGCGAACAAAATCTTTCCAGCCCCGAAACGCACCGTCCTGCCGGGCCCGTTCGATCGCGCGGGCGTGCGTTTCCGACAGCCCGGCGACGAAGCTCATCCCCAGCCGCAGCGCCCCGTCTTCCAGCGTGCACGCCCAGTCGCTGGCGTTGACGTCGACCGGGCGGACCTCGACGCCATGCTCGGCGGCGTTGCGTACCAGTTGGGCCGGCGCATAAAAACCCATCGGCTGGCTGTTGAGCAGCGCCGCGGTCAGCGCGGCCGGATAGTAGTGTTTCAGCCAGGCCGAGACATACACCAGCAGAGCAAAGCTGGCGGCGTGCGACTCGGGAAATCCATATTCGCCGAAGCCACTGATTTGCCGGAAAACGCCCGCGGCGAATTCTCGCGAGAGCCCCTTGGCGCGCATGCCTTCCTCGAGTTTCTGGCGGAATTGGTCGATGAGTCCCGGCCGGCGCCACGCGCCCATCGCCCGGCGCAGTTGATCGGCCTCGCCCGGCGTAAAACCCGCGGCCACCACGGCCAGCCGCATGGCTTGCTCCTGAAACAACGGCACGCCGAGCGTGCGCCTGAGCACCTCGCGAATTTCGTCGTTCGGATACGTGATCGGCTCCTGCCCGGCACGGCGACGCAGGTAGGGATGGACCATGTTTCCCTGGATCGGGCCCGGGCGGACGATGGCCACTTCGATCACCAGGTCGTAAAACGTGCGCGGTCGCAGGCGGGGCAACATGCTCATTTGTGCCCGGCTTTCGATCTGGAACACGCCCATCGTGTCGGCCCGGCAGATCATGTCGTACACGGCCCGATCGCCCGGCGGAATCGTGGCCAGCGTCAACGCGCGGCCCGTGTGCTGGTGGATCAGCCCAAAGCATTTGCGGATCGCGGTGAGCATGCCCAGCGACAGGCAATCGACTTTCAGAATGCCCAGCGCGTCCAGGTCGTCTTTGTCCCATTGGATGACGGTGCGGTCGTCCATGGCGGCGTTTTCGATCGGCACCAGTTCGCACAGCGGGCCTCGGGTGATCACCATGCCGCCGACGTGTTGCCCCAGGTGGCGCGGAAACCCGATCAACGTTCCCACCAGCTCGATCAGTCGGCCGCCGAGAAACGACTCGGGATCGATGCCCGCCTCGCGACAGCGCTGGGGCAGTTGCGCGCAGTCGGCATGGTGTTCCAGGCCCTTGGCCAGGGCATCGACGCGATCGAGCGACAAGCCCAGGGCCTTGCCCACGTCGCGCACGGCCGAGCGGGGTCGGTACGTGATCACCTCGGCGGTCATACCGGCCCGCTCGCGGCCATATTTTTCATAAACGTATTGCAGCACTTCCTCGCGCCGCTCATGTTCGAAGTCGATGTCGATGTCGGGCGCTTCGTTGCGTTCGCGACTGACAAACCGCTCGAACAGCAGGTCCATCCGCTCGGGATCGACCGCCGTCACGCCCAGGCAATAGCACACCGCCGAGTTGGCCGCCGAGCCGCGCCCCTGGCACAAAATGCCCCGCCGCCGGGCGAAGCGGACCAGGTCGAAAACGGTCAGAAAATAGGCCTCGTAATGCAACTCGCCGATCAATGCCAGCTCGTGCTCCACTAGCGCGCGGACCTTGTCGGGAATGCCGCGTGGATAGCGACGGCCGGCGCCGGTCCACACCAGCCGCGAAAGATACGCAAGCGAAGTCTCGCCCGCCGGCGCAAGCTCTTCGGGATATTCGTACCGCAGCTCGTCGAGCGAAAACGTCGAGCGGCGGGCGATTTCCAGCGTTCGCGCCAGCATTTCCGGCGCGTGGGCAAAACGCTCGGCCATTTCCGCCGGCGATTTCAGATAACGCTGGGCATTGGGAAACAGCGCGTCGCCGGCTTCGGCCACGGCCAGGCCCAGGCGAACCGCCGTCAACACATCCTGCAAAACCAGCCGGCCGCCAGCGTGATAGTGCACGTCGCCGGCAGCCACCAGCGGCACACGCGCGCGTCGCGACAGCCGCGACAACTCCGCCAGCCGGCCCTGGTCGTCGGGCCCCTTGCAAAGCTCGGCGAGACAATAACAGCGGTCGCCAAACAGCTCGCGAAAACGATGCAGCGCCTCGACCAGGCCGGCGGCAGGTTTGTCTTCTTGCGGCCGATCGCGCGGCAGCACTCCGCACAGCAGGCCGGCCGAGCCGTCGGCCAGTTCGTCGAACGTGAGGCGAAACTCGCCCTTGGGAGCCTGCCGATGACCGCGAGTGATCAGCCGGGCCAAACGGCCGTAGGAAGCCCGATCGGTCGTCCACAGCACCAGCGACGGAGCGTCGAGCAGGTCGATTTCCGCGCCGATCACCAGCGGAAGCTCGAGGCTCTTGGCGGCCGTATGCGCGCGGACGACGCCGGCCAGCGTATTGCGATCGGTAATCGCCAACGCCGCAAGCCCCAGTTCCGCGGCGCGCAGCGCCAGTTCGTCCGGGTGCGAGGCGCCTTCCAAAAAAGAAAAATTGGTTTTGCAGTGCAGCTCGGCATAACGCGGCCCGCTGTGCAAAAGCACCATCGGCCGACCGGCCGGCGGTCGTCGCTTGCTGGACATCGGAGGATCGGGCATCGCGAGAACCTTTCAGCCGGTGTGTCTTCGAGCCCATCCGAGAACCCTCTCCCCTTGCGGACTTCGGCGAGCTCAGTCGAGCCGGAGAGGGCAGGGTGAGCCTATCCGGGAACCCTCTCCCCTTGCGGGAGAGGGCAGGGTGAGGGGTGGTTTTCGGGCTGGCTCTTACGCGAATACTCCATGCAGGAACCACTTGCCGCTGTTCAAGTGCCGAAACAACCAATAGCGGGCTCCCCGCGCCGTCTCCACCTGGTAATAGTCGCGCCGCACGCAACGCGTGCGCCACCAGCCGGTCTCGATACGCTCGGGCCCCCAGACGCGCACCACTCGTTCGTCGCGGCCCGCGAGGCGGAAGGTCACCGGCGGGCCCTCGGGCGCCAGCGACACGACCGACAGCGGCAGCGGCTTGGGCTCCAGGCGCAAAGGGCGATCGCCCGCGACCGGCGTCTCGGCGGGCCGGCCGCCGTGGGTTTTTTTCCGGCGGCGAGTCGCCAGGCTCGATAGCGGTTGATACTGGCAAGCGAACTCGGGCTGCGCGCCGGCCAAAAGCCGGGGTCGCACCACCGCGTCGGGACCCAGGCGATTGCTCAGCCGATCGACCAGCGCGGCCAACGCCCGCGGCGCCTCGCGGTTCGACCGCGAATCGGGATCGGAATCGAACAGAGCTTGCTGATGGACTTCGAGCCGATCGACCGCCAGCACGGCCACGCGAATCGTCGCCACCGGTTCGCGAAAACCGAGCGACTCCAATTTCAATCGCACCAGATCGCCCACGTGCCGGGCCGAGGCGCTGGGGCGATACAAGCCGACGACGAAATCATCGGCCGGCGGATGCTCGTATTCGAAGCGACACTGCAACCGCAACACGCCGCGACCCTGTTGCGCTAGCGCGTCGCACGCGCGGGCCACCAGCGGCGCTAGGACCAACTCGATCGTTTCGCGCCGATCGGTGGGATATTCCAGCGACCACGCGAATTCCAATTCCTCCGGCGCCGCGCGGGCCACGATCGCTTCGGCCGCCGCGCCGCAAGCCCGATCGAGATTTTCCAACACCCGGGGGCCGAAGCGGGATCGTAGCGTGTCGCGCGGCAGCGCCGCCAATTGCTCGATCCGCTGCAATCCTATCTCGGCCAATAGCGCGCACGTCTCTGGCGGCAAGCGCAGAGCCTCGACCGGCAGGGCCGCCAAGGCGCCCCAGGTCTGACCGGCCGGCACGATCAACGGCACGCGCAGAGCCGAGAGAATCGCCGACGCGTCGGAAGTCTCGCACGCCAGATCGGCGAAGTGCGCCACGGCCCAAGCGGCCCCCAGCGTATCGGCGATCGCCACCCGAGCCGTCAAAGCACGCTCGTGCAATGCGCGCACGATACGATCGGCCAGCGCCTGCTCGCCGCCGAAAAGCGGGCCCAGGCCGGTCACGTCGAGCAACAGGCCCTCGGCGGGGTCCGCTTCTTCGCAGCCCACGATGGGGCTGAAGCGTCGACACCACTCGGCCAATTCGCCCAGTGCCAGCCGATCGGCCAGCGGATCGTGCATCTCCAACCGCCAGCGCGAAAACCCCGCGCGAGCCGATGGCTTCGCGGCGTTCTTCCTCCGCCCTTGGGCTGATGAGGAATGTTGTGGCGGGAGATTTCTGGCCAGGGCCGTGGCTTCGGCCAGGGGCATGCCCGGGCGGATGCCGGCGCTGC
>JBGQKM010000103.1:0-17993 GCA_041499515.1 Planctomycetia bacterium | reverse complement strand
CAATGCTTTCAATGCCATGGGCCCGATCAGGCGCAGCGGAAGGCCGACTTGCGGCTCGACATCGAAGCCGTAGCGAAAGACGCTGCCATCGTGCCGGGCAACCTTGAGGAGAGCGAGCTTTATCGGCGGATCACAAGCGCCGACCCCGACGAACGTATGCCGCCGGCGGATTCGGGAAAAAAACTCACGCCGGCGCAGATCGAACAGATCGCGCGTTGGATCCAACAGGGCGCGCCGTGGGAGAAACATTGGTCCTTCCTGCCGCCAGTGCGGCCGCCGATTCCGCGGGTGCAAAGCGCGGCTTCGGTCCGCAATCCGATTGATGCGTTTGTCTTGGCCCGGCTGGAGGCCGCGGGCCTGACGCCGTCGCCGGAGGCCGACAAGACGACGCTGGTGCGCCGCGTCACGCTCGACCTGACGGGCCTGCCGCCGACGCCCCAGGAAGTCGACGACTTTCTTGGCGACGACTCGCCCGAGGCATACTCACGCGTGGTCGATCGGCTGTTGCGTTCGCCCCGCTATGGCGAGCGGATGGCGGTTCGCTGGCTCGATGCGGCCCGCTATGCCGACACCAGCGGCTATCAGACCGACGGCGTGCGGTCGATGTGGCGGTGGCGCGATTGGGTGATCGAGGCGTTCAATCGCAACCTGCCGTTCGACCAGTTTACCATCGAACAAATTGCCGGCGACCTGCTGCCGGACGCGACGCTCGATCAGCGGATCGCCACCGGCTTCAATCGCAATCATCGGGGCAACTCCGAGGGAGGGATCATTCCCGAGGAGTTTGCGGTGGAGTACGTGGTCGATCGGGTCGAGACGACGGCCACCGTGTGGCTGGGACTGACGATCACGTGCGCGCGGTGCCACGATCACAAGTTCGATCCGATTTCGCAAAAAGAGTTTTACCAGGTGTTTGCCTTTTTCAACAACGTGCCGGAAAAAGGCCGGGCGGTGAAGGTGGGCAATTCGCCGCCGCTGATCAAGGCCCCCACGGCCGAACAGCAACTGCAGCAACAAAAGCTGGCGCAGCAGCGGGCCGCGGCCGAAGAGGCCTTTGCCGGCTTGCAGGGTGAATTGGCCGCCGGCCAGGCCGAGTGGGCGGCCCATTTTACGCCCAGCGGGCCGATCGAATGGGCGCCCAGCGCGGCGCTGGCACTGCATTTTCCATTCGACGAAACCGCGCAAGAAAAAGTCAGTGGCGTCGAGCGCGAGACGGAGGGCCCGGTCAGTTTCGCGCCTGGAATGATCGGCGCGGCGGCCGCGTTCGATGGCACCGTGGCCGTGAATGCCGGCGACGTGGCCAATTTCGGCTTCTTCGACAAGTTCACGCTGTCGGCCTGGATCTATCCGCAGAGCGATACCGGAACCGTGCTGGCCCGCATGACCGACCAGTCCGACGCCACCGGATACAGCGTACAGTTGGCCGGCGGCAAGCTGCAGGTCAACCTTGTGAGCCGCTGGCTGGACGACGCGCTGCGCGTGGAAACCGAACAGCCGCTGGCCTGCGATCGCTGGCAGCACGTGGCGGTGACGTACGACGGCTCGCGCGTCGCCAGCGGCGTGCAGGTGCTGATCGACGGACAGCCGCAAAAGCTCAAGGTCTTGCTCGACGAATTGAATATCAGCTTTAACTCGAGCGAGCCGCTGCGCATCGGCGGCGGCGGGCCGGGCCCTCGCTTCAAGGGCCGCATCGACGACGCGCGTGTGTATCGAACCAATCTGTCGGCCGATGACGTCGCCCTGTTGGCCACGGGAGAGTCGATCGACGCGCTGTTGGGCATCGTCGCTCAAGATCGCACGCCGAATCAGTTGGCCAAGCTGCGGGCCTATTATCTCGAGCGCCATGCACCAGAACATTGTCGCGCCGCCTGGCAGCGCGTTTTGGAATCGCGACAGGCGGAGCTCGATGCCGAGGAGGGCTTTCCGACCACGATGGTCATGGAAGAAATGCCCACGCCGCGCGACGCGTTCGTGCTGCTGCGCGGCCAGTACGACAAACCGGGCGAGCGCGTCGGCGCCGACGTGCCGCAGAGTTTGCACCCCCTGCCGACGGGCGTGGCCCACGACCGGTTGGGCTTGGCGCGGTGGCTGGTCGATCCGGCCAATCCGCTGACGGCCCGCGTGGCGGTGAATCGGTTTTGGCAGTCGTACTTCGGCACGGGACTCGTGAAAACGGTGGACGACTTCGGCGCGCAGGGCGAGGCCCCCAGCCATCCCGAGCTGCTCGACTGGCTGGCCGTCGAGTTCATGGCCGGCGGCTGGGATATCAAGGCTCTGCAAAAAACGATCGTCACCAGCGCCACCTACCGGCAATCGTCGAAAGTCACGCCGCAGCTTTTGGAACGCGATCCGGACAATCGCTTGCTGGCCCACGGGCCGCGGTTCCGCTGGTCGGCCGAAGTCATTCGCGACCAATCGCTGGCCATCAGCGGACTGCTGACAGAAAAGCTCGGCGGGCCAAGCGTCAATCCCTATCAGCCGCCGGGGCTGTGGAAGGAATTGACCGGCGGCGGCGACGAGGTGCAGGATCATGGTGAGAGCTTGTATCGCCGCAGCTTGTACACGTTTTGGAAGCGTACGATCGCCCCGCCGTCGATGATGACCTTCGACGCGTCGGGGCGCGAGGCCTGCTCGGTGCGCGAAACGCGCACCAACACGCCGCTGCAAGCGCTGACTTTGATGAACGAAGTGACGTTTGTCGAGGCGGCCCGCATGTTGGCCCAGCGCGCGATGCTCTCCGAGGGCGCGACGCCCACGGAGCGCATCACGCTGGCGTTTCGGCTGGCCACGGCGCGCAAGCCCAGTGACAGCGAATTGACGATTTTGTTGGCCGGCTTTCAGCGGCAGCTCGAACAATTTCGCCGGCAGCCGTCGGCGGCCGAAAAACTGCTGCACGTGGGCGAGGCGCCGTTGGACGCGCGATGGGACGCCGGCGAGTTGGCGGCCTATGCGACGGTCGCGAACTTGATTCTGAATCTCGACGAAGTGGTCACGAAGGAGTGAGCGGATGAGTACGCGCTTGGAAACTCCATCGCTCTTCAACCGGCGGCATTTCTTTGCGCGGTCGGCCGGCACCCTGGGCCTGGCGGCCCTGGCTTCGCTGCTGGGCGAAGAAACTCGCGCCGGCCAAACCGGCGCCGAGGCCGGCGGATTGCCCGGCCTGCCGCACTTTGCGCCGCGCGCCAAGCGGGTCATTTATTTGTTTCAGTCGGGCGGGCCCTCGCAATTGGACCTGTTCGATACCAAGCCGAAATTGCGCGAGTTCCAGGCCAGCGAGCTGCCCGACTCGGTGCGCGGCGGCCAGCGCTTGACCGGCATGACCTCGCGGCAAACGAGTTTTCCGATCGCGGCCTCGAAATATGCTTTTGCTCAACACGGTCAGAGCGGCGCGTGGCTGAGCGAACTGCTGCCGCACACCGCGGGGGTCGCCGACGAGATGTGCTTCATCAAGTCGATGCACACCGAGGCGATCAATCACGATCCGGCCGTGACGTTCTTTCAGACCGGGGCGCAACTGGCCGGCCGGCCGAGCATCGGGGCCTGGCTGTCGTACGGCCTGGGGAGCGAAAACCGCGACCTGCCGGCTTTCGTGGCCATGATTTCCTCCGGCAGCGGCAGCCCGGCCGACCAGCCGCTGTATGACCGGCTGTGGGGCAGCGGATTTCTGCCTTCGAAATATCAAGGCGTGAAGTTTCGCTCGGTCGGCGATCCGGTGCTGAATCTTTCCAACCCGCCGGGCGTCGACAGCCAGTCGCGGCGTCGCATGCTCGACGATCTCGGCGCGCTGAACCAGTTGAAGCTGCAGGAATATGGCGATCCGGAAATCGCTACGCGGATTGCGCAGTACGAACTGGCCTATCGCATGCAGACGTCCGTGCCCGAGTTGACCAACGTCGCCGACGAGCCGGCGCACACTTTCGAGATGTACGGTCCCGAGTCGCGCACTCCGGGCACGTTCGCCGCCAATTGTTTGCTGGCCCGCCGGCTGTGCGAGCGGGGAGTTCGCTTCGTGCAACTGTTCCATCGCGGCTGGGACCAGCACGTGCACCTGCCTCAGCACATCCCCGGGCAGTGCCGCGACATCGATCGGCCGATGGCCGGATTGATCGCCGATCTCAAGCAGCGCGGCCTGCTGGACGAGACGCTGGTGGTGTGGGGGGGCGAATTTGGCCGCACGGTGTACTGCCAAGGCAAGCTGACCAGCGACGATTACGGTCGCGACCACCATCCGCGCTGTTTCACGATGTGGATGGCCGGGGGAGGCGTCCGGCGCGGCATGACGTATGGCGAAACCGACGATTACTCGTACAACATCGTGCGCGACCCGGTTCACGTCCACGATCTGCACGCCACGATCCTGCACTGCTTGGGCATCGATCACAAGCGCTTGATCTATCGCGTCCAAGGCCGCGACTTCCGCCTGACCGACGTCCACGGCAACGTCGTGACCGCGCTTTTGAAATAAAGGTGTCAGGAACCTTTTTTCGGCGGGGGCCGGGCGCTTCTGCCCACGGCAAACGGGCCGGACCTTGTCAAACACGCTGCGAGTCGAAAATCCAGATTGTCAGGCGGTGACCGGAAGGGCTACACTTGGCTGCTGTCGATCAGGGCTCGGTGGAACGTACTTCCAGCAGCGATCATCGACGGCGAGTTAGGAAATGGAATTGGCATTCGTATCAAACGGCGCTGTTGTTTGCGATTTCCCTTGGGCGCCCGCGTTGGTTTCGTCACACAGGACTCAATAGCTGAGGATTTTGCCATGGCCGATGCGACCATGCCCGAGGGGCAAACGCTCTTTAGTCGAGGCTACCGGATTCTCGCCTACTTCGGTCTGATGTCGGTTTTCGCCGCGATGATCCACGGGTTTCGCTACGACGCGACGGCTTCGGCGTGGGTGTATCTGGCGGACCTGGCGCTCTACGCGGCCTTCATCGCGCCGCACCTGCTGCTCACGCGATCGTCCTGGAAAGAACGCGTGTGGGGTGATCCGGCCGGCAGCTCGCGCGAGCGACGCGTTTATATCGCCCTGACCCTGGTGACCTGGCTGGGGCTGTTGTGGCTTCATTGGCCGTTGCCCGGCGCGATGATCGACTTGCCCGCGGAGGTGCGGTTCGCCGGCCTGATCGGTTTTCTGTGGTCGCTCTTGTGGTTTTTCGAGGGGTCCACGCAGGAAGCGCTCGACGGATTGCTGGGGGTGCCGGGCAACGTGATGCATTATTCGCACGGCAGCGAAACGCCGCTGCACACCGAAGGACCCTATGCGCGAGTGCGGCATCCCATGTACCGCTATGCCCTGCTGGCCGGAATCGGCGCGCTGGTCGTGCATCCCAACGTGGCGCAGTTGTTTTGGGTTGGGCTCATCGGTGCTACTTTTATTGGGTTCATTCCGGTCGAGGAAGCGCAGCTCATCGCGGCGCGGGGCGACGATTATCGCCGCTATTGCCAACAGGTTCCCTATCGACTCTTTCGCGGCATTTGGTGATAGCATGACCCCGTCGGTTTAGCAGATGGCCCGCGAACGTGCTACATTGGCCGTGTCCGGAGCCCGTGGGCCAACCGACAACCGATGGCGCTGCGAATTCCATGAAACTCATCTTGTTGGGAACCGCCGGATATCATCCCAACGATCAGCGGCAAACGGCCTGTTTCATGATTCCCGAGCTGGGAATCATTCTGGATGCGGGCACGGCCATGTATCGCGCGCGAGCGCATTTGATCACGCCGGAGCTGGATATTTTTCTGACGCATGCCCACCTGGACCACGTGATCGGGGTGACCTACTTGATTGACGTGCTGCGCGACAAGAACATGCGTCGAGTAACGGTGCACGCGGCCGCGGAAAAACTGGCGGCGATCGAGGAGCATCTGTTCGCCGTGGAGCTGTTTCCGGTCAGGCCGCCCTGCGAGTTCAGGCCGCTGGCTCGCCAGGTTCCCCTGGCGCGTGGCGGGCGCTTATCGCATTTTCCGCTCCAGCATCCCGGCGGAGCACTGGGGTTTCGGCTGGACTGGCCTGGACACTCACTGGCCTATGTGACCGACACGACCGCCACGAACGACGCCAAATACCTCGATAACATTCGGGGCGTCGACCTGTTGCTCCACGAATGTTACTTCCCCGACTCGATGACCGAGCTGGCCGCGCTGACCGGTCATAGCGTGACCACCCCCGTGGCCGAACTGGCGCGAAATGCCGGCGTCGGCCGACTTGTGCTGGTGCACGTGAACCCCCTGGCTGATGAAGAAGATCCGAGAGAATTAGGGGCCGCGCGCGCGATCTTTCTGGAAACGGTGGTGGGCCACGATTTAATGGAAATCGAGTTCTGACGGGGGGCCGTCACTTTAGTCGCGACGTGGCAACGACTTCTGACTGGCGCCGCGTGGGCCGTCGGCTGCGCGTGAAGGGGGGGTGGGAGGCCCACTAAAATGAGAAATTGGCAATTCCAAGGTTTCTAGAATCACAGCTTTTCCGGAAATTTTTTTAACTTTTTTGTATTGCAAGACATTCAATATCAAGCACTTACGGCGCATAGCGGCATTTATCTTGAAGAGCCTGGCCGAACCTATCAGCTTGACTGGGGGTTTAAAGACCAGCACAATACTAAGCGTTTGGTTGGGTTGGCGCGTGCGTGATCTTTGGCGCAATGTTCCGCAACTTGAGCGTGCCAGCCACCGATGGGTGTAGGACCAGGACTAAGCCTCGCTGAGAATTCGAGTCCACTCGAACCTCAAGCGGAAAATCTTCGTAAAGAAGGTTTGACAGGCGTGGTTGGTCGGGAACCGGAAGTACGGATTGGCTCCCAGCACTGCAACGGATTTTCCCACCGAAGACCAGTAGCGCCCCCCGCCTGAATCATATTTTTTGTTTTTTGGCTCTGTCAGACCGCACTAGATCGTGACGTTTGGGCGGACATTTGTCTCGCTCGCCCCGACGCTCGTTTGACATGCGTAACGACGTTGTCGCGATTGATAGCGCGTGCATCGTTGGCGGAGTTGAGAAGTCTCTCGGAACTGGAAACACAGAGAAACTAGGCAAGCCGGCCGGCGAGGGCATTGGATCGCCCTGCCACCACATTTGTTACCCGTGTGGATCGCGGGAGGGAGAACCCCATGAAGATGAACAAAGTCACCTCGGTCGAAGACTACAAAATCGTGAGTAGTTTTCAGTCACTTCGCAAGACGCTGTTGGACGACAAGTTTGCCGACCGGCTGGAGAAGCCGTTGGCCTACTGGGCGTTGCCCAACGATCGCCGGCTGCCGCTGGCGTTTCTTGGCCGCACGATCAAGGATTTGCTGGCCACGCCGTTCGAGGAATTGTCGGCTACGCCCGGCATCGGCCAAAAGAAAATCAGCTCGTTGGTGAAACTGTTGTCGCGTGCCACGAAAGATCATCCGCCGGCGGTTCCTTTTGGACTGAACGAACTGAACGAAGCGAAAAAAAATGCGTTGGCGGAAAAGCTCCGCCATCAAAGCACGAACTTCGACCCGGCGATCGTCTCGGAGGCTCTCTGGGCCCAATGGCAGCGGACCGTGATCGAGCAGGGCGTGGGCCGCGAAAGACTGGGCCGTTTGGCTCCCACGCTGCTGGCCCTGCCGACGGTGATTTGGCACACGCCGCTGGAGCAATATGTCAATCACTCGGTGGCCGAAATCCGCCAATTGAAAACCCACGGCGAAAAGCGCGTCCGCGTCGTGCTGGAAGTGTTCTGCATCGTGCACGAGATGCTCTCCGGCGCCGGCGCCGAACAGCATCTGGCGCTGCGCATCGTGCCGAAATTCATCCTGCCGCTGGAAGCCTGGATCGCTCAAGTGCTCCAACGCCCCGGCGTTCCGTCGAGCGACGAAGTGCGCGACCGTTTGACGATCCCGCTGTTGGACCAAATTCGCATCGATGCCGGTCCGACCATTCACGAGTTGAGTGAAGGCCGGCTGGGCATTAGCGGCCCGCCGCAAAGCGTACGGCAACAAGCCAAACGCATGGGCGTGACGCGTGCCCGCGTGTATCAACTGCTCGAAGATTGCAGCCGCGTCATGGAAGTCCGCTGGCCGGAAGGTCAACAACTGCTGGCGCAATTGGACGCCAGGTTTCAGGCGGAAGCCGCCGGGAGTGATGATCGAGAACGGTTTCGCGCCACGCGCGAGTTGTTCTTCCCGGGCAAGAGCAAGCTGTCGGATGAAGAAGCGGCCACGCCCAGCGAGGCCTGGACCAGCTAGTTCGATGGAACGCGGGCCTGGTTGGAGTCAGAATGTGCCGGCACGTCGTGCGATCGATCGACGCGTAACTGTTGGTGCGCTGTTTTGGACCGCGCGGACCGCTCTGGTGTCCGTGTACGCGTTTGGCGATGCCGCATATTCCGGCCGATCGGGATGCAGCCCAAGGCTCTGGCGGCCAATTGTGAGAGCAAGCGCGGACGCCCAAAGCTGCACAGCAGTTCGATGGCCACCAGGCCCGCATGCGCTGTTAGCGCCGGGATCCGGCCGGCGCCGGGCAAGTTGCGCCAAAAGAGCCGCTCGTCGTGCAGCGCCTGGCGGAAGGCACCCTCGTTCTGCTCGACTTCGGCCGAAGCATAGACGCGCGATTGGGGCGCGACCGCCACGCCAAAGCCGGCCCGCTTGAGCGCGAACGCCAGGTCGATTCCCGCTTGTCGCACGCCAAGCCGCAAGCTGAGTCCGCCGACGGAATCCAGCGCGGCCTTGCGATAAAAGGCCGCAAACTCACAGGCTCCCAGAATGGCTTCGTGCGCGTCGGCGCTCAACTGTTCCAGCCCCTGGCCGACCAGAAACCGCCTGCCGCTGGGACGATAGCCGACGCCCGCGGCGAAAATGCGCTGGCGATGCTCGGCGTCCCAAACCATTGGCGCCACCGATGCGATGCTTCGATCGCCGAACCGCGCCAGGGCCTCGTCGGCCCAGCCCTCGGTCACCAGGCAACCGCTGGCCAAGAGGTGCACGAACGGGGCCCGCGTCGCGGCCAGTGCTCGCTGGATGCCGGCCACCGCCGAATCGCGTCGGACCGGAGGCAGGAAACGCACTTCTTCCTTCAAGTCATAAGGATCCGCATAGGGCTGATTCAGAGCCACGAGGATTTCGCTGTCGGCCGGCCGGTTCTCGAGCACCGAAACCAACGTACGCTCCAGCGATTCAATGCTGCCAACCGCGGAGATGACGATCGCCAGGCGTGGCACGGAAGACCTCTCAAGCTCAACTCAAGCGACGCGCGTATGCCAAGGCAGATCAATTTGACAGCGCACAGGAATTGTGAGCATCAGCGTCGCTGTTCGGATTATGTCGGCAAACCAAGCGCGCGAAGTTAATGGAACCCCGCCTAAAGTACCAGGATCGCAGTTGCCAGGCGGAACAGCCTTCCTAGATTAGCCATTCGTGCCGGCAGGGCTGCCGTTGGCGGATGGCCCGAGAGAGCCTCAAGCTTTCGCGGCCCAGATCTGCACCAACTCGACGAGCATTTCCGTTGCTTGCACCAGTTCTTCCAGGCAAGTCCACTCCAGGGTCGAATGCGGGTTGTGTTCGCCGGTCGAGAGGTTAGGGGTGGGCAACCCCAACGCCGTAAATAGCGAGCCGTCGGTGCCGCCTCGCACGATCGTCAAATGGGCCTTCCGGCCGAGCCGCTCCAATGCCTGCCTGGCAAAATCGACCGCGCGCGGCTCGCGTTTCAGCCCCTCGGCCATGTTGCGATATTGGGGCGTGATCTGAATCTCGATCGAGGCCCGTGGAAACTCCTGTTGGCTTTCCTCGGCGGCCCGCCGCAGTCGGTCGGACAATTTGGCAAGTTCGGCCGTGTCGAAATCGCGCAACAAAATCCGCACGCGCGCTTCGGCCACGCCCCCTTCGAGTTGATACGGGTGCAAGAAGCCTTGGCGATCGCTAGTGGTCTCCGGCGAGAGCGTGGCACGCGGCAGGCGATCGATGAAATCGGCCGCCACGCGCAGGGCGTTGACCATGCGTCCCTTGGCGATCATCGGATGGATGTTGACGCCACGAATCGTGACCAACGCCAGATCGGCCGAAAAGGTCTCGACGTCGATTTCGTTGGCGCCCTGCCCATCCAGCGTGTAACAAACCGCCGCGCCCAACTGCGCAAGATCGACGTGATCGACTCCGTGGCCGATCTCTTCGTCGCAGGTGAAGCAAACGCGCAGCGGGCCATGCTGGATTTCTCGATGTTCTTGCAGACAGGCCACGGTTTCCATGATCACTGCCACGCCCGCTTTGTCGTCGGCCCCCAAGAGGGTCGTGCCGTCGGTCGTGACCAGGGTGCATCCGACGAGCGACGGCAACTCGGGATTCTCGGCGACGCGAATCACGGCCTGGGGATCGCCCGGCAGCCGCAGGTCGCCGCCGGGGTAGTTGCGGACGACTTGAGGTCGAACGCCGGCTCCTGTCGTTTCCGGCGAAGTGTCGAGATGCGCATTGAAGGCCACGACCGGAACGCCGCGGGACATGGTCGCCGGCACGGTGGCCAGCACGATGCCCATCTCGGTCTGCGTCGCGTCGGTCAGGCCGCTGGCGGATAGCTCCTCGGTCAGCATGCGCCCCAGTTCGCGTTGACCGGGCGAACTGGGATAACTCGCCTGGCCGTCGCGAGCCGTCGTATCGACGCGGACATATTTCAAGAACCGTTGCAAGAGCCGTTCTTCATTGACCATGATTCACCGTCGTCGTGCCGCGAGATTATGTTTATCTCCGTCCGCCATCTTCACCCATTTGCGACTTTTTTGGTAGGCTGGTGATCCAACCGAACCCTGATCTTCAAAAAGGCTTCTGCCATGGTCGACGCGACGGTAAGTTATCTGGCCTTTGACATCGAGAGCGTGGCCGACGGCGAATTGATCTCCAAGATTCGCTATCCGGCCGACAACCTTGAGCCCACCGCGGCCATCGAACGCTATCGCCAGGAGTTGCGCGACAAGTACGACAGCGATTTCATTCCGTACACGTTCCAGCTTCCGGTGTCGGTCGCGGTGGGCAAGATTTCGGCCGACTACCGGCTGATGGACATCACGGTGCTCGACGAGCCGTTATTCCGTAAGCACATTCTGACGGAACATTTTTGGCGCGGGTGGGACAAATATCGCCGGCCCACGCTGGTGAGCTTTAACGGGCGCACATTCGATCTGCCCTTGTTGGAATTGGCGGCTTTTCGCTACGGCATCGGGGTGCCCGGTTGGTTCAACGTCGGGGCCAAGAGCTTCGAGCAATATCGCAACCGCTATAATCTTGATGCCCACGTCGATCTGCAGGAAATCCTGACGAACTTCGGTTCGACGCGTTTCACCGGCGGACTGAACCTGGCGGCCAATTTGCTGGGAAAACCGGGCAAGATGGACGTCCAGGGCCACATGGTCCAGGATCTTTTCTACGCGGGCCAACTCACCGAAATCAACGACTACTGCCGCTGCGATTTGCTCGACACGTACTTCGTGTTCTTGCGCACTCGGGTGCTGTTCGGCCAGCTCTCGCTGGATGCCGAGCAAGGATTGATCGCGCAAACCAAGACGTGGCTCACGAAAAAATCGGACGAAATCGGCGCCTATCGGGCCTACCTCGAGCGCTGGGGCGACTGGCCGAACCCCTGGAAATGAACGTCCGACCGAATCCCAGGGATTCCAGGAGCCCCCCGGGCGCGACCAACCGGAGCACCCCAAAAACGCGACCGTTGGCGAGAAACCGCCAGGCCCATCCGCGTGGCAGAGCTCAGTAGGCCGGCTCGGTCGTGGGCGGTGGACTGGAAACGTCGTCGGCCGGCGACAGTTCGTCGGCAAATTCGAAACCTTGCACGCTCGTGCCGGCTTGCGCGTCTCCCTCATAACGCACCGCGATCGGAACGGCCACGGCCCAAATTGGCTGTTCGTAATCGAGCATCACTCGGTTAAAACCTTGCAGGAACAGCGCGGCTTCTTCGGCGGAGTACAACGTGTCCTCGACGACTTCCAAGGCGGTGGCGCGTGGCGGCACCTGGTTCCACTGCGTCGGCCGGCGGCCGGCGTACGTCGTAATCCAAAGCCGAAACATCTGAGCTCCACCCCTGCGGACGCTTTCCATGAACAACTCCTTCTGCGGCGCATTGATGAGACGCAACGGGGCCGCTACGCGCGGCTTCAAGCCACGCTTCGCAAAAATTCACGCCACGGGCCTTGACGGGCGAGTTTTCGATAGTATACATACGTATACTATCCGGTCAAGCCTCTTTTTGGTCATTGCGCGGCCGGGGTTGATCCCCTGCTAAAGCTATGTTTGATTTTGCCTCGAACGTTCGCCGACTCATGGCCCGCGGCGGCATGACCCTGCAACAATTGGTCGAAGCCACGGGCCTGAACGAGCGAACGGTCAAAGCCGTCCTATATGGCAAGAACAAGCCGCACGCCCGCACGCTGCACCGGCTGGCCGCAGGCTTGGGGGTTTCGGCCGATGAACTTTTCCAGAATCCTTCGTTGCTGACGCATCGTCTATTCGATCGACGTACAAACCCTATCGTGCAAGAGGTCGTGAGCAGCCATCCAGAACTGTTCGCGGGCTGGGGGGAGCCGGATTTTCCATTGTCGTACCAAAGAATTTCATCCGTACCGAACATAGGTGCCACGCTTGACATCAAAACACTCCTTTACGAAACGGGTGCATCTTTATTTCCCGAGAGCAACTGGTCTTTAACGCCTTCAGCGATTTTCAAGTACGGCACGGCGCCTGGAAACTTTTCGCCGACGTGCGCGTGTGCCGCGGCCCAAGCCTTGTCCAACGCCGATACTTCATAGGCCACGTACTGATTGTGGTGCCGCTCGACCACCGCAGGATCGGCCGAAGCGGCGTCGGCCGGCGTGGCGCCGGACGAGCCGCCGGCGCCTTGGGCCCGCAGGCGGTCCAACTGGTCTTGCAGACGCTTTCGTCCGCGCCGCATGATCCACCACACGACCCCGGCGGCCGCGACTCCGGCCGCGCCGCCCGGCACGCCCAACGAGATCAACAGGGCCGTCACTTTGGCCGAAATCCACGGTTCCGCCGCGGCGCCGATCGCATCGACGCCCGGAGGCAATGCGACCTGAGGCGGAGTGTCCGACGACGAAGGCGGGGCCTCGGCCGTGGAATCGCCGCTGGCGTCGGCGTGATTCTGCGCACGCGCCAGGTCGCCGGCCAGTGCGTCGATCTTCGCGCTTAATGCCGGCCAGGCGCTGTTGAGCCGCGAAATCAGTTGCTCGATGTTGGCCAGCCGCTGCGACTCGACAGGCGACGCGGCCGGGGCTTGCGCCGCTGGCGCCGCCGGCGTCTGCGCCAATGGCGGATTCGGCTGGCTCACTGCGGGCGGATTCGGATCAAGCGGACGCGGCGCTGGCGGCGGAGTGCGCGAGACGGCCGGAGGGCGAGAGTCGAATCGCGGCGATAAACCCGCCAAAAACCGGCGCACGCGCCCGCAAAAGGTACCGTCGACCACGCGGCCGTTGGTGCCGAACAGCACGGCAACCAACTGGTGATTGCGATCCAACACCGGCCCACCGGAATCGCCGAAGCGGGCCGCTCCGGTCAATTCCAGCGTTTCCACGCCGTGGCTGCCCACCGTCGTGACGTAGCCCAGGGCCTGGCCGCGGTTGCACCACAAGTGACCGTCGCTGCCATATCCGCACGAGACCAGCGGGTCGCCGCGTTGCGGAAAAGTCTGAGCCAGCGCGATCGGCTTGATGCCGGGATCCTGGATGGCCAGAACCGCCAAATCGGCGGCGGCATCGACTTTGACCAACTCGGCGTCGAACGTCTGTTGATCGAAGAATGTCACGCTCAGCGTGCCGGCGCCTTCGCGAAACAAATGCGCGCAGGTGATCAACAGCGCCCGCTGGCCGTCGGCATCGATCAACGTGCCGGTCCCCGCGCTGCGCGTGGCGCCGTGCGCGTTCGTGATTCGCGCGATGGCCTGCGGGTTGACCCGCAAGGTGTTTGCAGCCTGCGCAGCCGGCGGCGGCGCGGCGGCCAGCGGACATTGGCCGCCCGCGCAGGCCCCGGAGGGGACAGAGGCTTCGGCCGCCGCCGGCGTGCACAGGGCGCAAGCTAACACGATTGCGATGAGTCGTTGCATGGCTGGTCTAGGGGGTTAAGGTGAAGAGATATTTGTAAAACGGGCTGCGGGCTAAATCGGCCGGCAGCGTCATGCGATCGGCCAGATGCGTCACGGGATCCACGCCGCCGCCCAGGCGATCGCTCATCGCGCAGGCCTGGCTGCAGAACGGCGGCCGGCCGGCTCGACGTCGTGGACGTCGGCGCGCGTCAGCAATCGGACCACCGGCATGTGCAGCAGCGACGCGGCCGCCACGCCGGAGTATCCGTAGCCGCAACCGGCCAGCCGCCGCATGAAACGCGTGGCGCCCGCCCGATCGTATTCCGGCCAGCGGTCGTCGGGGTTCGTCTGATACACGTCGATTCGGGCCGGAAAACGCTGCACCTGGCTGGAGAGCGTCACGGCCCGGCCGCCGTGCCATTCGCGGACCTCGAGACAAAAAAGGTCCTCGCTCCACCATGCCGCCTTGGCCGCGTGCGAATGGTCGCCGCGCCCCGCGATCGAAATCAACCCACGCCGGCGAAACAACAACAGGTCGGCGTCGCGCAGTCGAGCGCGGGCTTGGGCGTAGGGCACGTATACAAGTTCGGTGTCAGGCATGTGCGTCGACTCAATAAAAAAGCCCATCGCCGGAACCAGTCCGGCAATGGGCTCTTAAGATACCTGCTGTTTGGCTCAGGCTCTGCGGATACCCTCAGCACAAGTCGCAGGGTATCACAACACGTGGCCTGATTTCAACTGGCCATTTCTGCCACTTTTATTTTTTTGGCGCGCCGGCGGCCATCCGCTCCAATTCGGCCACCGTCCGCTGGAGCTCCTCGACCAGCGCGTTTTGGCCGGCCGTGGCGAGCACGGTCGTCACGGCGCGATAGTACCACAGCGTGCCTGTTTTTCCGCCGCTGAATCGATCCCACAACAGCTCGCCGCACGCGCGATAATCTTCGACCAGCGAGCGCGCGTTGTGCAGTTTGTCGGCCGCCGAGACCAGGCGCACCGAGCGATCGGCATCGACCAGGTGGGCCAGGTACGTTTCTTTTCGCGCGCGCCAGGGGCGCTTGGGAATGGTTTCGGCATCGGTGCAGCCGTCGACGATGTCGGCCACTCGGCGGCCAAACCGGCCGCGAATCTCTTGGCGCGCCGCGTCGCCGCCTTGATCTTCGACGGCGTCGTGCAGCAGGGCCGCGATCGCCTCGTCCTCGTCGGCGCCGTGCTCCAACACGATCGCCGCCACGCTCAAAAGATGCGCAAGATACGGCACGCCCGAACCTTTGCGAACCTGCTCGCCGTGGAGTTGGCGGGCATAGGCCAGGGCTTCGGAGAATCGCGCGGTCAGTTGCATCGAGGCTTATTTCTTCGTCGCGCCGAACAACGACCGCGTGGCGACGCGGCCGCCCTGGCCGCCCTCGTAGAGACTGAATTCGGCCCAGACCGGCATGTGGTCCGATATTTTCAGGGCTTCGTCGACCGTGAGATTGAACTCGCGAATCATGTCGAACACGCCCCAGCGGCCAGTGTACTCGGTCGTGGCCACGTCGGAAAAGATGATGTTGTCGTACAACTTGTTGCCCCGGGTGTTGCTGGCCACTTCCGAGATCGCCCAATGAATGTGCGAAAGCTGCCCCAGGCGGCCCAAGTGATGATCGTCGACGTTCAGATCGCCCAGCAGAATCACGTCGTCTTCTCCCCGCCCATCGTCGCGCACCGCGCGAAACACGTCGGCCAGCGCGTCGAGCTCCTGGGCCGTTTCGTCCGGGTCGGTGTGGATGTCGACCAGCGAAAACGTGAAGGCCTGGTCGGGCGGCGGGCCGCGCACGCGAAACCAGCCCACCAGCGGCTCGCGGTGCAAAAGATCGTCGGGATCGGCCACCGTATAGAGCGCGTTACGGTCGACTTCGATGCTGGCCGAGTCGAACACGAACGCATACTGCTCCTTACTCGACGTGCGTCCCAGCCGCGGGCCGACCACATAATCGTAACGCCGGCCGGTGGCATTGATCGCGTCGATGAACGGCGGCATGATTTCGTGTTTCGAACGAATCTCCTGAATGGCGACGATGTCGAAGTGGCGAATAATCTCGGCCAACAGACCGCGCACGCGCGGTTCGCCGAGTTTCTTGTCGCCGAAGACTTGGATGTTGAACGACGCCACGCGAATCGTGCCGCCCTGTCGCTCGACGCGCGGCAGAGCCAGGCCGGCCTCTTGCTCCTGCTGCGTGCTGGCGTCGCGCGGCGCCAGGCCCAGTTGTTCCAGGCCGCTGATCTGATAGTTTTGAAAGAAGAACCAGCCGCCGACAGCCAGGCCGGCAGCCATCAACAAGAGCACGAATCGGCGCATGGGCCCCTCCTTGGGCATGCATGAAATGGGTTGGAAGCCACATCCGGTGGCCCGCCTGCAAAGCTGGCGATTTTGGGCTGCGCAGGATAATCCAACTGGCCGCCCGGCTCTAGGGCAGTTTTCGGCCACCCACGGCCAGACGACGCGGTGCTAGCCGCCCGTTGGAAAACTTCGATCTGGATCTTCTGGTGTGTGCCACTGGCTCCGCCAGTGTGAATTCGTCGGGAATTACCAGCACTGGCAAAGCCAGTGGCACTCCGAAGTGGGCAAGAGTGCTTTCTTCAACAGGGTGCTAGCGTCGCGCTTCGCGCACCATGTGGCGCAGCTCGGGCACGATGATCCGCTCGACGGCCAGGCGAACCGCCGCCGGCGAGCCGGGCATCGTCAACACGATCGTGCGATCCATCAGACCGCCCACCGCTCGGCTCAACATGGCCGCGGCGCCGATCTCTTGATAGCTGAGCATGCGAAACAGTTCGCCGTAGCCGCTCAAGGGTTTCGTGATCAGCGAACTGACCGTCTCGAACGTCTGGTCCCGGCTGCTCAGTCCGCTGCCGCCGGTCAGCAGCACGGCGTCGATCCGCGGATCGTCGCGAAGCTGCTCCAACAGCACTCGCATCGTCGCCGGCTCGTCGCGAATGATCTCGCGGCGCGCTACCTCAAAACCCGCTTGCACGAGCAGATCGTGCAACAACTGACCGCCGGTATCGTTTTCGCGGGTGCGGGTGTCGCTGACCGTGATGACCGCGCAGCAAACGGCCTCGGGCGCGCTAGCGCGATGCTCGCTGACCACCTGGCTCATTCCCGCACCTCACAACCGGAAAAACCTGAAAAAAACGGCCCTTTTGGCCGATCGGATTCGCGATCGCCGGCAGGGATAAGTATACTGAATAACTGGATCGGCTCCCATTTCCCGTTTCGCGCATGCGCGAAAGCAGCTCGTTCCAGGCGCCGGGCGTCATGAGAATCTTTGCGTGTTTCCACCGATTGCTCGGGGCGTTTGCCGCGCTGGCAAGCCTGGGGCTGGGCGCCAGCCGCGCTGATATTTTCTTGCTGCAGGACGAGGGACAGGTCCGCGGCGAACTGGTCAATCGCGACGAGTCGCCACGCAAGACCTACGTGATCCAAACGGCCAATGGCGGGCAGGTGACGCTCGATGCCGATCAGGTCAAGGAAGTCAAGCGGCAAAGCCCGGCGGAATCGAAGTACGACCAGATTCGGGCCGACTTTCCCGACACGGTTGACGGGCAGTGGAAACTGGCCGAATGGTGTCGCGAAAGCCGGCTGCCCAAGCAGCGCAAAGTCCACTTGGAACGGATTCTGGAAATGGATCCCAACCATGCCGCCGCGCGACACGCCTTGGGCTTTAGCCAAATCCAGGGCCGCTGGGTGACGCAAGAACAGCTCATGACCGAAAACGGTTACGTGCGCTCGAAGCTCGCGCCCGGCAAGTGGGTGCTGCCGCAGGAAAAAGAACTGCTGGAGCAACGCTCCAAGGAAACCAAGGCCCAATTGGACTGGTCGGCCAGGCTCCGTCGCTGGCACGGCTGGCTCGACACCGACAAGGCCCCGCAGGCCGAAGCCAATATCAAAGCCATCGACGAT
>JBGQKM010000102.1:0-18003 GCA_041499515.1 Planctomycetia bacterium | reverse complement strand
GCTGCCGGTTCTGGTGCTCTCGGGCCTGGCCGCCGTCTATGCCAGCGGCTACGTCAAGGCCGATGGGGATCACGCGGCTGTGGGCGGCCTCTGGTTCTTTTACAATTTGCTGTTCGCCAGCATGATCATGGTCGTGCTGGCCCGCAACGGAATATTGTTCTTGATGGCCTGGGAAGTCATGTCGCTGGCCTCGTTTTTTCTTATTACGTTCCAGGACGAAAAAGTAGAAGTTCGCGAGGCAGGCAAGACGTTTCTGATCGCCACGCACCTCGGCACCGCCTTCTTGCTGGTGCTGTTTGTGCTTTTGGGATCGAGCAGCCATTCACTCGAATTCGCGGACTTTAGCGTGAGTCCAAGCTCCACTTCAGGCGGCGTGCTGTTTGTGCTGGCCCTGATCGGTTTCGGCACCAAAGCGGGGCTGATGCCGCTACACGTCTGGCTGCCCGAGGCGTATCCCGTCGCGCCCAGTTTCGTGCCGGCCGTCATGTCCGGCGCGATGAGCAAGTTGGGGATTTACGGATTGTTGCGGATCCTCTTGGTTCTTCCAGATCCACAGCCGTGGTGGGGTTGGCTGTTGATCGGCGCCGGTGCGATCTCCGGAGTCATGGGCATTCTCTCCGCTTTGGGACAGTCCGATCTCAAGCGCTTGCTGGCCTACAGCAGCATCGAAAACATTGGCATCATCACGATGGGCCTGGGTCTGGGAGTCCTAGGTCTGTCTACTCACAGTCCCTTGCTTGGCGTATTGGGATTTGCCGGCGCTCTGTTGCACGTCATCAATCATTCCCTCTTTAAGGGCCTGTTGTTTCTTGGCGCAGGCGTGGTCGAACAATCAGCCGGCACGTGCGAACTGGATCGTCTCGGCGGTCTGCTGAAACGGATGCCCTGGACCGGAAGCGCATTTCTGATCGGCTCGGTGGCTATCGTTGGTCTGCCGCCGCTCAACGGTTTTGCTAGCGAGTTCTTGTTGTACAGCGCCTCGTTCGGCAGCGAAGGATTGTTGGGGCCGTCGCCAACTGCGATCTTTTCGCTGGCCGTGATCGGCGCTTTGGCGCTAATCGGCGGTTTGGCCGCGTACGCGTTTGCCAAGGCGTTTGGAATTGCATTTTTGGGCGAGCCCCGCACTCGGCATTCCGCCGCGGCCTGCGAGCCCGGAGCACTCATGGCAGGGCCGATCTTACTGCTCGCCGGGGGCTGCATCTGCGTCGGCTTGTGCTCGCGGCAAGTCGTCGGCATACTGCTGCCGGTCGTCGCGCAGGTTACACGACAAACCGTCGACGTCACCGTCGGGCTCGGTGACTTGAGTCTGGTCCCCTTGGAGCGCGTGGCCCGGATGTCGAGCCTGTTGATCCTCGTCATGGGCGCACTGGCCGTGGCGCGGCGCGCGCTGCTGGCGGGCCGAAAAGTGACGGCTTCGGGCACCTGGGGTTGCGGCTATTCGCGTCCGACTCCCCGTATTCAGTACACCGCCTCGTCATTTGCCCAGCCAGCGCTGGATTTTTTTGCGTCCCTGTGTCACTCGCGTAAGAAAATATTCGCTCCACACGGACTGTTTCCACAATCGGCCTGGCTGGCCACCGAAAGTAGCGACCTTTCGCAAGTCTTTATTTATCGTCCCACGTTCGGTTCGATCGGTTGGGTCCTATCGAAACTTCGGTGGCTGCAACATGGCCGTGTGCACGTATACGTTCTGTACGTCGGCTGCACCATCCTGGCACTGATGATCTGGTATACCAGCGTGGAACTGGCGCCTCAGACCGCGCCGCCGCCCGGCGATACGGCGCGGCAAATGCAAGAAAACTGATTTCGCGAATCGTGGATTGAATCATGGACGCGTCGGCAATCATTCCTAGCGTGCTGACTGTGGTGCTCGCTCCGCTTTTGGTCGGTGTCATCAATCGCACCAAGGCCATCGCCGGCGGCCGCAACGGCCAGCCGCTGTTGCAGGTCTACTACGATCTGCGGAAACTATTGGGCAAGGGCGCCGTCTACAGCCGAACCACGACCTGGGTCTTTCGCGCCGGACCGATGGCGTCGCTTGCGGGCGTCTTGTTGGCCGCCACGCTGGTCCCCTTCGGGCCTTGTAACGCTCTGATTGCGTTCGACGGTGATCTGATTCTGCTGGCCTATCTGCTGGGTTTTGGACGACTGTGCACCGTGCTGGCCGCACTCGACACCGGTTCGCCGTTCGAGGGCATGGGCGCCAACCGCGAGGTTCTGTTTTCCGCCCTGGCCGAACCGGCGCTGCTTTTGGGGCTGGCGGCAATCGCGCGCGAAACGCACATGCTGAGCTTGACGGAAATGCACTTGAAACTTTCAACCGGCGAGTGGGCCACCTCGGGACTGACGCTGGCCTTGGTGGCCGTGGCGCTGCTGATTGTATTCCTTGCCGAGAACTCTCGCATTCCCGTGGACGACCCCAATACTCATCTCGAACTCACGATGATTCACGAAGTCATGGTGCTCGATCACGGCGGGCCCGATTTCGCGTTCATCATGTACGGCGCCGCCTTGAAACTGTGGGTCTTAGGCGCGCTGGTCACCGGCCTGGTGCTGCCGGCCGGCACGGGCATGGCTGCTCTCGACCTGGGGATCACGCTGGGGGGTATGTTGGCCTTGGCGATTTTGGTTGGGCTGATCGAATCGACCATGGCGCGGTTGCGCATGATGCGCGTGCCCCAATTGCTAGTCGGAGCCACGGCGCTGTCGGGGCTGGCCTTGGTTCTCAGATTCGGGGGGCTATAGAGCCGTGCACCTTATCGACTTGACGCTCGTGTTGATCATGTTGGCCAACCTGGCTCTGCTCGGCTCCAGCCGGCTGGCGGCCTGCATCCAGCTCAGCGCCGCGCAAGGTATCTTACTGAGCTTGTTGCCGCTGGCCGCGGGGGAGCACGGTTCGAAAGCTGGGATCTTGCTTTTGGCCTTCACGGTCTTTGTGCTCAAGGGACTGGTGTTTCCGGCCCTGTTGGCGCGCACGCTGCGCATGGCCCATGTGCGTCATGAAGTCGTTCCGATCATTGGATACGCCGCCAGTCTGACCACTGGCGTGGTAATCTTATGTCTTTCGTTTTGGTTCGCCTCGCGACTGACGCTGCCCCATCCCGCCGCCTCGCCCTTGGTCTTGCCATGGGCCCTGGCGACGACGCTGATTGGCCTGTTTTTGATCGTCAGTCGCAAAACGGCCCTGATGCAAGTGATCGGATACCTCGTTTTGGAAAACGGAATCTACATCTTCGGCATCACGCTGGCCCAGGACGAACCGTTTTTAGTCGAGATGGGCATCTTGCTCGACGTGTTCGTGGCGGTGTTCATCATGGGAATCGCCATCTTTCATATCAGCCGCGAGTTCGACCACATCGAAGTCGATCAGTTGACCTCGCTCAAGGACTAAGATTGCAATGATTGGTCCCATGGGTCCCGCTCTGATTCTGACGCCCCTAGTGGCCGGTCTGCTGGCGTTCTGGTTGCGCGCCGACGGCCCGCGCCGCGGCTTGTTGGTATTGACGGCGCTTGCGCACACAGCGTTGACGATCAACGCATGGCGCGTCTGGAGTGAAACAGACGTCGGATCAAGCGCGTTGGTCGTGCCCGTGGGCGCTTGGGTCGCTATTGACGCCACCGGCCTGCTGTTTCTAACCACGATCAGTGCGCTCTTTTTAGGCTGCGCGATCTACGGCGTTGGCTATCTGGGGCGCGAAAAGAACCACATGCATATCGACTACCAAGAGCATTTGTTCTTCAGCAATGAGCCCGAGGCCGTATTCACTGGTTGCATGCTGTTGTTCTTGTCTTCAATGACATTGGTCTGTACCGCCCAACATTTTGGGTTGTTGTGGGTCGGCGTCGAAGCGACGACATTGGCCAGTGCGCCGCTGATCTATTTCCATCGCCAGCATCGCTCGTTGGAAGCCACCTGGAAGTATTTGCTGATCTGCTCGGTCGGAATCGCATTGGCCCTGTTGGGAAATTTCCTGTTGGCCGTAGCGGCCTCGAAACATGAGGGTGTGATCTCCAGTTTGTTTACACCCGATTTGATCCAGCATGCGACCCAGTTGCACGCCCCCTGGCTCAAGGCGGCGTTTCTCTTCTTCCTGGTCGGATACGGGACCAAAATGGGCCTGGCGCCGATGCACACCTGGCTGCCCGACGCCCATAGCGAATCGCCCTCGGTCGTGTCCGCTCTGCTTTCCGGCGCACTTTTGAATTGTGCTTTCCTCGGCATCTTGCGAGCTCACCAGGTCTGCGTGGCGGCCGGCGCCGTCGAGTTCAGCCAGGAGTTGCTCCGCGGCTTCGGCCTGCTGTCAATGGCGATCGCGGCCGTGTTCATTCTAGGCCAGGTGGACTTCAAACGCATGTTGGCGTATTCCAGCGTCGAGCACATGGGCATTTTGGCACTGGGCGTCGGCTTGGGCGGCGCCGGCGCATTCGGCGCTGGGCTGCACGCCATCAACCACTCGCTCACCAAAGCCTGCTTATTCCTGGTCGCCGGCAATATCCTGGCCGCTTACGAAACCAAAGCGGTCAAGGACATCTCGGGCGTCCGTCGGCTGCTACCCCTGTCCGGCATTCTGTGGATTGGTGGATTTCTGTCGATCACAGGCTCACCGCCGTTCGGCACGTTTCTGAGCGAATTCACGATTCTCAAAGCCGCCCTGGATGGCGATCATACTTATGTGGCCGTCGCTTACCTGAGTGTGCTGGCCCTCATCTTCATTGGCATGGCTGCCATCGTGCTGCCGATGGTCCAGGGAGAGCCGCAAGCCGGTCTGAGCAAGAATCGCCCGCGCGAAGCGTTATGGTCGACCATGCCGCCGGCCGTGCTTTGCTTATTGGTGCTGGCCGTCGGCGCGTATCTGCCGCCGACAATGAACGCCGTGCTGCACGAAGTAGCCGTAACGCTGGGGGGAAATTGATGGCGACCACACAAACGCAACTCCTAAGAGTCCCACACGCCAACACGGTACGCCTGCTCGACATACCCGTGGTCGACATCGACGCGTTCCGCGCCGCAATCATAAGCGAAGTCGCCCAAGGCGGCCGGATTTCGGCCCTGTTCGGCCAGCCGTGCGAGGCCCCATGCGTGCGTCTATATGGTGTGCTGACGCAGGCCGCCAACAGTTCGATTTCGCTCGTGGCCTGCGACGTTTCGGATAGCTATCCGGCGTTGACGCCCGATTGTCCGCAGGCGCATTGGTTCGAACGAGAAATCGCCGAACAATGGGGCATCATTCCCAGCGGGCACCCCTGGCTCAAGCCGATTCGCTTCCACCACTCCTACCGCCCGGGGCACGACGCCTGGTCGCGGACGGTCGGCGCCGCCATCCTGCCCGCCGTGACCGACTTCTTCCGCGTCGACGGACAGGAGGTACACGAGGTGGTTGTCGGCCCGATACACGCGGGGGTGATCGAGCCGGGAAACTTCCGCTTTCAATGCCACGGCGAGGACGTGTATCACTTGGAAATCTCGCTCGGCTTTCAGCACCGCGGCGTCGAGCGGGCGTTGGTCGGCGGGCCGAACAAGCGCACGATCCATTACATGGAAACGCTATCGGGTGACGCTTCGATTGGCCATACCAGCGCGTATTGCCAGGCCATCGAAGCCTTGAGCCATTGTCAAACGCCGCTGCGCGCCCAGGTGTTGCGCGGTATCGCCTTGGAACTCGAGCGGCTGGCCAATCACACCGGCGACTTGGGCGCGCTGGCCGGCGACGTGGGGTTTTTGCCGACGATGTCCTTTTGCGGCCGGTTGCGAGGCGATTTTCTCAATGCGACCGCCGCGATCTG
The DNA here is from genome assembly GCA_041499515.1 of Planctomycetia bacterium. Lineage (GTDB taxonomy): Bacteria > Planctomycetota > Planctomycetia > Pirellulales > PALSA-1355 > PALSA-1355. The sequence goes on along the minus strand of JBGQKM010000102.1, from coordinate 12,219 downwards.
CGGCAATCGTTTCGGCCGTTCGCTAGTGCGACCCGGCGGCGTGGCCTTCGACGTCGATCGAGCGCGTGTCGATTCGATGGCTTCGCGATTGCGACTTGCGCTGCGCGACGTCGACGGCGCAGCCGGGCTGCTCTGGGAATCGAGATCGGTGCAAGCGCGCTTTGAGGATACCGGGCGAGTGTCGCAAGAAGTGAGTGAGGCTTTGGGCCTGGTCGGACCCGCCGCCCGCGCCACGGGGGTCGATCGCGACGTCCGCCGCGATTTTCCCAGCGGAATTTATCGCTTCGCGTTGATTCCGCCGATGACCTGGCCCACCGGTGATGTTTTCGCCAGGGCGTATGTCCGCTGGCTGGAGATTCAGCGCTCCGGGCAATTCATTTTAGAGCAACTCGAGGCGCTACCGGCCGGTCCGATACGCAATGAAATCGGTCCGCTGGCGCCCGATTCGATGGCCGTGTCGTTGGTCGAGGGCTGGCGCGGCGAAATCTGCCACGTGGCCATCACCGACCGCGACGGTGCCTTTGCCCACTATAAAGTGGTCGATCCGTCTTTTCACAATTGGATGGGGTTGGCGATGTCGCTGCGCAATCAGGCTATATCCGATTTCCCGGTGTGCAATAAAAGTTTCAATCTCTCGTACTGTGGACACGATCTTTAGGAGCCGGTTGCAATGTTGAGTATTTTGCGAGAACGGTGGCGGCAGGGGCACCGTACGATCTCGTTTCCCAAGGGAGTACCTCAATTGCCCGACCGGTTCCGAGGTCTGCCGATTCTCGATGCGTCGAAGTGCGCCGACGGCTGCGAGATTTGTGCCGAAGCATGCCCAACCGATGCGATCGTGTGCGATGACAAGTCGCTGCAGATCGACATGGGCCGCTGCCTATTCTGTACCGAGTGTACCAACGCATGCCCGACCGGCGCAATCGCGTATAGCCAGGACTTTCGCCTTGCGACCCGATCGCGCGATGATCTGGTCATCGATGGCCACGCGTTCCAGTTGGCCCGTGCTCTTGAGGACAAAACGCGGCGGCTGTTCGGACGCTCGCTTAAGTTGCGGGTCGTCAGCGCCGGCGGCTGTGCCGGCTGCGAGGCCGACGTCAACGTTTTGACAACAATCGTTTTCGACTTGGGACGGTTTGGCATCCAATTCGTCGCTTCGCCGCGCCATGCTGACGGGCTGTTGATTACGGGACCCGTGACCGAAAACATGAAGTTCGCGCTTCAACAGGCCTACGAGGCCACGCCATCGCCGAAGATCGTGGTCGCGGTCGGTGCATGCGCCATTTCCGGCGGTCCTTACATCAATCACGCCGAAGTCCACAACGGCGCCGACAGCGTAGTGCCAGTCGACCTGTACATCCCCGGCTGTCCGCCGCATCCGCTAACGATTTTAGACGGCCTCCTGCGCCTCCTAGGTCGTTTGGAAGAACGCCCCGCGGCCGCGACCTGAGTTGCCGCGCGCATCGAGTCTCGTATTCGTCAGCAAGCGTTGCAATCACGACTATGATGATCGTCTAAATAAATATTTTTCGAGGATCAGTATGGCTCATGACACGAGCCATAAGTTTTGCAAAGACAACAACATATCAGCAATCGTCAAGAATATGGAAAGAGGCATTTGATGGGCTCAGTCGGGGCTCTAGCTAAAACCGGATAAAGGCGCCGAACGGTTTTCTCCGATTGTCTTACCTGGACACGACCCATCTGCCGTGCTGACCCGACCAACGGGATGGCTGTCTAACTCTCTAAATTCCGAGTGCTGACCCGCGCTGCGGGAGGGCTCGGAGGTTTCGGTCCGGTTGGCTCTATCGAGTCCTGGATAGCGAATGGAAAAGGGGCCCCGACGAAGGGCCCGAAAACCACGTTGCTTTGGGACGCGCGTCATTTCCATTTTCTGCCTGGCCATCAATAAGTAGAGCCAACCTCTGAGGACCGGTTCTCATAGGAAGCCAAGGATGGCGCCCTTCGCATTCAACCGGCCTACGGTCCGCGCGCACGTTACGGATTTCGGCATTTCAATTCGAAATCGCCTCAAGCAAGCGACTCTTTTAGCAACCCTGAGCTTGGCAATGACAATCGCGACGACAACGGTTACCGAAGCCCAGTCGTCTCCAGACGACCTGGCTGCGATTCGCCGTCACATCGAACAACAAGATGTGGAAATCCGCGCCTTGCGCGAACAAGTCACCGCGCAAAGTAACGCGATGCGGCTGCCGCCCATTGAGGCCGATCCGAGCGTCAATGGGCCCACCGGGCTAGCGAGCGGTGCGACGGTCGCCCCAGAGGAAATGACTTCACTCGACGAGCCCAAGAAACAGACTTCGAAACCCGTCGACAACAGCCAATATCCCTCCTTCAAGATCACGGGATTTACTCAGCTTGATACGGCCTGGTACTCACAAAACCCAAAGAACGTCGCAACGGTGGGAGACGCGCAAGACGGCACCGGATTTCGCCGCGCGCGATTAGCAGTCCTCGGTAAGGTAGCCGAATTCACCAACTACCAATTCGAAGTGGATTTTGCCACTGCGGGAAGGCCGAGCTTTTTCGACAATTATGTCGAGCAGACGAACATGCCCTATCTTGGCGCGGTGCGCGCGGGCCAATATCTCCAGCCGTTCAGCGTTGACGCAATGAGTGGATTCCGAAATCTTCCATTCCTGGAACGTTCGTTGCCATTTCTGGCCTTCGTGCCGTTCCGACGCGTGGGAGTGATGGCGTCCAATTCGTCGGAAGATCAGATGACCAAATGGTTCTACAGCGGCTTTCGCACCGGTGGATTCAACAACGCCCCGCTCGGGGACGACCGGTTCGCCACCGACATCGGCGATAAAGGCGGCATCTCGTTTTCGACGCGCGCCACGCACCTGCTGTATTACGATCCCAACGTGGGCGACCGCTATCTGTGGCAAATCGGAGCTGCGTTCAACTTTAGCCGACTCGGGGCCAACGACGCCGCCGGCAGCGGCACCACCGGCAATGCGGGCAGCGGCCCAGCACCGTTTTATCAGTCCAGAGTCCTTCCCGAGTTTGGCACGCTCGGTTATCCGGAAAATAGTTCCAGTTTCGGCAGCGCGGTCAACGGAACGCCGACCTTTGTCGACAGCGGAAAAATCGTGGCCAAGAGCTTCGATCTTTACGGCCTGGAAACGGTTTGGCAGTCGGGCCCGTGGAGCGCTCAGGCCGAATGGATGGCCACGGTCGTCAATGGCTCCGTGGGACCGATCTACTACAACGGCGCCTACGCCGAAGTGATGTATCGCTTGACCGGCGAACACCGCGAATACGACAGAAAACTGAGCGCACTGAAAAACCCGATCCCCTTCACCGACTTCATTTCGTTCAATCCGGGTGGAATCAACGGCTGGGGCGCTTGGGAGATCGAAGCACGATGGTCGTTTGTCGATATTCGAAACCCGGCCAATACGCAGTACCTCGCAGGCTCAAACGGCGCGGGAAATGGCTTCTTGACCGACACGACACTCGGTATGACCTGGTTCTTGAATGCCCACGCCAAAGTGCAATTCAATTGGATTCACTCGATGCTACAGAACACGGCCAAAGGCAACAGTCTCGCTGACCTGTTTGTCACGCGCGTCCAGGTGGATTTTTGACAAACAGAACCGCTGCCAGGGCCACTCACGATCCAACATGCAAGGGTTTCATCGACGCGAATACCCCCGCGGCGCTCCCGGACGGAAAGTGACGTCCGCCGCAGTTTTCGGTCAATCGCAACGGAATTGCCGCACCACCGTCCAATCGACTTCGACCCCCAAGCCGGGCCGCTCGCTGATGGTCGTGATCGGTCCCTCGATCCGCACCGGGTCCTTTGCGATACGGATTTCGTGATAGTCGGCCCCCAACAGGTCGCCCGGATATTTCTCGACCTGCATGTTCGGGCAGGCCACCACGAGATGCGCCATGGCCGCCGTGCCGATGTCCAGCTCCAGGTTCGAGCCGATCGAGCAGGCCACGTCGTGTTCGGCGGCGAAGTCGACGATCTGCTTGGCCTTGCGAATGCCGCCATGCTTGCCGGGATAGACGCTGATCACGTCGCAGCAAGCATTGCGGATCAGCTCTTGGGCGTGCACCAGATTAAAACAGATGTCGTCGGCCATCACCGGCACGTCGGTCTCGCGCCGCACGCGTGACAGCGCTGCATAGTCGCCGTCGGGCGTGGGTTGCTCGACCAGTGCCAGCTTGCAATCGGCCATTTCGCGAATGCAGCGAATCGCCGTATCGACTTGCCAGCCGCAATTGGCATCGATCGTCAGCGCGATTTTGGGCCCGATCGCCTCGCGCACAACGTACACGCGCTGGATGTCCGCCGCCGGGTCGCGACCCACTTTGACTTTGATCGTGGTAAAGCCGGCCGCCACGAGTTCCTTAGCCCGCGCTCGAGCCCGATCGGGCTCGTAGGCGCCCATGCTGTATCGGCTGCGGATTGCCAGCGGTCGCTGCGCCCCACCCAGCAGAGCGAAAACCGGCTTTCCTTCGACCTTGCCACGAATGTCCCAGCAGGCCATTTCAATGGCGCTTTTGGTAAACCAATTGTGGATGCAGGACGCATCCATGCGGCGATCGATTTCGACGATGTCCAGCGGATCGCAACCGACGATGTGCGGGGCCAAAATGCGCTCGACCAGTGACTGCGCCCCCCACGCCGTCTCGCCGCTCCACCGCGGCGTCACGGTCGCCTCGCCAGCCCCCTCGATGCCCGCGTCTGTCAATACCCGTACCAGCAGATATTGCGAGACCGTATGCTGTCCCAACGCGCTAATCATTCGTCGCTCGGGCTTTACGGGGATCCGAACGGGATAGGTTTCGATGTGCGTGATTTTCATCGTCAGGTCGCCAGGGTGTTCACGGATCACGAGAGTCCACAAGTAGCATGACGCGAAACCGCTTGACTGTCGAGTTCCGGCGCTAACCCGCGTCGGCTGAGCGTCGCGCCGACCGTCGCTGGAAATCGCCATTAGGGTGTGGTAGAAAGACCGCGACTGACCGCTGTCGCGCATCGATCAACCAACTTCTTGTTCCATCATGTCCACGACGCAAATCCATTCCACCATCGACTTCCACGAGCCGGGCAATCACCAAGGGCATCTGTGCGTTCCCTATTCCTACAACCTGGCCGGCTGGGCCAATCTGTTGATTCCAATCGGCGTCGTGAACAACGGTCCCGGCCCAACGGCCCTGGTGATGGCAGGCAACCACGGCGACGAGTATCCGGGGCAGGTCGCCATTTTGCGATTGATGCGCGAGCTTCATCAAAAGCCGGACCGAGTGCGAGGCCGCTTGATCCTGATTCCGGCGCTCAATGTGCCGGCGTCCAAGGCGGCTACGCGGCTTTCTCCCTTGGATGGGAAGAATCTCAATCGTTCCTTCCCGGGCAATCCCGAGGGGACGCCCACCGAAATGGTCGCCCATTACCTGACGACCGTGCTGTTTCCACTAGCCGACATCGTCGTCGACATTCACACCGGCGGGCGAAGCCTGGATTTCTATCCTTGCGCCCACATGCACCTGGTCGGAGATCGTCGGCAGCGGCGCCAAATGGTCGAGGGCACACTGGCCTGGAACACCGATTTCGCGTTTCTATACGCCGACATCGCCGGCACCGGCCTGTTGCCGGTCGAAGCGGAGCGGCAGGGCAAGATCGTGATTACGACCGAAATGGGCGGCGGCGAGCCGGTCTCGTCGGCCGTGCACCAAACCACGCAAAACGGCTTACGTAACGTGTTGATCCACTTCGGCCTGCTCGCGGAAAAAGAGACCACGCGCACCGAACAGAAACTTCCGCCGACTCGCTGGGTGCAGGCTTTGAACCGCGACGACTATCGCTTTGCGCCCGAATCGGGCATTTACGAAAGCCTGCTGCCGCTGGGAACCCCGGTCGCGACAGGCCAGCCGGTCGGTCTCATTCATTTTCTCGAGCGGCCCGATCGCGAGCCAACTCCGATCGTGGCCAACGCGGCCGGCGTGCTGCTGGCCACGCGCGGCCCGTCACTAGTGGCCCAAGGCGACTGTGTGGCCTGCATCGCCCACGACGTCGATCCGGCCGTGCTCGAATGATGCTCTCAATGCCCTGAGAGGACGTACGCGCAATGTTGGTCGGATATGTCAGTGACGAGCGCTATCTGGCGTTGGCCGACGTGCTATTGGAGTTCGAAAACGACCAGGGCTCCGTCGAGACCCGCTCGCGCGCCACCGGCGCGGTGATCGCCGATCTCGAACCGGGCACCTATTGTGTCACGCTGCAAAAACCGGGCTACGGCGCCAAGCGGACGCGCGTCGAGGTGTCGGCCACGCGGCCGCATTCATTTCGCCTGTTGGCCGACGGTCTGTTAGGCTACGCCTGGCCTAAGTGGGTGCGCTCAGGCGAGCAGTCCGAATTTCGTGTGCATGCGGTCGAAGCCTACAAGCTCGACCTGTGGCGGTACGGCTTGCAGAAAGAGCTGGCCGCCAAAATCGGCTGGTTCGACGAGCACGGCCCGTTGGCCACGATGCAAATAACCCCCGACGGCGACTATACCCAAACCGGCGTCCAGTGGAACCAGACCGGCTATGGCAGTTGGCAACATGCCCAACGGGTGACCGCGCCTGAGCGCAGCGGGCTGTACTATTTTCATGCCCGCACCGACAGCGACCGCTTCTTTGCATTCCCCTGGATCGTCGCGCCGAAATGGCCGACGGCCGGCGTCGCCGTATTGGCCTCGAACATCACCTGGAATGCCTACAACAACTTCGGCGGTCGCAGCAACTATATCCACGCCGATGGCTTTCCACCGACGCCGACGGTCAACGCACGATTGGAGCTGAGCCGGTACAACGATCCTGAGTTCGGCACGTGGAACATGGAACGGTACGCGCCGTTGTCGTTCGACCGCCCCGAGCCGATCAACCACCTGCCCGAGCACGTTCAAATCACCGATCCGATCGAGGGCCGCGCGGCCTGCCACGTGGGGCCGGCCGAATGGCGGCTGCTGGGCTGGATGGAGCGCGAAGGCTTTGCCTACGATCTCTATGCGGAGACGCAACTGCACGCCGGCCAGCTCGACTTGGATGCCTATCGCGTGCTGGTGATCAGCACGCATCCGGAATATTGGTCGCAGGAGATGTACCGGGCCGTCAAAGCATGGGTTTTCGACCGCGGCGGCCGGCTGATGTACCTGGGCGGCAATGGGCTCAACTGCGAAGTGACGTTTCCGGATCCGGCCACGATGATCGTTCACAATGGCGACAATCGGAAGTTGCAGACCAACCTGGCCCGCTACGAAAGTCGCTTCGGCATGCGACAAGAATCGGAAGCCCACCTGTTGGGCGTGGTTTATACCGATGCCGGCGTGATGACCGCCGCGCCCTATCGCGTGTTGACCGAGGATCATTGGGCGCTGGGCGGTACGGGCCTGAAGAACGGCGACCTGTTCGGCCAGCGCAGCCTGCACGAGCGAATTCCCGGCGGCGCCTCGGGCCACGAAACCGACAAGATCTCGCCCAACTCGCCGGCCAATGTCCAGCGTCTGGCTCAGGGGCTCAACCCCAACGACGGCGGCGCCGATCTGGTGTATTTCGAAACGCCCCGCGGCGGCGCGGTCTTTTCCGTCGGTTCGATCTGCTGGCCAAGCAGCGTGCTGGTCGACGAAGCCGTGTCGCGAATCACGGCCAACGTGTTGCGCCGGTTTTCCAGATAACATCCTTCGAGTCCCTTCCCGACGAGTTTTTACTTGCCGCAATCGCGAGCTTGGCTTACACTCCGGGGTCGTGAATTCTCCACGAGCAACTTCCGCCGACCCGCTTCGCTTGCCGACGGAGCTTGGGCCGACTCACGCCCGCTATGGCGTGTTGGGTTTTCTGTGCTCGCTGTCGTTCGTGCTCTACCTCGATCGCGTCTGCATCGGCCAGGCCGTCGTGCCGATTCAAAACGATCTGGGCCTGTCGAACACGCAGATCGGTTACGCCTTGGGGGCGTTCACGATCGCCTATGGGCTGTTCGAGGTGCCGACGGGCCGCTGGGGCGACCGTTTTGGCTCGCGGGGCGTGCTGACGCGGATCGTGTTGTGGTGGTCGGTCTTCACGGCGTTGACCGGCGCGGCCAACGGTCTGTTCATGCTGGTCGCCGTGCGCTTTCTGTTCGGGGCCGGCGAAGCAGGGGCCTTTCCCAACGCCGCCCGTGTGATCGCCCGTTGGTTTCCGCTGGGCGAGCGGGGGGCCGCTCAGGGCCTGATCCTCACCTCCGCGCAGCTCGGCGGAGCGCTGGCGCCGGCGATCGCGGCCTACTCGATTCGCGACCTCGGCTGGCGATGGACCTTCGCGGTGTTCAGCCTGTTGGGCCTGGTCTGGGCGGCCGCCTTCTATGCCTGGTTTCGTGACGATCCGGCCGAACACGCCGGCGCCAACGCGGCCGACCGGGCTGTGATCGACGGCGGCTTGGCGAGCGTAGCCGCGGAACACTCGCTGGCAATTCCCTGGCCGAGCATTTTGTCCAGCCCCAACATCTGGTTCTTGGGCCTGCTGCAAACGTGCTCCTCGTTTGCCTCGTACATGGTCATGAGCTGGTATCCGACCTACTTGGAGAAGGGGCGGCACGTCGATCCGCTGGAGGCCGGTTGGTTGTCGTCGTTGGTGCTGGGCGGAGCGGCCGTCGGCTGCCTGCTCAGCGGGTTTGTGAACGACTGGCTGACGCGGATCACGCACGCCCATCCGGTTCGGTATCGCATTTATGGCTTCGCCGGCACGGCGCTGGCCGCGCTGGCGCTGCTGCTGAGCGTGCAATGCGAGTCGCCGCAAGCGACCAGCCTGTGGGCGGCCCTGGCCTGCCTGGCCGCGATGTCGCAGCAGGCCACTTTCTGGGCCGTGACCACGGAAATCAGCGGCAAGCACCTGGGCGTCGTCTTCGGTCTGATGAACTCGATGGGCGTGCCCGGCGCGTTTGTCTCCACCGTGTTCCTGGGCCGATTTGTCGATTGGATGAAGTCGCAAGGTTACGAAGGCCGGGCCCAATGGGATCCGGCGTTCTACGTCTATTCCGGCGTGCTGTTGTTCGGCGCCTGCTGTTGGCTGCTGGTCGACGCGAATAAAAGAGTGCCCGACGCCGAACCCCAGATCGCTTAAGTGCCGGTTCACGTTACACTGGGGCTCCGCAGAACTGCGAAGTCTGCGGGGCGCGATAACGCACGTTCAGTTGCGGCGTGTCGAGCCGTTGGTTGCCGCGAGCTTTCGACTCCAGGCACAGATCCAGAATGCCGCTGGTCAACTGCGTGCGCTCGACCGGATAGGGGGCCACGCCGCTGGCGATCATCTCTTCGACCTTGTGCATCAAGCAGGCCGAGTAGACCACGTTGGGGTTCACCGGCAGCAGAAACTGCGTCGATTGGATTTTCGGCAGCCCGCGCACGCGGCAGGCAAACGTAAAGTCTCCGACCGCGCCGTTGAGCATCAGCAGCGTCGCCCGCAGGCCGTCGTTGTACTCGATGAAATACGCCGCCGGTTCCTGGACCAGAGCCTCCAGTTCGCCGCTGTGCGTGAGGTCTTGCGGCCGGCCGTCTTCGAGCCCCTTGCCCGATCGCGACATGCTGCGCGAGAGGGCCGCCTCGAGCAAGCGCCGCGACCAGCGGCCGTCACGGCCGGCTTGCCAAACGGCCGGCCCCTGGATCAGTTGCACCGCCTTGACGCCCGTCTCGCCATTGCGGCGGCGCTCCAGCATGCACTGCATCGCTTCCAGCGCATGAAAATCCATCGGATCCGACGAGCCGACGCCGACCATCAACGCCTCTTCGATCACGCCGTCGGCCGGCAATTCGATGTCCGGCAGTCGAAAGGTGACCGGCAGGCTCGAACCGGCCAACATCGGAAAACCTAGCCGCTTCGAGGCCGCCACCATCCGGCTGGCCTTGTCGAAACTGTACGACAGATGCTTGTCGTTGAACACCGGCACGCTGCGGCCGTCTTTTTCGAAAACCGCCACTACCTGCTGGAAGAACTCGTAACGCGGGTACAGGATCTGTCCTTTCTCGTTCTTCGGATAGTCGCCGTGTTCGCCGATGATCAGCACGCCGTCGACCGCCAGCGAGTCGCCCCCCTGGCGCAGCGCTTCGGCGATGGTCGGGTAGACCTTAAGGCCGAACTCGCGAGCCCGTTGGGCGCTCTGGTCTCCCTCGGACTTTTGATCGACGAAGAGCGCCACGACGTCCATCTCGGGCCGATGCCAGCGGCCGTTCAACGGAAAGCCGACCAGAAAGCGATCGCCCATGTGCTCGGCGTGCGACAGATAGCGCCAAACCGTGGTGATGATGGCCAGCCGTTTGCGGGGCGATTTGGGAGTTTCCGGCATACAGATTAAGTCCTGCGAAACGTCGAGTTCGGGTTCGGCCGATAGCGGATGGCCAGGTGGGGCGTTTCGATCCACTCGCTCTTGCGCCACAGCGATTCGACGCCGGCGGCCACCAGGCCCGTGGTCAGCAGAGTCCGCTCGACGGGGTAGGGCGATTTGCCGCTGCACATGAACTGGGCGATGTGCCACACCAGCGGGTCGAAATTGTGCGGCTGCGAGTCGTGGTCGCCGCCGATAAAGGTCAGCGTGGATAACAGCTCGGCCTGCCCTTTGATCCGCGCGGCAAAGGTGATGTCGCCGACCAGTCCGTTGAGCAAAAGCATCGTGGCCTTCAGGCCGTCGACATATTCGAAGCGATAGGCCACAGGATCGCGCACCATCCGCCGCATGTCGGCCGGCGTGGGGTAGACGTGGTTGAAACCTTCGCGCGCCGGCGTAAGCTGGTGACTGCGGCAGAGGCAGGCTTCTAGCAGGCCTGGATCCCACCCGCCGCGACTGGTGGGCCCGGCTTCCAGCGCGTCCCACACGGCGTCGCCGCGCAGGGCCTGCAATCGCGCCACTCCTTGCTCGCCACCACGGCGCCGCTCGACGAAGCTTTGGATCGATTCCAAGGCGTGAAAATCGTAGCTGTCGACGCCGCCCGGCCCGACGGCCATGACTTCTTCGATCTCGGCTCCCAGCGGCATTTCGAGCGACGGAATGCGCCACGTGATCGGCACGCTCGAGCCGGCCATGAACGGAAAGCCCATACTCGCGGCCGTGTCGACCATCTCCTTGGCCCAATCCCAATTCCAGGAGAGATGTTTGTCGTTGAAAACCGGCACCGTGCGGCCGCCGCGACGAAATACGTCGACCGTTTGCTTGAAGAATTCGTAGCGCGGGTAGAGCGTTTGGCCTTTTTCGTTTCTGGGGTAGTTGCCGTGCTCGCCGATGATCACCACGCCATCGACGGCCAACGTATCGCCGCCGAGGCAAAGCGCCTGGTCGATGCTGGGATAGATCTTCAACCGCGAAAAACGCGCCGCCCGCTCGCGGCTCAGATCGCCCGCGGGAGTCTGATCGATGTACAGCGCCACCAGGTCCACCGGAGGATGATAGTGCTCGCCCTCCCAACCAAACCCCTCGAGAAACCGATCGAGAATCACCTCGCCGTGCGACAGCTTGCGAACCTCGGTCACCAGCGCCGCGATCCGCGGCCGCCTGGCCGGTTCGTCCGCCCGGCCCTCGGCCAACGTCAACAACGCCGCCGCCGGCACCCCGGCCAAAAGCGCGCGACGAGAAATCTCAAACGGCTCGGACATGAGAATCCCTCCCGGTTGTGCAAGCCGCGGGCGGCCGGCAGGCAAGCCCACGCCGCAAGCACCCCCTAAGCGTAACCAAAATCAAGCCGCATGCCAGACTCAGGCACCCCGCGGGAACCATTTTCCTTGGGCCTGAAACGGCCACCGGCAAGTGCGCCGAGCGAGCCGCCGTCCTTAAGCCGTCGACTTGTGCACCAGGATCCATATGCGCGCGCAAAAAATGTTTTGTCGTTGCAAGTGGCGGGTGCGATTCACGATCGGGATTCGCGCTGATCGAGCACTTGTTTTGCGGATCGGGCATATGTCTGATCGATTCGATTGACACGGAAGCAAGAGAGCCACCGAGCACACCGAGAACACCGAGAAAGCAAAGAGTACGTGAGCTCGTAACTCCGTCACTCTGTGTTCTCGGAGGCCTCGGTGGCAAAATCCTCCGAGCTCTCGGAGGCGGAAAGAAGGCGCGGCCCGCGCGCAGCGTGGCCCAGGCACAAAAAAGTTTGTGCGGCGCCGCGATCGCGGTCGAGACTGTTCTCGTCGGACCGGACAAAAAATGCCTCGACCGCGGTGGCCGCGGCGACGCACTGG
>JBGQKM010000101.1:0-18121 GCA_041499515.1 Planctomycetia bacterium | reverse complement strand
CCATCAGTAACTGAGACAACGGCTCTCAGCCTATCAGCGATGACAAGTATGGATTCGGCGGACGCTTACCGATTTACGGCACCCTAGGACTTTGATTAGTGAGATGAGTTTTTGCGACCCGGCCAGGTTTGAGCTCGACGATAAGACTCGTCGCAGGGGCGACTCCCGCAAATGGAACGTTTTCGGGACAATTTTGCTCGGCAGAGTGCCGCAGCGCCTAACCTGCGTCGGTGTGTCGGACCGACGCCCGTTCTTTGCCGTTGAGGGTGACTGAAGCTCGACCACCGCCTCATCATCCTGGACGAGCAGGTGCTCCACATGAATCTGCGCGCCCTGTGGAAGAACTTGACCGACCAGTGATATTCGGGGAACATAAAAAGATCGGTTGTGCGAAGAAGGCTCTGGTCTATAGGTTGGCTAAGACCCTTGATAGGGGGATTCCAAATGCCGTGCCATCGAATGAAGTATGTCGTTCATTTCTTCGTAGCCGCTGCATTTATATTTGGTGATCACGCGGCCGCGCAGGTTCAGGGTAGTGTTGGCGCGGTCACCCAGCAACCTTTTGTCGTTGGCGTTGTACCTGTCGTGGGAAATGGCGCGGTTGGCGGCGTGGCGATCGACGCAAAGGGGGTCATGGCGAAGGCCGAGGAGCGTGACGTTGTCGCGCTGCGTGATGCCCGGCGCAACGCGACGTCGGGTCTTGCCGGAGATGTCACTAAGAGGAGCGAGCTACGCAAGATTTCGCTGCGCCAACTTGACACACTGTTGGCTCGACACGTAAGCCAGAATCAGCAGCTGCCCTCGGAGATCCTTTATCTCGCGGGCTTGCAGCGCGTCGAGTACGTATTCGCTTATCCTGATTCCCACGACATTGTATTGGCCGGGCCGGCGGAGGGGTGGACGGTTGATGATCGCGGTAATGTTGTCGGGACAAACTCAGGAGCGGCTGTGCTGCATTTGGTCGATTTGATCGCCGCCTTGCGGACAAAAGATCGAATGCTTGCTGGCAAGATCATAAGCTGCTCGATCGATCCGACGGCGGCAGGACTCAAGCAATTTGCGCGGCTCACTCGCGGCAATGAGTTGTCGCCTTCGCCCCAATTGCTCCGACGCATGGAGCAGGCCGTCGGGCCGCAGACAATTACGCTGTCCGGTGTGGCGCCCGAGAGCCACTTTGCGCAGGTTCTCGTCGCGGCGGACTGGCAAATGAAGCGGCTAGGGATGGGGCTGGTTCCGTCGCCTGTGGACGGATTAACAAGTTACCTGGAGTTGCTGAACGACCGCCGCAGATCTACGACGCGAAATTCTCTGCCACGCTGGTGGATCGCTTACGGCAAGCAGCCCGTGGAGCGCGAGGCCGATGGGCTTGGCTGGCGAATCTCGCGAGCAGGGATTCAAGTATGCACGGCGGTCGGACGAATGGGTCCTAACGGTCGGATTTCGACTCAAATCGAGAGCGATCCTACGGCAAAAAAGTGGGCCGACTCGATGACGGCGCGATACGATCAACTGGCGATCGTCGAGCCCGTGTTCGGTCAATTGCGCGGCTGCATGGATTTAGCTCTGGTGACGGCAATTCTTGCCAGCGGCGACCTATTGACACACGTTGATCTGGAATTACCGATGCTGCTGGACGACACGCGCCTTCAGCTCGCGGCGCATCGAATACCAAAAAACGTTGCCTCGCATGCGAGCGCGCTTAGGAGAGGCGAAACGTGGGTGGTGAGCGTATCCGGCGGAGTGGAGCTGGATGTGCCGCGCGTGGTCAATGCCGCCGAATTGCAAGCAAAGGTGCGGGAAGCGCGAATGCACGCATCGCCGAAGCGCATTGAGTCGTGGTGGTGGGACTGAACATATCAATCTGCGTCGGTCGCATCAACCGAGAGCATTTCGCAACTGCATAAGAGCGAACCGTCCTGAGTCGAGAGTGGCTCGTCTGCAACCTGCGTCGGTCCCATCGACCGGCGGGATCAACCGCGGGCCGACGTTGCTCCGATTGTACCTGGCCCAGCATTCCTCGACGCAACAGCTCGTGGGAACAGCCTTGATTCTTGAGAATCCCATCGAGCCTCCCATTCTTGACATGCCCGGGGAGCGTGCGGAAAACCCTATGCCGCGCTGGGGACCTCAAGAACCTGTACGAAGGCCATCCCTCACCCTGCCCTCTCCCGCGAGGGGAGAGGGTTCTCGGATCGGAAAATTACCGCTCACCCGGCCCTCTCCGGCTCGACTGAGCTCGCCGAAGTCCGCGAGGGGAGAGGGTTCTAAGGCAATTCCTGGTCGAAATGGCAAGCTATCCGCCCCTGGGAATACGCGACCTATCCTTCCTTGGGAAAACGCGAGGCAATGGTCCTCGCGGTAGCGCGCTCTCGTGAGGCGCTATCACCAGCGTAGCGCAGCGGCGTTCGTCATGCCGGCTGCGCGACCATGCTTCCAGAACCGGTTTCAAAGCGCTAAGAGAAGGGGACAGTCCCCGCAGTCTTGCAACCGGTTCCAGTCAAATCTCAACGAAGGTACGATGCTATGCACATGAAAAATTTGGTTTTGTCGACGGCTATGTTCCTGGTGGCTGCGGCGTGCTGTTTGAATCCGACGAGGTCGTTTGCCGACGACACCGAGGCGGTCGAGCAGGCGACGGCGCAGTTCTACACGAGCCTCAATACGATGTTCACCGGCGACGCCGGCCCCATGCAGGAGGTCTGGTCGCACGCCGACGATGTGACGTTCATGAGTCCCACGGGTGGATTTCAAGTGGGTTGGAACGCGGTGCGCGAAAGCTGGGAAGCGCAGGCCGCTTTGAAACTCGGCGGCAAGGTCGAGCCCAACGAGATGCGTGTCACCGTCGGCAGTGACCTGGCATTCACTCAATGCTATGAGAAGGGCAACAATCTGGACGCCGAGGGCCGCACCATGGAAGTTTCGATCCGGGCCACCAACCTGTTCCGCAAGGAGAACGGCACGTGGAAGATGATCGGGCACCACACCGATCTGCTTCCTTTCCTGGAAAAGCAATCGCTCACGAAGTGGGCCGAATAGACGACGCCTGAGGCGGAATCAAGAGCCAGCGGGCAAAACCGCCGGGGACCGTCCCAATTTTGCGCAGTTCTCGGAGCAAAATGGGACTGTCCCCCTCTCGAAAGGTTTTGTCCGTTGGCTATTAGAACCTATCGGAAAACACCCCTCACCCTGCCCTCTCCCGCAAGGGGAGAGGGTTCCCGGATAGGCTCTTGATCCATGCCGTCATTCCAGCGTGTGCGTGCCGTGTGTCACCGCGCCGCCGGCCCGCAGCGCCGCGGCGACCAGCGTCGTCTCGGCCAGTTCCTGCTCGGTCGCGCCGGCCTTCCTGGCCCGTTTCGAGTGGATCTCGATGCAGTAAGGGCACTGCGTCGTCAGGGCAACCGCGACGGCCATCAACTCCTTGTACTTCAGCGGGATCGCCCCGCCTCTGAAGGCCGCCTCGTCGAATGCCACGAACCCCTTGAAGGCTTCCGGGGCCAGTTCGCCCAACTTCTTGAGCTTGGTCAGGTTCTTCATGTCGTACATCGCGATCTCCTTGATAGAAAACAGAAAGGCGTCCCCGGTCGTCCGTGCGTGATTTTACGGACCAGCGGATGCCGCAGGCATGACCTCCAGCGCGTCGGCCGGCATCAACCTGGCATGCTGAACCATTCTCCACACTTTCCGGCTGCGGTACAGAATTGCCTGGCATTTTGAGACGACCGTTCTCAGTGATCCGGGTCGGCCGCGGCGATGCGTCTTGAGATCTACGTGGCTCTATGGCGTTGACCGCAAGCATTGGCCTCTTGTTGAAAGCGGCTACGGCGGCCGCACGCCGGCTGTGCCGTTGAGCACGGCGGCCAGCGGCAAACGGCACGGCATCGACCCGTTCCGCCAAGCGGCATGACGTGCTGGGCCGCAGGCCATTTTTGGGCCGGTTTTGGGCCCATTCTCGCGCGCCCGATATTTTTTCCCCCCCGGCGGTAACAATTTTCAGCCCGCTACGCTTAGCCATGGTAGAGGGGGGACGCAGCGGTGGTCGCCGGGTTCCCGAAAACGATTCTTTCTCAGACCCAAGAAAGTGAGTGTGGATCATGTCGATGATGAACCAATTTCGGAGCAAGGCGGCGGTTGCACTTGTGGCGACCCTAGTTTCGTCCCAAATTGCATGGGCTCATGGTCATGGCGGCGGCGGCGGGGGTATGGCCCGTTCTAGCAATGTCGTCACTGCCGCGAGGTTCCAAGGCAATCAACAACTGGTGAAAGTAAACAACCAACAACTGGTGAAGATTAACAACGCAAATCTGCTGGGATCGTCGAGCAAGAAGATCGCCGCTCTGCCGATCGGCCCGATCAAGCCTCCGGTGATCACGCCACCCGTACATCCGGTGTTCCCCGTTGGCCCGATCAAGCCTCCGGTGATCACGCCGCCCGTTCACCCCGTGTTCCCCGTGGGCCCGATTGGCCCGATCAAGCCCCCGGTGATCACGCCGCCGGTTCACCCCGTGTTCCCCGTTGGCCCGATTGGCCCGATCAAGCCCCCGGTGATCACGCCGCCCGTTCACCCCGTGTTCCCCGTTGGCCCGATTGGCCCGATTAAGCCTCCGGTGGTCACGCCGCCAACGACTCCGCCCACGACGCCCCCGTGCCCCACCCAGCCCGGGTGTGGAACTGGTTCCTACTGCGGCGGAGGGTTCGTTGGCTTCCCGTTCCCCTTCCCGATTGGCGGGTTCGGTGGCTACGGGTCCGGCGGCTATGTGGGTGGAGGTTATGTCGATGGCGGAGTTGTCGACTCGCAGTCAGCCGTCGCGAGTGCTCCGGTGACTGTGGCGTCAGCCCCAGGCACGGGCCGCGTCGACCTGGTCGTGGAAGACATCCGCATGGTCCAGCCCGCTACGTTGATTGCCGGTCCGGCCTATCAAGTCAAGTTCCGCAATCAAGGAACGTTGGCTGCCGGCACGTTCCGGGTGGGAATCTTCGCCGCTCTGGATGGCAAAGCGTCTGACGCTGCTCGTGCGCTGGTCGATGTGCCGGGCCTGGCGGCTGGTGAAGTCGGCGAAGTCACGCTTCGCCTTCCGGCTGCGGCGATGAAGCTGGTCAGTGTCTCGACCGAACAACCGGCCCCGTTCAGCCAATTGATGGTGGCCGTCGACCCTGACAATTTGATTGTCGAGTCGGACAAAACCAACAACGTCGCTACGGTGGACCGCTCGGCCGTGGAGGCGAACTAACAGCCTGGACGTTCGAACTTGGGCAGATTCTACCGCGGTGTTCGGTTGCAAACTTGCCGCCGAGCACCGCGGTTTTGTTGCGCCGTGGAAGTGAGTCGCGTGCTTCGCGTTCGGCCACAGCCCACGAGCACCCGTGCGTTGTCGATCGTGATAGATGCATGTCGTTCGGGCGATTGCGTCTGCCAACGCGGCGAACTATGGTGTAGCGGTAACATACGTCCTGGCATGCGTCTGGCAGCCGTTCTCAATGCAACCAGGTTGACGGCCTGCGAACCAGCGGGCAAAACGTTCGGAGAGGGGGACGGCGGTTTTGTCCCCTGGCCCAGAGTATCCGAATCGATTCGTGAGGCGAAGAGTGACTCAAGCCAATCAACTTCCTGTTCTCGACGGCCTGAAGATCCTGGACTTTTCTCACGCCTTGGCAGGACCCTACTGCACGATGCTCTTCGCGTTGTATGGCGCCACGGTTTTCAAGGTAGAGTCGCCGGCTGGAGATATGGGGCGCCAGTGGGGTCCGCCCTTCGTCGGCGGCGAGGCCACCTACTTCATCGGGCACAACCGCGGAAAGTATGGCGTGTCGATCGATCTGAAACGTCCCGAGGGCGTCGAGCTGTGCCGGCGCCTGGCCGACAGAATGGACGTGCTGGTCGAGAACTTCCGGCCCGGCACCATGGACCGCTTGGGTCTTGGTTACGCGGCCCTGCATGCGCGCAACCCGCGGCTGGTTTATGTCTCGATTTCTGGTTACGGGCAGACCGGTCCGGCGCGCGATGAGGCGGCCATGGACCTGATCGTGCAGGCCTCCAGCGGATTGCTGAGCGTCACGGGATCGGCCGCAGGGGGCGAGCCGGTTCGCTGCGGATATTCGGTGGTCGACGTGACCGCGGGCATGATGGCCACGATCGGCGCGCTTGCGGCCCTCCGCGCTCGCGAGGCAACCGGCGTGGGCCAGTGGGTCGACGTGGCCATGTACGACGCGATGATCTCGGCGATGACGTCGAACTTCATGAACTATCTCGGCTCGGGGGTCGTTCCACGTCCGATGGGCACTTCCTTTGCCGCGGTGGTGCCGTACCGGGCGTTTCGCGCCAGCAACCGCACATTCACGATGGCCGTGGGCAGCGAGAAGCTGTGGTCGGCGTTCTGTCGTGCGATTGCTCGCCAAGATCTTGAGTCGCACGCGGATTACGCCACCAACGTCTTGAGAGTGAAAAACCGCCAGGCGCTCGAGCAAATCCTGGAAGAAATCTTCGTGCATCGGCCCGCCGAACACTGGTTGCAAGTGCTTCACGCGCTCGGCATACCCTGTTCGTTGGTGCGCGATTTTCGCGAAGTGGTGGAAGACCCGCAGAGCGCAGCACGCGACCTGTTCCCGGAAGTAGCGTGTGCCCACGGCAGCCAACGAGTCACCGGCAGCCCCATCAAGTTCCCCAATAGCCCCGGGGTGCCCTTGACGCCCGCGCCCCGTTTGGGCGAGCACACGCGGTTGGCATTGCGGGAAGTGCTGGGGATGGACGATGTGGCGATCGAGGCGTTGGCAAAGCAGGGAGTCATCTGAGATTGCGATTCCCGGGCCATCATCGACCCGACTCCGCGCGCTCAGTCTGTGGCCCGCCCAACAAGCCGTTTGAGAGGAACCAGGTTGTTCTTGGGTTTGGTCGTCGCCCGCCGCGGCCGCGACGATGGTCCGGCGGAACCTTGCGGAGGGCTCCATCAACGCGCTCAGTTCAACTTGGGAGTCGAGTCTCCCAGTTTATCGTGCCGGTATGCGCCGTCAACTGGCGCAAGCTTTCTGTCTTCGTTGCTTTGCGTCATCGCGTAGATTCGCGCGCGAGTCATATAGAACTTGAGGCGGATTTCCTTGCCCAACAGCTTGCTCAGGTCGGCGTTGTCGCTCCAGCGGACCGGATGGTCCAGGGCGTCGCCCTGGATCGGGCGCGCCTGCGGTTCGGCGAAGCCTGCAATCGGCTGCCAATCGCGCGTCAATGCCTCCACGCGGACCGTTCCCTTCAGCCAGGTGGCGGCGTTCAGGAACAACTTGGAGTGCCGTACCGTGAACGGCCTGGTCACAACTCGGCAGGGCCCAGGATCCTTGTCGCTCGTTTCGAGCGAGGCAAACCGGTCTCGCTTGAACGTGGCCAGCGCGGCGCCGACCTTGAGGACGCCGGGATCGGTGCGTGCCGCGTCCACGCTGTGCGGAAAGTTGGCCGCCGCGTAATAGATGTAGACCGTATCGTCGACGATGATTGGCTCGGGCTGGGAACAGGCCATCGCCATGACGTCGTAGTACCCCAACGCTCCGGAGGGGATGAACGGCTCGCCCCGACATACGCGGGTGAAATGGAGTCCGTCGCGGCTGGTGGCAAGCTGAATCTCTACCGATTGCGGGTCACGCAGATAAAACACGCTCATGTAACCGACATAAGTCTGGCCAATTTTGTGGCAGCCGAATTGGTAGAGCTCGGTATCGGGCGCGTCGTCGGCATCCATGCTGAGGATGAACTGGTGGTTCTTCCATGCTCGCAGGTCATCGCTTTCAGCATAACCATAGGAGCGATAATAGCGATCGACCGCCTTCCTTTCACGGTCACTCTCGTCGGCAATCATGCGTTCGCTAAATTCTGGAATGATTCGGCGATAGAGGGCCCACTTCTGCTTCGCCTGGTCGTACATCATGTGCATCAGGCAATCGTCGCCCTTGCCGGAGACATCATTCGGCGTCTGCCAGAAGGGAGCGCTGGCGCACGACCAGCGGATGCCGTCGGGCGAAGTGACCAGGTGGGCTCCGCGCCTGTGGTCTTGAACAATCGCCAGGGCGACAAATTTCTCGCTGGCGCTTTTGGGGTTGGGATGTTTGTTCACCGCCCAAAAGAAGGCTTTCTTGCCTTGGGGCCTCATGGGCTGACTGGGTTCGACGAATGTCTTTTTTTCCTGGGGACTCGCGGCGCCCGTCGCCAGAACCATGTCGCTGGTGAAGATGATGTTATGGTCGCGCCGGCCGCCAATACTCATCAAGCCGAGGTCCGGCTTATCCCAGTGGACGCCGTCGGTCGAGGTGAAGTAAAGCATGTAGGCGGCGTTCCCGTCCAGCCAGGCCGACTCCCAGTCGCTGCCGGTCCGGGCCCACATCTTGAAAAGCTTGTCCTCCTTGTCGTACATCGTGGTATAGGGCTGAATATTGTTGCCATCACACCAACGGTCGCAGCGGACGACGGGGTTCAAAAGGTGTTTTGTCGGCTGATGAAGCCGGCGTGAAACACCGGGCGTCACCTCGATCATCTTGTTGTCCAGAAACAGCTCTGTCATGAAGGCCGTTTCTGTCGAATCCTTTGGGCTGCCTGTAAGCGGCGCCGCCTCGTCATTGCCGGAAGTCCTGCCAACGGTAATCAGTCCGGCGCCGGCCGCACCGGCAAACTTCAAGAAACTCCTGCGGTGTGTTTTCATCGTGTTACCTCGGTGAGCCAACATTGAACGCATGCGGCGCGCTAGAGCTTTCGGCCCGGCAGGAGTGGCGCCCAATGCGTCTTGCTATTTTTTTGTCGCCGGGGCGGGAGAGTCTTCGATCAATTTCAGCGCGTTCTCGATCAGGATTTCGCCGGTCATTTCGCCGAGTGACGTGCGCGAGACATATTCGTAGCGTTGGAAGCTGTTGAAGTCGACCTTGGTGAGGATGTAGCCGAAGGCGTCGTTGGTCAGGCCGAACAGCAGGTTGTTGTCCCCCCGCATGTGTCGTTTGATGTAGTAACCGATGTTGGGCAGCGCTTCGCCCGGGATCGTGAGGATTTGGGCGTTGCCGATGTTGACCAGATTCATGCGGGTCGTGATCGACTTGTCGTTGTTGTGCGGGTATTTCAAAGGGGAGCCCAAGATGATGGTCCACATCAGGTCGGAAGCCACCGGGAACTTGACTTCCCGGGCATGACAGGCCAGCGCGGGGTCGGTCTGTGGTGCGGCGTCCTTGACGATGCGCTGGGCTTCAGAAGCCATGAGCTGGCCGATGCGCAGGCATTCTTCCCAGGTGCGCGAGTCGTGCCATTTGGCGTGGACAGGATCGGAGGGCTGGTCGAGTCGGCGGTTGTCGGCGGTGATCATGCCCCCTTGCGCGCCGTTGATGAACATTCCCATGCCGCCGAAGTCGGCTTCGAGCTGGTCGCACAGCGGGCCGACCAGGTCGGGGCTGACGAGGCCCACTCCGTTGCCGAGGACTTCGGGATGGATGGCGTAGTTAACCAGAGTGCAGATGGGCTTGCCGGCTGGCGTGATGGCCTGGATCACGCTCATGCGCGGGTCGTAGAGCTCGGGAGCGTAGTAGTTGTAGGCGATTTTTCCCTTGGCTTCACCAGTGGCGATCTTGAGATGAGCCGTCTGAAGGTTGTCCAGCGCCTGATTGACGGCGACGGCCGCCTGATTGCAGACGAAGTCCATGTACTTCAGATCGCCTGAGGTTTTGCCGTTGAGGCCGGGGAAGCCGTAGCAGTCCGGCGCGCTGTGCGTGTGGGTTGAGCCGATAAGTATGTTGTCGGCCCCGATGCGGGCGACCTGCTTATGCACGCGGGCGCAAAGAATGGAGGGGAACCCGAGGAGGTCGAGTTGAACGACCGCGACTTTGGTTTCGCCTTGCTGGAAGACCATGGCGCGGGCCGTGAGCTCGCCCTGCTTGCCGGTGGCGGGTCTGCCTGGGCCGACGCCGCCGGACACCGGCAGCAGGGGATCGGGCGTGATGATCGCCTTGCCGACTCCGACTTTGAGTTCGGCATGTGCCAGCGAAGCAAAAGAGCAGGTGACGACAAGGAGTGTCAGGAGTCGGAATCGGAGCATGGGAAGTTCTTGGGGTTGAGTGTGGTGAGTGACGGAATGAGGCCGAGCCGCTAGAGGGCCGGCGATGACTATACTACGCTCAAACGGATCGCCTCTGCAACGGGCGGCCCGCCACGGCCGCCTCAATCCGCCTGGTCCCGCTTCAACGGGGCCACCGCCCGATGCATCATGAGGAAAATGGGTGGTGCCTTCCTTAAGCATCCGCAGCCGATGCTCACAAACTCAATCCTTTTCTTGGACACCCCGGGAAACAGACGGCTTTCGGGACGCCGGCCGGTGCAGACTTCGGCGACACATGCGCGCGTCGTTCGCATCGCCCGGTGCACTCCATAGCTGGGCGCCGTTGTTCCGATACTGCCGGGCCCAGCGTTCGTCCTCGTCGCAAGAACTCGTGGGAAGAGTCCGACTCTTGCAAATCCTACCGAGCCATCGAATTGCGGCACCGGTGATGCGTCCCGAGATCTACGTGCATTGAGGGCGCGGACTGCTAGAATAGCGGTTTAGAGCCAGCGGACAAAACCTTTCGGAGAGGGGGACAGTCCCATTTTGCTCCCCGCAAAATCGGGACAGTCCCCGGCGGTTTTGTCCGCTGGCTGTTAGTGAGATCTACGCGGACGGGTGGCCAAATCAACGGACGAGTGATCAGCATTGCTTTTCCCATCACGTGGCACCCTGGCCAGAAACGCGGCGGCCGTCAATCGAACCCGGTTGGGCAAACGAAGCCAAGCCTCTCGAATGGAAGGTAAGAATCATGTACTCGAAGGTCATCCTCAGTTTCATCATCGTTGGTTTCGGCGCCGTTTGGACAGGTCCACAGACGAGCGGCGCCGCAGCCATAGGCGACGTCACTTTGCTGGGCATCCTCGAGGAATGGAAGTATCCCGGCTCGAACTTCGGGGGGGCGAGTATGAGTGACGGGGGTAACCCACGCTTGGTGTCGGTGAAGGCCCAGGCGATCTTGACCACCGGCGACTCGGTGGAGAAGGTGGTCAAGTTTTACTCGGAAAAACTCGGGACACTCCCAGCCTCTGGCCCGCGGGACGCCAAAGCAGATGCCAAGGTTGTCGACGCGAAGTCCGTGTCGACCCAAGACGACTCTCAAGGCCGCCCGGTCAAGCTGCAAGTGATCGTCGTCAACAGGGCCGAGACCTCAACCACGCTGGTGATCAGCCGAGCGGATGGCGAAAAGGAGACACACATCGCCTGGTCGCATTACATGCGTTTCGATGGCAAACGATGACGAGCGTGTGGCTCATGCCGTGGGACGCGGCCGGCAGAAGCGCGCGTCTGTCACATCGACCGAGGTGTGTCGGACCCGGGCGAGCGAGTCGCTCGTCACAGGGTGGACATGGTTGATGGGGCAGTCCGTCGTTGCGGCATGCAAGGCCCGCGCCCGACCGGTCTCCCGCCCGCTGGAGCAACCAACCATGGACCGCGCACCCGGACCAGCGCTGCCGGTTTAGAACAAACTCAACAGCGGCCGTCCGGCCACGACGTGGTGAGGGCGGTTCAGCGGATCGACCACCTGAGTGTCGGCATCGTAGCCGAGGGCGTGATAAATCGTCGCCACGAAATCGGAGACGTGGACGGGATTGTCTTTCGGTTCGGCAGCCAGGTTGTCGCTCTTGCCGTAGATCTGGCCCCCCCGCACGCCGCCGCCGGAGAGCACCGTGCTGTAGACGCGGGCCCAATGGTCGCGGCCGGGAGGACTGTTGCCGTTGATCATCGGCGTGCGGCCGAACTCTCCCATCCAGGCGATCAGCGTCGTGTCGAGCATCCCCCGCTCAGAGAGATCATCGAGCAGGGCACCGAATGCACGATTGAGTGGGGGCAAAAGCCGATCGCGCGTGTGGTCCAGATGATGTGAGTGCGTGTCCCAGCCACCGAAGATCACCGTCACCAGCGTCACCCCGGCTTCGACCAGCCTGCGGGCGACCAGGCAACTTCTTCCCAGCCGGTCGTTGCCGTACCGCGCCCGCAGTGAGGCGGGTTCGTCGTCAATGGCAAAGGCTTTCCATGTCGACGCTGCCCCCAGCACGTCAAGCGCCTGGGCCTGGTGTTTCGTCCAGTCGCGAACGGGCGTCGTTCCTTCGCCGATCTGCGGTCGTCCGAGAATCTGCTGCAACGCCAACCGTTTCCCCAGACGATCCCGGCCAATGTCATCGCTGAGCACGAAGCTCGCAGGCAACGTGCCCGGCAGGTTCGCCTCGCCTTCGGGCGGCGCCGCATTGAAGTCCGCGCTTAATTTCAGGTATCCATAGTCCATGACCAACGGGTCGTACTTGTGTCCGAGAAAGCCGGCATGCTGTCCCGCCCACTCACGTTTGGGCCCATCCTGCGTGATCCACATGGGAAGTTGGACCGCCGAGGGCAACCCGTGACGCGAGGGGCGCAACTGGTTAATCACTGCCCCGACCGCCGGATAGTCCCGTCGGTCGAGATACGGTTCTCCCTCGCGCGGAAAATTCGGCCAGCCGGTGAGGCTGTAATGGACGCCGGCGCCGTGAAATAGCGCGTTACCGTCGTGATAGACCGATCGCACGATGGCGAACCGATCCGCCTGCCGCGCCAAATCAGGAAGCAGTTCGCAAATCTGGATCCCCGGCACATTCGTGGCAATCGGCTTGAACAGGCTCCGGGCGCTGCCGGGCGCGTCGGGCTTCAAGTCGAATGTCTCCTGCTGCGGCGGTCCGCCAAGCATGTACAGGAGTATGCAGGCTTTCGCCGTGGCCGGGCGCGCGGGCGCTGCCGCCTCGGATCTGGGAGCCGCCGACGCGCGCCCCGCAAGTATCTGTGGCAACGTCAGTCCGATCGCGGACAACCCGCCGGCTTGCAAAAACGTTCGCCGTGCGATCGGACTCGAAGCATTCAACAGGGACCGCGTCATATGCCGCTTCCGTGAGGTCTCCGAATTCACCAAGGCCCGACAAGCTGGTGCGCTGGTCCAAGATTCTTTGCCCACCCCGATTTCACGCAACGCTCGTCATCCACGCTGGTTATGCTACCGTCGGTGATTCGTGGGAGTCAACGTGCGGAGGTTGACGAATCGTCCTGAACGCCGATTTCCCAAGTCTTGGCCCGGCTGTTATGCTAACTGTCGTAGTCTCGGGCCGCTTCTCTGAAACCTGGTAAATCGCCCTGCGATGCAACGCACTCAGGTCCCGTCACTTGCCGCACCCATGAATCGACGTCTGTTCCTAAAAGTCGGGGGCGGGCTGGCGATTGCCGGCGGCGTCGCGCCGCATCTTGCCTGGGGCGCTGCTCCGGCGGCGCATCGCGGAAAAGCTCGCTCGTGCATTCTTGTCTACCTGCTCGGCGGTCCTCCACATCTTGATATGTGGGATCTGAAACCGGCGGCGCCGGCCGAGATTCGCGGGCCGTTCAAGCCCATTGCCACGGCAACTCCCGGATTAACCATCTGCGAACATTTGCCGCAGCTTGCACGGCTATCGAACCGCTATGCGCTCGTGCGATCGGTGAGTCACAACAACCATAATCACACCCCGATGATCTATTACACGTTGACAGGGCGGCATGTCGAACGTCCGGATATGGACAACGATGTGCGCCCGCCTCAACGCAGCGATGCTCCACACCATGGCGCGATTCTCTCGGCATTGTTGCCGTCTCCGCGCGCTGCGCTGCCGGGCTTTGTCGCGATCCCGCAACTCGCCGTACGCAGCAGCCTCGAGGGCGAGTTCAAGCGGGCTCGAACACCCCTACGCGGCGGCGGGGCCGGGTTCTTAGGTCCCATCTTCGATCCGTTGTGCGTCGACGGCGATCCGGGGTCAACGGACGCCGTCCCAGCGCTGAGTCGCCCCACGGACATCGCGGCAGAACGCCACGAGCGTCGCGCGAGACTGCTCTGGCTCCTTGAATCCCAGCGTCCGGCGATCGCGGACAGTGAATCCTATGGCAAACTGCGAGGTCAGGCCGTGACGTTGACCGGCGCGCAAGAAGGGTGTGCGGACGAATTTTCGCTCGACGGCGAGCCGCAGACGATCAAAGAGCGGTACGGCTTGAATCGGTTTGGTCGTGCGTTGCTCTTAGCGCGGCGCCTCGCCCAGGCCGGAGTTGCGATGACGACCATCCACTTTAATGAAATGACCATCTGCGACGGCTGGGATACGCACTCCAAGAATTTCGTAGCGCTGGAAAGTGAACTGTTGCCAATGCTTGATCGAGGCTTGTCGGCACTGATCGAGGACCTCGGAAACCAAGGGGCCTTGGAAGAAACGCTCATCGTCGTCATGGGCGAGTTCGGCCGCACGCCTAAGATTAATGCCCAAGCCGGTCGCGACCACTGGGGTTCCTGCCAGTCGGTGCTGCTGGCCGGCGGTGGCATCCAAGGCGGTGTCGTCTTTGGCGCGTCCGACAAGATTGGGGCGTACCCGTCTGAGAATCCCATCGATCCGGCTGACGTTCACGCCACGATGTACCACTGCATGGGTCTCGATCCGGCGGCGCTGATCCACGATCGCTTAGGCAGGCCCCATCCCTTGAGTGTGGGGAAACCCGTGATGGAGCTCCTGTAGCCGAAATTGGCAGTCCGTTGGGCGTCAGTTTGCCGCATGGATTTCCTTCAATCCCTTGGCGCCCAAACCCGTCATCAGGAGACCAGGCGGTCAACGATTGCTTCCGGCGTGATCTCCAGTCGGCCAGGCCAACAAATCCCACCCTGGCCAGTCCGAGACATTTCGCATTGACGCGCGATGGTCACATCGAACGCGGGCCGCGCCGGACGTCCGCGTGGAAGGCTTACCGCTGAGGGCTTGCTGTGCGTGCTTCGAGGCCTTAAGGCCCCTTCGGCACGAGTCGTGCCAGGCCCAGTGTGGCCCAGGAACTGGCGGCGCAGGTGATCGGCGTCAACAGTTTCGAGCTCCCGGGCGAGCCATCGGGAGTCGATCGCGAAATCATCGGCCAACTGCCGTCGGGCGCTTGCGTGGCGACCAGGAAGTCGATGGCTCGCTTGATTTCGGGCCGTTCGGCCGTGTAACCGGCCAGCGACAAGACATACAAAGTCTGGCCGGTGGCAAAGGCGTCGCTCTTGGGTTCAGGGACGGTCTGGCTCCAGCCGCCGTCGGCGCGTTGTAGTGCAAGCAACTCGTCGATCGTGGATTGCATCGTGTCGTGCGGCTTGGCGGAGCGAGCCGCCAAGAGCACCTTCATGACCTTGTCTTGATGAAGGTCGGAGGGCTTGGCAGCCTCGAGCCAGGCGATGGCTTTCGCCAGCGCCGCGCGCTGCGCTTCCGGCGCGTCGGGTCCGGTTTCTCCCTCCAGCGCCATGATGATCCAGGCGGCGTCGGTGGTCTGGCTTTCGTTGATCGGCGGTCGCCTGAGCGTGGCAAAGAACTCCCATGAGCCGTCGGGTTGCTGCTTACTGACGATTTCTTCCGCGATCAATTTCAGGCTTTGTTTTTGTCCCTCTTCCAGCGTGGGCAACGACCGCGCGGCGACGGCCAGGAACGGGAGCCCCATGTTCAGCCCTCGACCCTGTGGGCGCGGGTCGGGTGAGTCAGCCGGATTGGGAAAAATCTTCGAGGCCAGCAACTTGTCCTTACTGCCCAACAACGACTCGATCTTATCGGCCAGGTATTTCTTGTCGATCGCGTAGCCCTGTCGATCGGCCTCGCCCAGCGCCCAAAAGGGCATCGGCGCATGATGGCAGGCGGCACAGATGCGCGTGCTCAGCCAGGTGCCGCTTTCGGTTTGCAGATAGGGGATGGCGCGATCGACCGTCTGTTGAATCTGCTCGTTAGTCGCGGGAGGAATCGCAGCGGGGATTGCAGTCGGTTCGTCCGCCACGGCCAGCCGCGAAAGGCAAAGTCCCAGAAAAACAACCGCGAACGAGGAGGTGCGAGCCATGGATCGATCCCCTGCAAGACACAATGATCGGCGGCAAAACGCCATTGCATTTTACACCGCCGCCGCCCGGATTGCCACCACCCTGGGGAACCGATCC
Source organism: Planctomycetia bacterium (assembly GCA_041499515.1). Lineage (GTDB taxonomy): Bacteria > Planctomycetota > Planctomycetia > Pirellulales > PALSA-1355 > PALSA-1355. The sequence continues at coordinate 2,113 of JBGQKM010000101.1, read as the reverse complement.
CGCCGGTGGCGCGAGCGCTTGCGGCGCAGCGCCGCCAGGCAGATTTCGCGCCGGTTGTACGGAAACTCTCCGGCGGTCACGTGGGAATGGTCTCAGGCGCGTACGGCCTGCGGCCGTTGACAGCGCCCTGCACCCCTGCGCTCACTGCGCGACGGCTGTGTCTTGCATGGCGAGAGCCACGTTGAGTTCAATTCCATCGGCGACACTTTTGAAGATGGGATCGTAGATCGACTTAGGTCCAATCTTCGTCTGAGAATTTTCTTCCAACTGCTTCAGGGCGGCCTCGAAGCGCTTCTCCAGCGGATCGCCGAGCACGCTGAGAGTGAGATTGGCGGTGCTGCCCGGCGTGAGTTTCACGGCAGATGGCACACGCTTTGTCATTATGCCCGGCGGAGCGATGGGATTCGTTTTCGTTGGCTCGAATGTGAGCTGCAGCGTGACCGAGTAATCCCGCGGCGGCAACCACCAGGCGCGGGGAAGATCCGCCGGTGCGCTGCCGGTGTAATAAGGCGTCGGCAGTGGCAGCGGCCAACCATCGCGCGGCGGTTCATCGCTTGGCGGCACCGGCGTACGTTGAAAAAACCACATTCCGTCAATCCAAGCTGAAATTCGAACGAAAATCCGCACTTCCTCGTCCGCGATCGTGACGCTGTTGGGAATGCCCGTCACAGCCAGGCGAATTCGCCCGGACGCCGCCAGGTCCAGTTCAACCGTCGACTTCCCGACGCCGGCAGTCAGGTACAGTGGGCGGCTCTGTAATTGCTTGAAGAGAAACTCCTGGTTGTTTGCCTTGCCTTCGGGATCCATGAGCGGCCCCAGCACACTGTACTCGCCCGATTGCAGGATCCCGCTGTCAAAATGTCCCAGCGCGTCGGTGCGCAGGCGGCGTGTCACCACGCCCGACGCTCTTGGGTCCGTGTTGGATGGCGGCCCTTCCGAGAACCGAAAGACCTGAATCTCAACATCCTCAGCCGGCGTCGACCGATCGCCCAAATAGGCCCGGCCCGTGATCTCGGGCGGGCGCTGCTGGGCGAGCATGGCCTGTTGCGTGGCGGTGAGCGACGCCAGTTGCTGGGATAGTTCCGCCGTGCGCGAAGCCAGGTTGCGCTGCAACTGCCAGCCCCCGAAGCCAACCACGGCCACGCCGATCGTCAACAAGCTCAACAGAGCGATTCCCGCGGTGCGAAACATGACATCCTCCCCGTTGTGAATCCACCAGCATTTCCGCTTGACGTGGGCCACGTCGCCAAACCGTGCGAGCGCCAGCCGCGCTGCCTGATCCTCCGCCTCGCCGCGTCGCATGAAGTCGCCGGCCGCGGCAGCCAGATGATCGGCGATCTCGGCCGCGAGCTGCTCGTCCAACGATCCGCTGTCTTCCCGTTCCATTCCACCGTCATTGGCAAACGACTGCGACATGGGCAATCCCCAGAATCCGGTTGACCGTCTTACTGAACGCGGCCCATTCGGTCCGCAGAGCTTCCAGATGGCGGCGTCCCTCGGCGGTGAGCTGATAGTGCTTGCGCTTGCGTCCCTCGGGTGAGGTCTTCCAGGTCGCGCGGAGATAGCCGCGCTTCTGCAGGCGGTGTAGCGCCGGGTAGAGCGTCCCCTCCTGCGCCAGCAGTTTGCCGCTGCTTGCTTCCTGGACGGCCCGGCCAATCTCATAGCCGTAGCTCGCCCCAGTGGCGATCAATTCCAGAATCACCGGTTCCAGCGCTCCGCGCAGCAGGTCAGGGTTTTGCGCCATGGTCGATTGAACCTCGCGAGCCGATTACCTTGTGTGCCTAGGCATGAAGATACATTGCGAGGCAAGGCATGTCAAGCCCGAGCTGTCAGGCTCGGATGACGCGCGCGTCGGTCGCGTCGACCGGTGCACTCGAAAGCGGGGCGATGGTCCTCTGATGCTGCCTGGCCCGGCATTCGTCCTGGTCGAATCAACTTGTCGGAACAGCCTTGATTCTTGAGAATCCCATCGAACCAGTACGCCGTGAAAAGTCGGCGATTTCCAGCGGGTGCGAATCCCGCCCGGCCAATCGGTCGTTCGGCCGGAAGCAACCAGAGCGATGGAGGAGGTAACAAATCTGTTGAAGTACTCTGGTGTAACGGGTCACCTTGG
>JBGQKM010000100.1:0-18260 GCA_041499515.1 Planctomycetia bacterium | reverse complement strand
TAGCCAGCAATTTAGCCCAATTCCCCGGCAATGCAATCATGAATCGCTCGAACCCAGTTCATGCAGCGTCACTCTGCTACGTCGACGATTCGTCCAGCGTCATGCACGACGAAAGCGACAGAGCAAACGCTTTTCTCGCCGCCGGTCGAGCGATCCGTGAAAAAACACACAATCGCCGTAAGTGCAATGGCGGTTGTCTGTTACCGATTTGACGGAGAGGCCCCATCGAGGTTAGAATCTAGCCGACAGGAGTATGCACCCGTTTTCCAGGCAATCACGTGGACAGTCGTCCGCTAAACCTGCGGCCGTTTCGATCGTTTGAAGGCGAATTCCCCACGTCGCTTGTTCGCCAGACCTAGGGTGGTTTAGTTCGGCATCCTGGCGCTCGAGGATTCATCGAGTTCTGGGCCGAGGACAATCAATGAGCGAATCATCGAGCCAAAAGCCCGTGCCGGCTGCGCCGCCAGGATCGAGCTCGGCCGCCCGGATGAACGCCGGCGAAGGCTCGGCGCCGCCCATGGCCGACGGCCAGATTACGGTGATTTCGGCCCGTCCGCCGGTGGCAAACCTGGCCTTTGCCAGCGGCGTGCCGCCGCTGGAATCGGGCAGCCTGCTGGAGGGTGAGCAGCTCGGCCAGTTCCTGCTGCAAAAATTCGTGGGCGGCGGCGGGATGGGCATCGTGTTTCGCGCGCTCGACACCACGCTCAATCGCGAGGTGGCGGTCAAGGTGCTGTCGCGCGACCAGTCGACCGATGAAGAAGCGCTGCGCCGCTTTCGCAACGAGGCCCAATCGGCCGCGCGCCTCAATCACGACAATATCGCCCGCGTGCACTATGTCGGCGAGGATCGGGGCGTGCATTACATCGTCTTCGAGTTCATCGAGGGCGTGAACATTCGCGACCTGGTCGAACAAAAGGGCCCGCTCCCGCTAGAAGAGGCGGTCAGCTACACCTTTCAAATCGCCCTGGCGCTGGAACACGCCAGCCAGCGGGCCGTGATCCATCGCGACATCAAACCGTCCAATGTTCTGATCACTCCCGACGGCAAGGCCAAGCTGGTCGACATGGGTCTGGCCCGCTTGAACCAGGTGGCGCAGACCACCAACGACCTGACGGCCAGCGGCGTCACGCTGGGCACCTTCGATTATATTTCTCCCGAGCAAGCCCGCGACCCGCGCAGCGCCGACGTGCGCAGCGACATGTATTCGTTGGGCTGTTCGTTCTTCTACATGCTCACCGGACGGCCGCCCTTTCCCGACGGCACGGTGTTGCAGAAGCTGCTGCAGCACCAGGGGGATCATCCCCCGGATCCGCGTAGCGTGCGTCCGGAATTGCCGGTCGAAGTGACGCGTATTTTGGCGTGGCTCTTGGCCAAGAATCCGGCGCAGCGCTATCAGCAGCCCGGCGAATTGATCGATGATTTGGCGGCGCTGGGCGAAAAGTTGGGCATGCAGCTCAACGCGTCACGAGCGGTTTGGGCGGCCCCCCGCCCTGACGGTCCGATCGCGCGCTGGCAGCACCACTTGCCGTGGGTCGTTCCGCTGGCAGCCCTACTTTTGATCTTCGTCGCCCTCGATTTCTATTGGTCCAGTGCGCCGAGTGAAACCACGTTCGCCGCGTCGTCGCCGGCGGCAAAAAATCGGCCCCTGCCATCCCCGCGGAACGCCACGGCTCAAGCCGGTAACCCCACGGCGCCTAGCCAGCGCGATCCGCGTGCGAAGTCGGGCGATCTTTTTGGGCCTTCGACCAATACCGTGACGAAGAACGCCCCGCCTGATCCTCAACCCCAGGAGCCGGCTCCGACCGCCGAACTTTCGCAGAGCCCGCCGCCACCGTCGTTTCCCTGGTGGCAACAATTGAGCAAAGGTTGGCAAGCCAGCCTGAATCTCGAACAACTCTCCGCCCGCGCGTCGGCGGCCGCCAATACCTCGTCCCATGCGGCGGCACCGCCGGCCGGCTCGCCCGAGGAACTGGGAGTCTCCGCGGCCGACTCCACGGTGGGTCCGCAGCGCGCGCCGTTCCCCGGCAAGCCAGCGACGAACCTCGAGCACCTGTTGATCGTCGGCGACGAAGGCGGTCCGCACACGTATGCCAGCCTGAACGCCGCGTGCAGCGACGCCAAAAACGGCGACACGATTGAACTGCGATTCAACGGTCGCCGGCCGGAAAAACCGATTGTCATCTCCAATACCCGGCTGACCATTCGCGCGGGCGACCGCTATCAGCCGGTCATCGTTTTTCAACCGGAACCCGAGCTGATCCCCGTGAAGTACCCGCCCACGATGTTGAGCGTCTCCGGCGGGCAACTGCGCGTGAATAACGTTCACTGGGAACTCGATTTGCCGCGCAACGTGCCGGCCGATTGGGCCTTGTTCGAAATCCGCCGCTGCGAGCTGGTGCAATTCCAGAATTGCACGTTTACCGTCCGCGGCCAGGCAACCTATCACGCCGGCGTGGCCTTTTTCGACATCAAAGCGCCGCCGGGCACCGGAACCATGGCGATGGATCCCAACGCCATGGAAGATCAGATCGTCACGATCCACTTGCAAAACTGCCTGGCGCGAGGCGAGGCCACTTTCCTGCGCAGCAACGAGCTGCAGGCGGTGCGGCTCAACTGGGACAATGGGCTGCTGGCCACCAGCGAGCGACTGCTGATCGCCTCGGGCGGCCCTTCACAGCCCCGCCAGGTGGGACACGTGCAAATCAATCTGCGTCACGTCACGGCTATGCTGCAAAACGGTCTGGCTCTCTTGACCAATAGCGAGGATGCTCCCTATCAATTGCTCACCGAAATCCATTGCGACGACAGCATCTTCGCGTCTTCGACCAAACCGCCCTTGATCGAGCAGCGCGGTTCGGATCGGGTCGAGGAATTCGTCGGTCGCCTGCAATGGAGCGGCGATCGCGACTTCTTCGACGGCTTCGACGTGTTCTGGCAAATCGCCAATACCAGCCAGGATATCGGCTCGAAACAACAACATTTCGAAGAGTGGCAAAGTTTTTGGGCAGCGCAAAGCCGCGCGCAAGTCGCCGGAAAGAACGCCGTGCTTTGGCGGAGGCTGCCCAGCGCCGATCGGGCCTTCCACGCCCACGCGCCGGCCGATTACGCGCTGAACACCGAGATCGCCAACAACCCGGCCTTTCGAGCGGCCAGCGACGGCCTGGACGCGGGATGCGTGGCCCGGCAACTACCGGCTCTGCCCTCGGAGGAGCGCGGCGACGTCCCATCGAACGTGCGCAACATCGGCGTGCCATAGTGCTGCGCCGATCGGCCGCGGAGTGCATGAGCAGCCGGAACGGATTGCATGCCAGCAGGCGATTTCCAAGGTCGTTTTTGGCTCGCTTGACAGGCCTTTGGGGAGTGATTCTACTGGTTAGTCAGTAGTGGATGCCCGCCTTTTTAATCCTGCCTAAACTCTCTCGCGTTCACCCAACGTCCGGCCTGATCATCCGCTATTGGGGCAGGCCGACTTACCATTGGAGATCACCGATTCATGAAGAACTTTTGCCTCTCGGTCCTGTGTGGCTCGGTTGCCGCGACTTTGCTGGTGAGCCACCAACGGGCCTATGCCGTCGAAGCATTCAAGAAGCAATTCGAGGCCAAATACGTCAAGAAGGAACCTGCCAGCGACACGGAAAAGTCGTTTGCCGCCGCGGTTGCCAGCACGAAATGCAATGTTTGCCACGTCGGCAAGACCAAGAAGGTGCGCAACGAATATGGCAAGGCCCTCAACACCTTCCTCACCAAGAAAGACGCCAAGGATCTGGAAAAGATCCAGGAAGCCCTGGCAAAAGCCGCCGAAATGAAATCGAATCCCAGTGATCCCAACTCGCCGACTTTCGGCGAACTGATCGCCAAAGGCCAACTGCCCGGCGGCGAACAAGCCCCGGCAGCCGCCGCGACTGAAGAGACCGGCAACTAGTTTTCGCTTGCCGATGGGAGCGCCAGGTCGACGTAATGCACGCCGACCGCATCGTCCTTTTGTTCGACCGATGCTTCCAGGCGGACCGGTCCCGGCTCGAGGCGCACCTGCTCAAGGAGCAGCTTGTCCGCGTCGGCCGGCCAGGTTCGAACAACGTCCAGCTTGCCGATGCGCACGTGCGCGGTTCGTTCCGACGGCTGGGCCGGCATGCGCAGCGTAATGTCGTACGGTCCGGCCGCCGCAATCTCGATATCCCAGTAACCCAAACTGTCCGCACTCCACCCGGCGCGCGGTCCACGCCAGTCCTGACGGGTCAGCGTCACAGGGTTTTCGTGCGCGGTGCCCACGATGATCCGCGGCGCCGGATAGCCGCGCGTGCCGCTGACGTCGACAAACCATTTTTCGTAAGCGGTTTTCATGCTCGCCGCGACGTCCGCGTGCGTGTCGATGATGTTGTGTTCCTCGCCGGGGTCAGCGGACAGATCGTACAGGGCCCAAGCCGGCGTGAACGGGTCCTGTCCGTCCCGGCCCGCCGGCTGCACGAGTTTGTAGCGCGTCGAACGCACGGCGCAAGCCCGATACCGCTGCGGCTGGTCGCCACGATGCCACTGAAAAAACAACGTCCGATCGGGCCAAGACGCCTCGTGACCGCGCAGCAGCGGCAGCAGGCTGACGCCGTCAAATTTGACGTTGGCCGGTCGCTGGATTCCACAGGCGTCCAACAGCGTCGGCACGATGTCGATGTGAGCGGCTATCTGGCCGATTTTTCCGCCAGCGGCAAAGTTGCCGGGCCAGCGCAGCAGGCAAGGCGCGCGAATGCCCCCTTCAAAAACCGAACCCTTGAGATCCTTGAGAATGCCGTTGTAGCGCCTTTGCTGCGGACCGTTGTCGGTCAGGAAGACCACGATCGTATTTTCTTCCAAGTCGAGTTCTTTCAGTTTGGCGAACAACCGGCCCAGATTGTCGTCGATGTTGGCGATCATGCCATAGACTTTTGCCGTGTCCTCGTCGAGCGAGAGTCCCTGGTAGCGCCGGTGGTACTCAGGCGGCACTTGCAACGGAGTATGGGGACAGTTGAATGCCAGGTACGCGAAAAAACGTTCGTGCCGATGCTCGCCGATGAACGCCATCGCGGCGTCGGTGAATACATCGCTGCAATAGCCGCGCGATTTGACCTCGCGGCCGTTGTGAACCAGCAGCGGATCGAAATAGCGGTTCCCCGGCGGATCGGCCGGCTGTCCGATGCCGCCCCCGCGATGAACCAGCGCCTCTTCGAATCCTTGATCCACCGGGCGCGAAGGATAATTGTCGCCCAGGTGCCATTTACCAAAAATTCCCGTGCGATACCCGGCCGCTGAAAGCATTTCGGCCACCGTGGTTTCGTCGCCGGCCATCGTCGATCGACCCAGGTACGTATCGATCGCGCCGGTTCGATAGTTGTAGCGCCCCGTGAGCAAGCTGGCGCGGGTCGGGCTGCAAACGGGACAAACATGAAACTGCGTCAATTCCGTGCTTTGGCCGGCCAGGCGATCGAGATGCGGCGTTTTCAAATGCGGATTGCCATGAAAGCCCACGTCCCCCCAGCCCTGATCGTCGGTCATGATCAGCAGGACGTTCGGTCCCCGCGGCCGATCGGCCCCGCCGCACGTCGACGGCCACGCGCATAGCTGGCTTGCGAGCATGATCGAACAAGCCAAGACGCCCCGCATGCCCAGATCTCCTACTGATGTGCCCGCTACTCGACGCGGATTTCGATCCGCGTGCGGAACGATCGCCCCGGGGCCAGGATTTGCAGGCTGGGGTCGATCCCTTTCTCGCGCAGAGTAAACGCGTCGGGGATCGTCGTATAGGGCTCGATGCAGACCGCTTCGCGATGCGGCGGATTGTAAACCACGCAGGCCGTAAACTGATCGTCGAAGGTCATGCTCAACGTTCGCTTGCTATGCGGGTCGTACACCGTCGTCGTGCAACGGTGGTTGTCGAATTTCAATCCGCCCAGCACATGATCGAGCTTCATCGTGCCGGCCGGCATGCCCCGCGAAAGCTCGGCCACCAGCGGCGGCGAAGTTTTCTGGCCGGTCGGCACCAGGCCCGTCAATTCCCAGTTGGTTTCCACCGGCACGCGAACGCGGCAGTCGTCGCTGGTGCCGCCCAAAGGAAGGCGAAAATAACCGTGCGTCCCAAATCCAAAGGGCAGGGGCTTGGAGTCCGGGTTTTCAATCAGAAACTCGCTGACCAGCACGCCGCCGGCGAGCCGATAGTCGGCCGTGATCCGAAAGTCGGCCGGCCACCGCGCCAACAGCGCCGCCTCGTCGACCGAGGCCTGGAATTGGCCCACGATCCGGTCCTTAGCTTGCTGCGTGATGCGCCAGGGCCGATCGATCACGAATCCATGGATCGCGTTGCCCAAACCATCGCCGGCTTCCAGCCGGTACTCTTTACCTTCGAAACGAAAGACCGTGCCGCGGATTCGGCCGGCAAATGGAAACATCAGCGGAATCCCACTGCCGGTGGCCTTGCCGGCGCCCGTGGCAAAACCGGGCGCCGACCATAGCACTTCCAGCGGTCCGGCGGGCGTCGCGGCCTCGAAACTGTAACAGTTGAAACCCAGACCCGGAAGGATTTTCGCCCGCGCGCCGTTGGCGGCATCCGAAATCGTAAAACTCTCTAGTGGCATGAGTCCCCAAACTCCTCGCGAGTCAAAAAAGTTATCCAAGCGCCCCTATTGGAACGCAATTTCTGTCCGATGCAAGGCGGCGGGACGATCGCCCGATGATCCGAGGGGCCCAAGCGCGCGCTCGTGCAGGCACGCGCGCGTGCCGACCATTAGCAACACCAATGCCAACAGGATCGCGACCGAGCGGTGGATCAGCTTGGGCTCTTGGTCGCCCTGTGCGATGGCAGACAGCGTGTGGATCAAATGCAAGGCCAAAAACAGCGAACCGAGAAACAGCCCGCTGGAGAGCCAATCGCCGCCGAGCAAAGGCTGGCGAGCCGCATCGGGCATCTGCAGGACCAACCACAAGCCCACGGGAATCTGCAGCAGAGTCGGCGCCAGTCCGAGCCAGGCGCCGCGCTGGATCAGTCGCCGGCGCAGGGCGGGCTGCGATTCGTCGTCGCCCAGCCTCAGCCCGAATACCATCAGCAGAACGCCGTTGGCGGCAAAGGCGGCCAGCCAGACGTGGATCACGCGCGGAACGACCTCGGCGTCCAAGAGCAGCCGTTGGTAGCCGGCCCGATCGAGCACCTGGCCCCACTGGTCGGCGCGGGTGGTGAGCACCGAAATAATCGTAAATAGCGCGGGAAAGTGCATCAGTAAATTGGCCGCCGCGGCAATCGCCAGCGCTCGATGCATGAGCCTGTGATTGCGCCACCGATTCCAAAGCGCTACATACGCGCCCATGCAACCGAAAGAAAACAGCAGCTCTCCCAGGCCAAACCACAGCCGGCCGAGTGGAATCGCGGCCACCGCCGAAAAATAAGCCCGATCGTCCATCCGCCAACGAATGGCCAGCAGCAGACAGCCCAACGTGATCCCGCCGGCGAGCGTCCAGTTCACCAGGCCAGCCCAGGTCTTGCCGAGACGTCCGGCCGCCCGCTCGGCGTAGCGCGTGTCGCGCCATTCAAGCCACACACACACCAACGGCCCGACCATGGCAACGTCGACCAGCAGCAAATGCAGGGCGACCAACACGGTGAGTAGAACTTGGAGCACGTCGAAACCTCAATCGGTCGGTCGGGTACACCGCCGGGGACATCTGCCGCGCGGAACGCAACGCGCAAAAAAACGCACTGCTAACCCCGCATGGCAGGATAGCAGTGCGTCTGTGCGTTGGAAAGAGAAAGCAGACCGGGCGCCCGCGGGGTGGCCTATTCGGACTTCTGCAACCTGGCCAGGCTGGCCAGCGCTTGCCTGGCAACTTCAATGCCGCCCAGCCGCTCGGCCAAATCCCTGGCAGCCAGCAGGTGAGCGAACGATACGGAGTCGGTGGTCACCGATGTCGGCGAGCGTCGACGCGACAGACCCTTTCGCAAGGTACTGACTTGGGCCGAAGTCACCTTGACGCCGCGTGCCGCCAAAGCGGCGATGACGTCGCGCGGCCGCGCGTCGGCGCCCAATTTGTCGAGCATCTTGCGAATCGCGTCCGCCTTGCTGGTGCCGGCCTTTCCGCCGCGCCGGCGTCGTCCTTTTTTGGCGCCGCCCGATTTCCGTCCGTATTTGATTTTGCTGATCAGCGCGTCGGAGGCTTTTACTCCGCGCTCTTGGAGTGCCGCCTTGATTTGGTTTACTTTCGCGTTAGGTTGCGCTTTGAGAATCTCTCGAATGGTGTCGCTTTTGTTTGCGACCGCGGTATTTGTTTTCTTTCTTGCCAAGGTCATAGCCTCCCCTAGTGAGTCGTACTTGTAACAAAAGTTGTGCCAGTTTATACTGTCAAGCTGACTTGTAGAAGTCTCCGGCGAACGATAATTCACAAAATCATTAACAAGACACTCGCGCTGGCAATTGCGCGACCCGATGCTGTCCTATAGCGCGACCCTTAGGTTGGGTTAGGTTCACTCCTGCTGACGTGCCATGCGGGCAGAACGCGTCGATGGCCCGCCGCGGCTCGGCTGGGAGGCCAAGGCTCGTGGCCATAGACTTTCCGAAGCGACCGGGCGATTAGCTCAGTTGGTTAGAGCGCCACGTTTACACCGTGGATGTCGGGGGTTCGAGTCCCTCATCGCCCATTGGGTCATGCCGCCCCGTGGATTGGGCCTCCAGCTTGGTCGATCGGGGAAATCCCGGGTTCAATAGACAACGGTAGGGGCAGCACCAGCCCATTCGTTGGAGGCACAGTCGACCCATGGTCCTCGATCTGTTGGTACCGTGGCTGTGGAACAGAATCCGATGCGCCGCGTTGCTTGTGGCGATCGTGACCATGAGCGCTGCGGCCCAGGCGGAAGAGCAGCTCGTCGTGCATGAGTGGGGCACCTTCACGGCACTGCAGGATGAATCGGGCGACGCGCTGGCCGGCATCAACGTCGACGATGAGCCGCTGCCCGCCTTCGTGCACGATCTGGCATCCTACGTTCTGGTCAGACCGCACGCCCTGGCCGAGAGTCATCGCTGGTACCAAATGAAGGGCGCGCCACAAAGGCACCCTTCGGTGACCATGCGGCTCGAAACACCGGTGCTGTACTTTTATCCGCCGGCCGGGCCATCTCAACCGTTCGACGTGCGCGTCGACGTATCAATCCGTGGCGGCTGGCTGACCGAATTCTATCCGGCGGCCGACGCCGAGGCACCGGGCCTCGATCGCCGCACGCTCCGCTTTGGTGACATCACGCCGCAGACCATCGGCCGCCTCGCGTGGCCGCGCGTTACGGTGGGAACAAATACGCCGGGGCCCGTCACCGACGAGCACGTCTGGACCACCCCGCGCCAGGTTCAAGCGGCATCGCTCAGCGTGCCCGTCAAGCTGGGCTCGGAGCATGAGAAGTTTCTGTTCTACCGTGGCGTCGGGCATCTGAACGTCCCGTTGAGAATCTCGACCAACGAGCAGGACGACACGCTGGTGGTGCGGGCTCAATGCGGCGAGGCCTTGCAGGGAAGGCAAACGGCCGAGATTTCGGCGCTGTGGCTCGTGCATGCTCGGCGCGACCGCACGACCGCCTATCGCACGTTGGCGCCCATCAATCTGTCGGCCAATGACGACTCCGTGCTGGCCAGCGTGGCACGATCGTTTCGCCAGACCGACTTCTCGGCGGAAAACGAGCAACGCCTGCGCGCCGAAATGCACGCCGCGCTGTTGGCCGCGGGCCTTTTCGCCGACGAAGCCCATGCGATGTTGAGCACCTGGCAACGGGCCTATTTCCACACCGCCGGGCTGCGGCTGTTCTTTGTCGTGCCCAGGGCTTGGACCGATTTCATTTTGCCGCTGGCCATTTCGCGCCCGGCCGACATCCAGCGCGCGATGATCGGGCGGATCGAGCTTGTCACGCCCGAGCAAAGGGCATTGCTGCGAAAACTTTCCACGGTTGCCGTCTCGGATCAAGCATGGGTCAAGGAGATACGTCCCTCGCCGGCTGCCGAGAAATTCTTCGCCGGCCGCAGCGAATTTGGCGATTTGGGAGTGGCGATTCCGGAGGACTACCAGGCGTATCTGAGCTTGGGTCGCTTCCGCAATGCGCTGGTGCTGGCCGAACAGAGAGCCCGACCGACCAGGGAACTGGCTGGGTTCATCAAGGCGTATCAGCTTGGCGGTTACCAGCCGCCCGAGCGCGCCAGCCGCTAACCACGGAGGTCCGTCGGTGCGCACTGGCCGTCGGCTGCCACGACGAGAGTTGTCGCAGACCGACGAACCGTTATCCATGACCGGCACCACTTGTCGTCAGCGGGAGCTGCCGGCCGACATGTCATCCCAATCGACGTCGATCCGCGTATGCAGGCGCCCGGCTATTTCGATGTAGTCGCGGCGATTGGCCACCAACCGGGCGGCGATGTCGCGGACACAAAGCCGCTCGACTTCCTGGCAGACGACAAGGTCTCCTTCCACGACGCGAACGACGCTGATAGGCGGGCCGTTTTCGCTGGCCACACGTGCGCGCAGGCAGGCTTCGTCGATACTATTCGGCAGGATGAACAGCAGCCGGGTCGCGGCCGAGTCATCGAGCTGGTTTGGCCTGGCCGCCTCGACGCAGCGCCGCAACTCGCGGCTATCCAGCGAAGAAGGGTTCTCAGGGCCGTCGGCCAGCCGCGATAGGTTCAAGCCTTGCATGGCTTTGAGGATCAACTCCCGCGCGGCCGACCTCAAGGGCATGCTGAGTTGGGTTTGGATGTCGGTATCTTGAGCCAAGAACGATTGGAGCTTGCCGCGGCCGCCGCCGAATTTGTCTTCGACGGCGCCGTCCAGCGCAGCCACAAGTTGTGCGCGTTGCCTCATCAGCTCGCTCAACAAACTCCGCCAATGATTGTGCACGATGTCCGGGGCGGCGCCGCGGTTGGCCGCGTCGCCCAGCGCCGGGTCAAAGTGAAATGCCGCGGCCAGTTCGTTCAGGTCTGTCCAGAACTGCTGAAGGCGGTCCAGCGCGGCGGTGACCTGCCCTTCGACCAGGCGCAGCCAGCGGGCGACCGAACAATCGGTGACCTGCTGGAGCCGCAGCCGCGCGTACTCCGAAAGCAGAGCTTGCGCCTCGCGGAGCCACTTGGCATCTGGCCGACCGCCGGCGCCGCCGCGAGCGGTCTGTTCGCTCAATACGGCCTCTTTGAACGTCAGAACCTGGTCCCGCAGGTGACCCACGGCGGCGACCGCTTCCCGCTCCGATCTCCGCAGATAGTCCTGGAACCATTCGGCGGCGTGCTTGGCCCCTTCCACATGCGCGCCCGATTCGTCGACGAGCTTGAAAATCCAATCGCGGACGGTGGTGGCCAGTTTGCTGGCGCGCGCTTCCAGCCGCGTGTCGAGCACCGTGGCCAGCGAATCGAAGGCCGTCTCGCTGCCGCTGTCGTCCGCGCCGCCGTCGCCCAGCACGGCATCGACGATGGCGAATACACGCGCAACGTCGTTTCGGTCGGCCTCGGCCTGGGGCGATTCGAAGGCGTCGCCGATCAGCTTGGAGAAGTACAACTGCACGTCGCAGGAGACTTCCTGATCGAGAATTTCGCGTGCGACCACCCGCATGCGATCGAGGCGTAGTTCCAATTCGTCCACTTTGGCCGCGGCCTGCTCGTCCAGTTCGATGAAGCGGGACTGCCGAGGCTTGTCGTGCGCGGCGATCAGCGCCATCGTCTCGCTGAGCCTCGGCGCGGCGCGCTCGGTGCCGGCGGCAATTCCACTCCGCCAATTGCACACCAGATCTTGGCACAGGAGTTCGGCAAGCGTGGCGGGAATGTCGCTGTTCGAGCCGCCCAACTGGCACAGCCCGAAGGTCCGCATCACCGGCTCGTGCGATTCGGCTCCCCAGCCGGCGTGCTCAATTTGCCGGCATTTGTCGAAAAAACGCGCGGCCGGGGTCACCGTGCTCGAATACAAGTACTCGGCCACTGGGTCCGTCGCCGCATCCAGTTGCGTCTCGGTCAATTCGTCGCCGAGGTGCACGAAGTAGCAGTCGGAAAATGTGCTGTTATTGCCGTGGAACGCCGGCAACCCGCATGACCGGTCTCCGGGGTAAAAGTGGCCAGGACGGCAGTAATGCCACAGTTCGCCGAGCGTGGCGTAGGAGTTGGCGATCGCCTTGTCGCGATCACCCGCGCCGCGCGGCGTGGAGTGCAGTAACAGTCCATAGACATTTTCCTCGGATAAATTCAGCTCGGCGAGGATCGACCGCACGGCATACGCGACGTCGAGCACCATGCCGCCGCCGGTCCCGCCCGATATCGATGCCACGAGGTAAACCCGCGGCTGTCGAGAACAAAACTCCAGGCCAGTATGGCGCGCGGTGGTGGCCACGTTTTCTTCGCGCGTGATTTTCGCCAGCGCCTGTCGCAGCCGGTCCACGAGCCGTCGCGAATGGTCGACCATCGCCAACCGTCCCAGCGGGCGGAAACCCTCGGTCTGCAAGCTGAACGGAATGTTGTACAACCAGCGCCGGCTGGTCGAGCCGAGGATCTTTCCGGCGCTCGCGCGGTAGTCCTCGGTCCGGCGCAGCGGCAGCGCCATGGTCTCGCTGACATGCAGGGGCATCCCGGGCTCGCCCTCGGTGGCCCGGTTCAAGCTCTCCACATCGGTGTCCAGTAGCACCAGATCGATGGCCGGCGTGGCATCCATCGTCCCGAGCCGGTCGTGAAGCCGTCGCCTCAGTCTGCGGAGCACACGGGTGGCCGTGCCTCCGATTCCGACGAAGAGAACTGGCCCGTACGGCGTGCTCGTCGGATCGCCCAGATCGATCGACGGCAGTTGGCCCGGAGACTCGGTTTTGGTAGTTTGACGGCTCCATGCGGTTGGCGCGGCGGGGAGGGGTACTTCGGTAAGCGACTCCGTCTTGAGCAGCACCACGGGGGAAGCCCCCTGGCGCGGAACCTGTTCGAGCGTGCTGTCCTTGCCGGCGTCGACCAGCGCCGCGATTAGAGCCCGGCAACTGGAAAACCGTTCCTCAGGTTGTTTGGACAGCGCCCGCGCGATGACCGGCTGCTCGCACTTCGGCAGCGCGGAAAGGTCCGGCGGCGTATGCAGGTGCTGGTTCGCCAGGTGGGCGGCGGTCATGCCATCGAAGGGCAACTCGCCCGTGAGCATCTCCAAGTACACGATCGCCAGACTGTACTGGTCGCTGTGCCGGTTGGGTTTTCCCGCGAAAAGTTCGGGCGGCGAATAGATCGGCGTGAGACCTTCGATCAGCGACGCCGAGCGCTCGTAAAGGTTCTTGATCAGCCCAAAGTCCGCCACCTTCGCGCGGTCGCCGATGAGCAACAAGTTCTCGGGCTTGATGTCGAGGTGCTGCAGCGAGTAGTTGTCATAAATGTAATCCAATGCGTCGGCCGCATCCCGGAGGTAGGAGAGCAACTCCTCGCGTTCGATGCCGCGCAGCCCGCCGGCACGCTGCTTTTCGTAGTGCTGCTTGAGACTCTGATCCGCCAACTCCATGACGATGACCAGGTTTCCGTCGACGATTTCGATTCGCTCGATGGAGAGCAGGAAGGCGTGGCGGACCTCCTTGATGCGGTTGAGCGCGCGGAGCTCGCGCGAGGCCCGCTTGGAGTTCAGATTTCCGTAAACGAACTTGACCGCCTTGAGCAAGCCGCCCGGCGCGTGTGCCTTCCAGACTTCGCCGTAGCCGCCCGCGCCGATCAACTCCTTGGTGATGTAGCCCGGAATGGGCTCCTGCTTGTTGAAGCCTTCAACGGCCGCGGCATCGTTCCTCATATTCGTTCCCGGTAGTGGAGGTTGCGAGTCAGCTCACTCGCATAGTCAGGCGCGATGGGGTTTACCCGATCGTGCGGATCGTCGATCCCTTGCTCTTTTCTTTCAATACCATCGCGAAGTAGCTTTCGACTACGAGGTCGAAGTACTCGGGTCGAATCTCCATTTCCAGGCGATGGTAGCGGCAGTGGTTGCGGACTTGGATGAGCAGGTCTCGCGGGTGACAGCGGCGCATCGCTCGGTTGCGCGGTTCGTAGTGCTGTTCGATCAGGTAGTTCACGACGTCCTTGCGGTACTCGCAGTCGAACGAGGCGCAGTACAGCTTGAAGAGGTAGTGGAATTCCTCGATGCCCGGATCGGACACCTCGATTTTGTACGGAATGCGCCGGAGAAAGGCCTCGTCGACCAGATCTTCCGGTTCGAGATTCGTGGAGAAAATAATCAGTTGCTCGAACGGCACCTGGATCTTCTTGCCATTGGCCAGTGTGAGAAAATCGTGGCGGCATTCGAGTGGCACGATCCAGCGGTTCAGCAACTCGTTCGGTGCAATGCGCTGGCGGCCGAAATCGTCCAGCAACAAGCACCCGCAGTTGCTCTTCATCTGCAACGGCGCCTCGCTGACGTTGCTTTGCTGGTTGTAGTGGATCTCCAGGTCATCAATGGTGAGCTCGCCGCCGACGACGACCGTGGGGCGCCGAATTTGTAGCCAGCGGCAGTCGTGATTTTGCGTGCGGAGCAGGCTCTCGCCGTCTTCTTCCACCGCCTGATGATATCCGGCGTCGTACAGCTTGATGAGCTGGCCGCTCTCCAAGATTGCGTGAGGAATCCAGATCTTCTGTCCAAAACAAACCGTCAACCGTTTGGCCAGCGTCGACTTGCCGTTACCCGGGGCGCCGTAGAGGAACATGCCGGCGCCGGAATTCACCGCCGGACCGAGGCTGGCGAACATTTTTGGCTCGACCGAAATATCGCGAAAGGCATCAGCCAGTTGTTCGTAACTAGGCGCCACGAAGGTGATGGCCTGCGCGTCGACCGATATGACGTAGTTCACCAACGGGACGGGCGCTGGCCCGACATAGGCGCATTCTTGCAGATACGCCGCGGCCCGCGCTCGCCCTTGATCGGTCAGCGCGAAGTAGTAGTCGTTGAACGGGGCCGCACCGGCGTGTACGAGCACCTGGCGCGTGCGTAGAGAATCGAACAATTCACCGAGAATGCTTAACGGCAAACAGAGCGCTTCGGCCATGCCCCGGCCGCTGCTGGCGCCATTGGTCGCCAGATACTTGCAAACCAGCCCCTCGATGAACGAACTGCTCAAGCCCGTGGCACGGATCGATTTTGGCTCCGCCGGCCAAAAGTTATCGTCCGAGAGCAGGACCGATCTGAGTCCCTCGTCGATTTCACTGATGTCCATGGGCACAGCCATCGTTCAGCCACAATTCAATGCCGGCGTCCGTTGAACTAACAAAAGCTGCCCCTTGGACGGCGCCCGTGACGAAAGTTTAGATCATGGTTCCGCCAGCAGGGGTGGCGATCGACCGGGCCACCGATCCGAACCACGAACCTTTTGACGTCCTCGGCCCGCACAAGCCCTACATTCCGTACCGCCACCTTCCGCGGCCAGTCGAAACGGATCCGGCGGTCAGTTCGATGCGGCGTTGGATTCGCTGAGAGTCGCGTCGAAGGCGTAACGTATGCTTTGAATGCACTATGCTCCGCCTTTTTCAGCGCGGAGCGGAAAACGCAGCGCCAAGTTTCTCGATCCTCGACGGCTTCGATGGGGTGAATCCATGGCTTCTGTCTGGACGTTGACCGGGCAATTGAGCCCCGGTGCGCGCCCCCGCTGCATCCGAATGCAGGCGATGCCGTTTCGGGTCGGCAGACGGACCGATGTCTCGTTGTGCATCTCGCGACAGAGCGTTTCCAGCTTGCACGCACAATTCGATGCCGTGGACAATTCACTCTTCCTTACAGACCTGCAAAGCAAGAATGGAACGTTTGTCAACGGCGATCGGGTGATCGATCGGTGCGAGGTCCGCCATGACGATTTGATCCAGTTTGCCGACATGCCGTTCCGCCTCGGCCGGCAACTGAACGAATTCGACTCGCGGACCGTCCAGGAGGATGTCTGCGACCGCGCGTTGGGTCTGGTCCAGTTCGATAAGCTACTTACCGACCGTGCGTTGATTTCTCATTTCCAGCCGGTCGTCCAACTGGCCGACAATCAAACGGTCGCCTACGAAGTACTCAGCCGAAGCCGGCTGCTGGGCTTGGAGACGCCGGCGGCCATGTTCCGCGCCGCGGCACAACTCAATCTGGAATTCGACCTGAGCCGACTGATGCGGATCGAGGGTATCCGGACCAGCGCGACGTTCGCCGACTTGCCCCACGTCTTTCTCAACACGCACCCGGCGGAATTGGCCGCCGAAGGACTGATCGAGTCGATGATCGCCATCCGGCGCATGGCACCCTCGCAGAAGATAACGGTCGAAATCCACGAAGCCGCAGTCACCGACGTCTCGTCGCTCAAAGAACTGCGCGCGAGATTGAACGATCTGGACATGCGGCTGGCCTTCGACGACTTCGGCGCGGGCCAGGCCAGGCTCTGCGAGCTGGCCGAGGTTCGTCCCGATTATCTCAAATTCGATCGGCAAATGATTCAAGAAATCCACCGAGCTTCTCCCCAGCGGCAGCAGATGCTCTCGCACCTGGTGCAGCTTGTCACCGAGTTGGGGGTCGTTCCCTTGGCCGAGGGCATCGAGTGTGGCGAAGAAGGGCTCACCTGCCGCGAGATGGGTTTCCTTTTGGCGCAGGGCTACTACTACGGCATACCCAGCCCGGCGTCCGCCTACGCGCTGCCGCCGCAACCATCGTCGCAGAACCTGATCTGCTCGAGCCAGTCCCATTGAAAACCTTGTGGCACCGCTCCGGCAGCCTACCGTTAAGGCAGTCTGACGGCGGTTTATGCCAATCTTGTAACCGCTGGAACTGTTGCCGCGGGCGCAGGCACTTCCGCGCTGTGTTCATGTGAACCCGGGCCAGAATGCCAGCCGGTCGCGTGAAGGAACCGGCCTCAGGTCTCGACGGTCTCGCGCGGTCGCCAACCCAAGCAGCCTTATCGCCCGAAGGAGAACGAAAAGCCGGGGGCCCGGTAATAGCCGCCCACGACCGGTGGATAGACCGGATATGCCGGATACGCCGGGTAGGCCGGGTAGGCCGCGTACGGCGGATAGTAGTAGACCCGAGGCGGCGGGTAATAGTACGGGGCATACGGGCCATATCCGCCATAAAAGCCCACACGAATACCGGGGCCGCGATGATGATGGAAACCGTCGGCCATTGCCGGAGCGCTGGCAAACAACAGGCCGGCAATCGCAACCAGTCCTAGTAACACAATGCGTTTCATGGCCTGCTCCTTTGCTTCAAAGAACGACTCGGTTTTCTCAGTTGCTATTTCGCCCATCTGTTAATATCGCAGTCGGCGTGCCATACGCTTGATTAAAACCACAACCACTTTGTTTAAAAAGACTTACAAACACCACCCGGCTAGCCGCTCTCGCCCGGTAGCGCGCATTTGTGGTCATTTTGAGATCACCTGGAATCAAACGGCCACAGCCAGGCTCGACCACCACAGCGCTAGCGCGCGTGCGCGCAAATCGCCGCCGAACGGATCGCGCTTGCGTGTCGCCCCAACCCCGTTAGTCGGTCACGCTGTCCGGCTTGAGCAGCAGGGCTTGGGGCAAACGGGTCGCGCGGCCCTCTCGATTGATGCAAGCCACCACGCTGCGGCCCTCGGCCAGCAGCGTCTCGCCGCGAAAGACCTGGTACCTGTGGACCACGCGCGCCCCGCGGGCTTCGACGACCGTCGTGCGCAGCCGCAGTAGATCGTCGTAAATGGCCGGCAGATGGTACTGGCAGGCAATTTCCGATACGACCAGCATCCAGCCCTCCGCTTCGATCTGGCGATAGTTATAGCCGGCCGCACGGAGCAATTCGGTTCGCCCGAGTTCAAAGTAGGTGAAATAATTCGCGTGGTGCAGCCGCCCCTGGCCGTCCGTTTCCTGATAACGGACGCGAATTTCGATCTCATGTTCGGAAGTCATGTTCGTGCGCCCGGCATCTGGCGTGGAGCTCTCAATGCGTCCTATCTTAGCGAAATCCCATGCGTGACCAAGCCAGGTTTTTGCGTGCCGCGTCGCGCTTCCCATCTCGTCGCTTCGGTCGCGTTTGGATACCGCTTTACCGATCGACGCAATTCTGTAAATAAAACATTGACATTTCTACCGCGCCTCCTCTAGCAGCCCGTTGAAATTCCGCTGTTTCACGCGGCGGGCGTGAGCCGGAGCAGCCGCCGGTGATTTGTGAGCGCGAGGATCGCGCGGCTTCGGAAAGCGCTCGACGCGCGCCATAATGTCGCCCACAGCGTCGCTAACAAAGTATGGGTAAGATACACAAATGAAGAAGCGGCTCCCTCGGGCTGCAAGGCCCGCGGCGTGCCCATT
>JBGQKM010000099.1:0-18275 GCA_041499515.1 Planctomycetia bacterium | reverse complement strand
CTCTCTCATGGCGATACTCGAACGGTTTCAAAACGTGATTGGCCGCGCATCTGGTGAGCATAGCCGGTTCTATGGCCCCGGTCGCGCCTTGGCCGGCGCCGTGGCGGCGTCGCTTGCCTGGTTGGCCGTGTTCGCGGTCACCCGTGTGCCGCCCGAACCCGCGTCGCCGACGGCAGCCCTGCAAGAGGACGACCAGACACTGCAGCAAGAGGCGTTTTTGCAATTGTCTCCCGACGCGCCCGACGATTTCTCGCTCATTCAGACGCCGCCCTTCATCAGCGAGATTGCGCCCGTCGACGGCACACTCCAGGCGCTTCTCCCGCTCGAGGAGCGCGACGACTACCGGGTTGCTCCGCCAGACATTCTTGAGATCGAGGTCATTTGCGACGAGCCGGTCGAGGGATCTCGGCTGGAAGAGTTCAGCGGCGAGCGTCGGGTCTCGCCCGACGGCACGATCAGGCTCGCGGACCAATGTGAACCCGTTTCGGTCGCAGACAAAACCCTGCCAGAAATCAAAGCCGCGATCGAAGACGCTTTGGAACCGGAGTATCGCAACGTGACGGCTTTGGTTTCGGTCTTTGCGCAAAACAGCCACGTTTACTATGTCATCGTCGAAAGTGGCGATTCCTCCGGCGACTCGGTTCAACGATTTCCGGCGGTCGGGAACGAAACCGTGCTGGATGTGATCTCGCAGATCAACGGCCTGAGTGAATTGGCGAACAAGAAAATCTGGATTGCTCGCCCCAGCCCTAGTGGCGCGGGCCGCGACCGCATATTGCCGGTCAACTGGGAAGAGATCTCGCAAGACAACACGACGGCCGATAACCCGCCGATATTACCGGGCGACCGGATTTTCATCACCGACGGATCGGAACCCGGCCTGCTTCCGCCCGCCAGTGAGACCGACCATTCCCCGGCGACGGACGGCATCGACGAACCGCAGACCGACGAATGAACTCGGGCTAGCAATGCACAAGAGCCTGACGCCCGGCCGCGGGCGTCAGGCTTTCTTTTTTGGCTTCGTCTTCCGCGCGGCCAGCACCGGATCTCCGGAGAGCGGCAGCTTGACGGTTTTGCCGGTCTCGGCCGCTTTGTAGATGGCCAGGATGATCTCGACCGAGCGGCGGCCCTCATAGCCGTCGATGGTCGGGGCGCGGCCTTCGCGAATCGCCGCAAGCACGTCGCGGAATTGCTCGGTGTGGCCGTGATGGCCGATGGCCGCCGGGTCGCTGGCCCCGCCGGCGGTGCTGATCCGCGCGGCCATCCGGCTGTGCACCGCCGCGTCGCCGCGGGCTTTCTTGGCGAAGTCCCAGGCCACGACGTCCTCCTCTTCCATCGCGGCGCTCCCTTGCGAGCCGTGGACTTCGATCCGTTTCAGATAGCCGGGATACGCAGCCGTGCTGGCTTCGATCACGCCCAGCGCGCCGTTGGCAAACTTCAGGGTGGCCACGGCCGTGTCCTCGACCGCGATCCGCTGGTGCGCCAATAGTCCCGTGTGCGCCGTGATTTCAACGACCGGGCCCATCAGCCACGTCAGAATATCGACGCTGTGAATGGCCTGGTTCATCAGTGCCCCGCCGCCGTCAAGTTCCCACGTGCCGCGCCACGCTCCGCTGTCGTAATAGGCTTGCGAGCGATACCACTTCACGTAGGCTTCGGCCAGAGTGAGCCGTCCAAAGCGCCCCTGCTCGACGGCCCGCTTGAGTTCGACGCTCGATCGATGAAAGCGCGAGGGGAAAATGGCCGAACAAGTCACGCCCGACTTTTCGCACTCGCGGATAATCCGGTCGCACCGTTTGAGCGTGATCTCCAGCGGCTTCTCGACGATCACATGTTTGCCGGCCCGGGCCGCGGCCACGGCGGGCTCCAGGTGCGCGCCGCTGGGCGTGCCCACCGTCACCACGTCGAGCTGCGGATCGGCCAGCATCTTCTGGAGGCTGTAATAAACCTGACAGCCTTGGGCCGCGGCAAACCGGTCGGCCGCGGCCGGCACCGCGTCATAGCAGGCCACGACTTTCGCTCCGCGAATCTCCCCGATCGCCCGAGCATGAAAATGAGCAATCATTCCACAGCCGACAATCCCGAAACCGAACCCAGTCGATGGCTTCACCGTTGCATCTCCAGCGGCAGACAATATCGAAAAAAGAAAAGGGAATCTTAAGGGCCCAAAGGCCCGACAGCCCGGCGGGGCAGGGGGCTAAACTTCGCCAAGCCACAACTGTAACACGGCCACGGCGTTGACGCACCCGTGCAGCACGATCGACGGGAAAATGCGATGTGTTCGTTGATACAGGTAGCCCAAAAAGATCGCCAATACGAACAGGGCGATGCGGTCGTACCCCTGGTGCATGGCCGCAAAAAATGCTGCGCTGACCAGAATCGGCAAACCGGGTAGCCAACCCGCCAGCCGAAATCCACGCCTCCGCAGCAGGCGGACCCGGCGTTCCAGCCAGCCCTGCAAAACCACGCGAAACAATAACTCCTCCGACACCGGGGCCACCACCACGGCGCTGAACGATGCCAGCGCCAGCAAACCCACGTTCGGCTGGTCCTTGATCAGTTTCACTAGCGGGTGTTCTGAGGGCTCGAACCATTGCGACACCAGCCATTGAATTCCGTACACTGGCAGCACGGCGGCCAAAAACCCCAAGAATCCCAGCCGCAAGTCGGCACGCAGATGGCCGGCGTCGCATCCAAGGTCCGCGGCCGAGACGCCGACGCGGATCACCAAATATGCAATGGCCAGCGCGACCCATAGCAGGTGCACCGCGGTGAGGGCCGCCACCAAGGAAGTGGAAAGTTCATCTTCGGCCAGCAGGCCGCGGCCCCCTGAAATCCGCACGGCGATCAAGTCGCCCAGCGGCCAGATCAAGCCCAATACAAACACGTCCACGAGTGTCCAGGGCACCCCGCGCCGCGGCTCATACGCCAATAGCCCGTGGCCGGCCAAAATACGACGCGCCAAATCGTACCAAACGGCCAGGCTCGCGGCGATCAAGCCGCAAACCAGCATGGCGATCACAAGCTCGGGCTTTGACATGGGCAGCGGCGGCGTTCAGTTAACCTGGCCCAGCAAGCCGATCGCCCGGCGCACGTAAATCGCCCCCGAGTAGATCGTCAGCGCCACGGCCGACCATAGACTGATCTGCAGAACCCCGTCCAAAGCCTCTGGCCGCGGGCCGACGTACGAGAGTGCCAACAAGCTGAGCGTGGCCGCCAGACATTGCAGGCCCATCTTCAGCTTGCCCGACATGCTGGCCGAAAAATCGGCCCCTTCGGCTTCTAAATAGCTGCGCAGCGCCGTGACCAGCAATTCGCGTCCGACGATGACCACCGCCATCCAGGCCCGGACTCCCGAGCCGGGCGCGGCCACCAAAAAGATAAACGTGCCGCAGATGACGATCTTGTCGACAAACGGATCGAGGATTCTTCCCAGGTTCGTCACCTGGCCGTACTTGCGAGCCCAGTAGCCGTCGAGCCAATCGGTGCCCGCGGCCACGACAAACACCGCCGCGGCGGTCAGATAATACTCCAAGGCAATCAGCCCGAACAGCGCCAAGGAAAGCAACAATCGCAAGGCTGTCAATTGGTTCGGAACGTTGAAGACCTGCTGTCGGCTCATGGGTTTCTTGGTGACGACACTCACGCGCGTGTCCTCTAGCGGGGCTTGCCAACCGCGACGCCAACTAGATCATAATCACTGGTGGCCACCATTTCACAGCGCACTATTTTTCCAGGGCGCAAGTTCTGACCCGATACGAAGATGGCGCCATCCACGTCCGGGGCGTCGGCATGACTGCGGCCGATCCAGGCGTTCTTTTCGCCCGGCACCTCGCGGTCGAGCAACACATCATAGCGGCGGCCGATCTGGGCCGCGTTCCAGGCAAAGGCGATCTCCTGCTGCACGCCCATCAGCCGCTCGCGACGGGCTTCCTTCACCGCTTCGGGCAAGTGCTCGCCAAGCCTGGCTGCCGGCGTATCGGGTTCCAGCGAATATCCGAATACCCCCATCCGCTCGAAACGCTGCGCGCGCACGAAATCGACCAATTCCTCGAACTGCTCGTCGGTCTCGCCGGGAAACCCCGTGATGAACGTCGTTCGCATCACCAGGCCTTCGATCCGCGCGCGAAGCCTGGCCAGCAATGCCTCCGTCGCCTGCCGGGCGACACGGCGCTGCATCCGCCGCAGCACGGTATCGTTGATATGCTGGAGCGGCAGGTCGAGGTAGGGGACGATCTTCTTGCTACCGGCAATCGCCTCGATGACTTCGTCATTGAAGTACATCGGATAGAGGTACATCAGCCGAATCCAATCCAGCCCGCGTACCTTTTCCAACTCGCCCAACAGGGCCGCCAAACGCGGCTCGCCGTACAGATCCATGCCATAGTAAGTGGTGTCTTGCGCCACGATCACGAGTTCGCGAACGCCGTCGGCGGCCAGTTCTTGGGCCTCGGCCACGACATCCTCGATCGGCTTGGTGGCGTGCTTGCCCCGCATTTTCGGAATCGCGCAAAACGTGCACAAGCGATCGCAGCCTTCGGAAATCTTGAGAAATGCAAAATGCCGCGGCGTGATGCGCAGCCGATTGCGATCGTCCAGCGGCCGCGAGGGCGCCGGCTGGAACACGGTCCGCTGCTCGTCCAACCCGCCGATCAGCCGGTCGGCCACCTTGGTGACCTGCTCGCGGCCGAAAACGCCCACCAGGTGGTCGATCTCGGGCAACGCCTCAAGCAGTTTCTCTTTCTCCCGCTCGGCCAGGCAGCCCGACACGATCACCCCGCGAATATCTCCCTTGCGTTTCAGCTCGAGCATCTCGTGAATGGTGGCATACGATTCCTCGCGTGCCCGCTCGATGAAGCCGCAGGTGTTCACCACGACAAAATCGGCCCCGGCCGGCTCCGGCACCAACGTGTAGCCGTCCAATTGAAGCAGCCCGAGCATCCGTTCGCTGTCGACCAAATTCTTGGGACAGCCGAGACTTACGAACGAGTAGGTGCCTTTGGATGGCGTCTGCCGTGCGGCGCGTTGGGGTGTGTCGGTAGGGGTGGTCGGCAAAGTGGGTCGATCCGTAGCGAAACGGTCAGGCTGGGCTAGTAGTTGAACACGTCCATCGTAGCCGATCGATCAGGCCCTGACGAGTGGAACGCGGTGCCAGGCAGGCCGCTTGCAGCCGGCCGCCGCGGTTCGTAGAATAGTATACATACGTACACATATGGGAACTTTTGCCATGCTTCCCGAACTCACCGAGGACGAGTTCTCAGCGGCACTCGACGCGGTGGCCGCCGACGTGCTGAATGTGGCCCGCGCCGACGGGCCTCCGATCGACGCCTTCGCATTGGCGCGCACCTTAGGCCTGGTCGTCGCCTGGGATGCCGGCCAGCAGGGACGCGGAAGAATTGTCCGGCTGCGCTCTTTCGCGGACACCGCGACGCAAGGCTCGATCTTGCTACGACCCGAGCCCCGGCACGAGCGATTGCAATGGGCGGTGGCCCACGAAATCGGAGAGACCTGCGCCTGCCAGGTGTTCGATCATTTGCGCGTCGATCCGCGCGAGGCGCCCCCAGGCGCGCGCGAGATGGTGGCCAACCAACTGGCCGGCCGATTGCTGCTGCCGCAAGCCTGGTTCGCCGAGGACGGACGCCGCTTGGGATGGGACTTGCTGGAGTTGAAGGAACGTTATCGCACGGCCAGCCACGAATTGATCGCCCGGCGGATGCTCGATTTCGCGACGCCGGTGATCATCACGGTTTTCGACCATGGCCGCCGCACGTTTCGTCGTGGCAATATTCCGCGGCGGCTGCCGCCACCGAGTTCGCTGGAATTGGCCGCTTGGCGTACCGCGCACGAGCATTCGCAAGCCACGCAAGACGCCGATACCCGCTGCCGCGTCCAGGCCTGGCCGGTGCACGAGCCCCAATGGAAACGCGAGATTTTACGAAGCGAGTGGCTGGCCGGCGAATATGACGAGGATTTCAGCTAGACCGGCTGGCCATCGGCGACGCTGGCAAGATGCCACAACAGGTCATCGAGCAGGAAAGGCCTGGAGATCACGCCGGCTATGCCCGCCTCGGCCGCGCGCAGGCAATCCTCGGCGCGCGGAAAGTCGACCAGCGCCAGCAGCGGCGCGCCGCCGGCTTGGGCTCTCAGGTCTCGCACCGCGTCCCGATCGGTCAATTGCTCGACGGCAGCGTCCCACAGCACGGCCCGCGCGCCGGCCGCGTCCCACCGCTGGCGCTGACTCACGATCGACGTGGCGTAACCATGCGAGCGACACGCATCGGCCAGCGCCGAGGCCATTTGGGCCTGGCGCGAGTAAATCGCGATCAGTCCCGTCCCCCGGGGCAAAGGGCGTTCGGCGGCCGCCATCGTGCGCTCCTCCGGCGACAGCGTCACCGGCAAAGCCCAGGCAGGACAATGGCCCATCCGCCGGTCATCCAGTGCTTGGGCCCAACGGGCCTGCCATTGGTGCCAGTAGGTGCTGGTGCAGCCTGATGGCGGATGACCGCTGCGCGGTTCACCCTCGCACCAGCTTCCCAGCAGTCTCCAGACGCGGGCCAGCGGGGCCAATCTTCGCAACGCGAGAATCGACGCGTCGGCGAACGCTCCGGGGCGCGATTCGGCCAGCACGATCACCTCGGGCGGTCTGGCGGTCTGGGCCAGAAGCGCCGCGGCAGCGCGCGGATCCGCGGCGCGCCGAAGCTGGTTCCCACACCCGGCGGCCCAACCCGCGGCGCCCCACGGGGACGGCTCGTGTATTTGGCCGACCAACAACAGCGAGAGACCGGTCATGCCCGTAACCCGTGCGGGTAAAAAAAGTGCCCTGGGTTTGCGTCCAGGGCACTGTACGCGATGCCCGGGTGTTCGCGGAAGACGAGATGGATGCCAGCGATGCCAATCGCGTGGCGTCGGCCATCGCCCGATCGTCAAATCATTCGCCGGGAATTGCGGCGGGGTCGTCGCCGGCCATGGTCGAAAGTCGTTGATACGTCGACATGTCGATACTGTCGAGCAGGAAATGCACCGAACCATCGGCAAACAAGAAGTGGGCGCCACTGGAATGATCGCTGCGGAAATTGGGAGTCAGGTGAGGCCCGCCGGCCTGGTTGTTCGGATCCGCGCCGTCACGCGCATCCCTCTGACTTTTGACGCAGTTATGGACAGCAGAGTCGTCGGCCTGGCCCATTGTCACGGGATACTTATTGATCGGTTCCAAGGTGCATGCATAAATGCCCGCTTCGTACAATTGAATCAGTTGGTTAAGCGTTTTAAACGAGACTTCGCAGGCGACCCAGGGTGCCCAGGCAATGTACGGCTGACCCAACTGGCTGGTTCCGGCCAGTGTGGTCCGCATCGTGAGCGGGGTCGAGGCAGGGTCCTTCGACAACAGCCAGGCTGGCCCGTGGGAGATTTCTCCCACGGCGATCGTACGGCTCAAGCCATCCGACACTCGGCGGATCGGAACGCCCCAATTCAGGTCGAACATCCCGCGTTCCTCCTTGGGCACTCCGCCAATGACGATGCCTGGACTGTTAAAGCCCAACGGCAGGCACCAGGCATCGGTCACGCCTTTGCAGCAGCCGTAATTCGTGACGCCCCATTTTTGGTGTAGCTTATAGCTATTCGGCACACCGATCAAAAAGATTTCGTTCAGCATGCGGTCTTCATACGGATTATCGCCGGTCGAGGACGGACAAGCGAACACCGGAATCACGGTCGCAGGGATGACGGCATTGGGTATTGCCGGATCGGGACTATTGGGGTCGGTTGGAAATGTTTGATGCTGCCAATCGGTGGTGTTATTGTACAAATTCGTCAGGGAGACCTCTTCGAAAAACGGCAGCAGCATCGTATGAAAGCTCGAGTAAAGCGTGCCCGAAATCTCTGCGGCACTGGTAATGCACCCTCCCGGCGGGAACGTGTTGAGCGCGCTGTGATAGTTCTGCAGGGCAAGGCCGAACTGTTTCAAGTTGTTGGTGCAACTCGAGCGACGAGCCGCTTCGCGCGCGGCCTGGATCGCTGGCAGCAGCAGTGCCACCAACACGCCAATAATGGCGATGACTACCAACAGTTCCACTAAAGTGAAACCGCGTCGTTTGGCTGCCATCATGCCTCCCCCCCAAGATTCGAATCCTGGATCCACGGGCGACAACGGATGTTCAAGTGCCCTGGGTTTTGGCCCAGGGCACTGCACGCGATGCGTAGGGGTTGCGGCATGCGATGGATGCCAACAGCCAGGCATCGGCCATCGCCCGATCGTCAAATCATTCGCCGGGAATGACGACGGTCTCGTCACCGGCCATGGTCGAAAGTCGCTGATACGTCGGCATGTCGATACTGTCGAGCATGAAATGCACCGAACCATCGGCAAACAAGAAATGGGCGCCGCCGGAATGATCGCTGCGGAAATTGGGAGACAGGTGAGGCCCGCCGGCCAGGTTGTTCGGATCCGCGCTGTCACGCGCATCCTTCTGGCTTTTGTTGCAGTTGTTGACTTGGGTGTCGTCGGCCTGACCCATCGTCACAGGATACTTATTGATCGGCTCCAAGGTGCAGCCATAAATACCTGCTTCGTACAATTGAATCAGTTGGTTGAGCGTTTTAAACGAGACTTCGCAGGCGACCCAGGGCGCCCAGGCGGTGTACGGCTGACCCAACTGGCTGGTTCCGGCCAATGTGGTCCGCATCGCGAGCGGGGTCGAGGCGGGGTCCTTCGACAACAGCCAGGCTGGCCCGTGGGAGATTTCTCCCAAGGCGATCGTCCGACTGAGACCATCGGTAACCTTACGGATCGGAACGCCCCAATTCAGATCGAACATCCCGCGTTCCTCCTTGGGCACTCCACCAGGAACGATGCCTGGACTGTTAAAGTTTAACGGCAGGCACCAGGCATCGGTCACGCCTTTGCAGCAGCCGTAATGCGTGACGCCCCACTTTTGCCCCGCTATATAGCTGCCAGTAACGGCGATCAAGAAGACTTCGTTCAGCACACGGTCTTCGTACGGATTATCGCCGGTCGACGACGGACAAGCAAATACTGGAATCACCGTAGCCGGGATGACGGCATTGAGGTTTGCATCGAGTGGAAATGTTTGATGCTGCCAATCGGTGCTGTTATTGTACAAATTCCTCAGGGAAACCTCTTCGAAGAACGGCAGCAACATCGCGTGGAAGCTCGAGTACAGCGTGCCGGAGATATTCTTCGCATCCAGAATGCACCCTCCGGGCGGGAACGTCTTGAGCGAGCTGTGATAGTTCTGCAGCGCAAGACCAAACTGTTTCAAGTTGTTGGTGCAACTCGAGCGACGAGCCGCTTCGCGCGCGGCCTGGATCGCAGGCAGCAACAGTGCCACCAACACGCCGATAATGGCGATGACTACCAACAGTTCCACTAAAGTAAAACCGCGTCGTTTGCCTCTCATCTTGTCTCCCCCCTGATTCGAGTCCTGGACCCCGGAATGCCAAAAATATTTATTAATATGGTGGCTGATACCACCCATGAGATCACTAGTGAATTAGTATCCGCTTTCCCGAGCGATTTGTCAAAGGAATTAATCCATGATTCTCGCCCGATGACGAGCCTGGCATGACCCATCTTTCAGGTGGATAATCCTGGCAAAAAACGGCCCACGCCGAAAACGCTCAGCCTAGGTCAGGCGGCCTTCACGCTCGGCAATCGCTCGATATGCCTCGGCCGCGTCGGACGCCTGCCGCAGGGTCTCCAGCAGCGTCGGGTCGCCAATCAGTCGACTGAGTCGCGCCAACACGCGCAGATGTCCTTGGTCATCGGTCGAACAAACGAGGAAAAAAAGATCGGTCAAGATGCCACGCGGAGCCCCGAACGGCAGCCCCCGATCCGTACGCCCAAAGGCCAAAAAACCCCGCTCCAGGATATTGGCCAGCGGTCGCCGCGGATGCAGCAGAGCCACGCCATTCTCCAAGGCCGTCGGCAGCATGTCTTCGCGGGCACGCACCGCTTCGGCCATTTTGGCCGCGTCCCATAGCCAGCCCGTCCGGGCTGCCACCTCGACCATCGACGTGATCACCGATCCTCGCGTGCGCGCCAGCAACGGCACGGCCATCGCTTCTGGCGGAAGCATTTCGGCGATCGACAGGGTCGGCTCTTCCGATTTGCCGGCCACCCGCCGCAACACGCCCTCCATCTGCATCAGCTCTTCGTCGCTCGACAACCCGATCCGTTCTTCCAGCCAGTGATGGACTTCGGCCGGCGCGAAGCGCCATTGGCCCCCAACTTTTCGTCCCGGCAGCTTACCGCGTTCCACCAACCGCAACACTTGAGCCGGATCGACGTGCAAATAGGCCGCCAGGCTCTCAATTCCAAAATCATCGTCGCCCATGATCGCGAACCTCTGACGATCGCCAGACCCCCATCGCAACACATTCGGCCGGCGTCCTGCCAGCACCTGGCAAAGCCGCTGGCATTAGGCGCCAAATCCGTTTTCTATCGGTTGCCCTAAATCATTCCCCAGACAACACCTTTTGTCCAGCCGAAGCCTACGGCACCGCGCCGGGAAACCTGTCTTGACAGGTTTCTGGAAATCGCCAGAATCCCGCCACCGCGATCCGAGGCGAAACCCCGGTTCGCGGCCACACGTCCCTCGGGGAGCCTGTTCCTCCTGGGCGTCGTCTCACGCATTCACGTTCGGTAGTCTAACGAGCCCGGCTGGGCACACGAAAACCAATCCTTTTACACGGCGCACGCGTACGGCATGGAGGCCACACGCAGATGTCGCAACTTCAGCCGTCGATCGATGCGCTGAGCCTGCGCGAGTTACCCCTCGGCGCCGAGTTCGTCGGCGCTGCGGATATTCGCGTCCGCTCCTGCTGCGACGACTCGCGCACCTGTCAGAACGGCGACCTGTTCGTCGCGCTGCCGGGCGCCCGGTGTGACGGCCACGATTTCGTGCACGACGCGATTGCACGCGGCGCGCGCGCCGTGCTGGCCGAACGCCCGTTGAACGTGTCGGTGCCGTTGTGTCTGGTCCCCGACGCCCACGAGGCATTCGGGCAAATCTGCCAGGCCCTGGCCGCCTGGCCCAGCCGAGCGCTTAAGGTCATCGGCGTGACCGGAACCAACGGCAAAACCACCACCATGCGCCTGATCGCCAGCGTGCTCCACGCGGCCGGCTCTCGCGCAGGCACCCTGGGCACGCTGGGCTATGACGACGGAATCGAGACGGCTCCGGCCGAGCTGACCACCCCCGCCGCCCCAACGCTGGCCCGCTGGTTGGCGCGGATGGCGGCTAACGCGTGCTCGCACGCGGTCATCGAAGTCTCCAGCCACGCGATCGCCCAGCGGCGAATCGCCGGCATCGAGTTCGCCGAGGTTTGTCTGACCAATCTGCGACGCGACCACCTCGATTATCACGGCACTCTGCTCCAATA
The DNA here is from genome assembly GCA_041499515.1 of Planctomycetia bacterium. Lineage (GTDB taxonomy): Bacteria > Planctomycetota > Planctomycetia > Pirellulales > PALSA-1355 > PALSA-1355. The sequence continues at coordinate 6,872 of JBGQKM010000099.1, read as the reverse complement.
TCACCACGCCAAAACCAGGCTCTTTGGCGAACTGGCTCCCGGCGGCATGGCGGTCATCAACGCCGACGATCCGGCCAGCCTCGACGCCGCGCCGCTGATTCCCGGCGGCGTGTTGACCGTGGGGCTGCGCGCGGGGGCCGACATTACCGCGACCGTGATCGAACGGTTCAAAAGCGAACAAACGTTTTTGCTCACCGCGGGCAACGTCACCGTGCCGGTTCGCACGACGATGATTGGCGACCACCATGTCTCCAACTGCCTGATGGCCGCCGCTGTCGCGCTGGCCGAAGGCATCGACCTGACGGCGATCGTGCGCGGACTCGAAGCGGTGCAGCAAGTGCCGGGGCGTCTGGAACGCATCGAATGCGGCCAGCCGTTTGGCGTTTTCGTCGATTTTGCCCATACCAGCGATGCCTTGGCCGTGTCGCTCAAGACGCTGCGCGAGGTTACGGCCGGACGGATCTTGTGTGTCTTTGGCGCCGGCGGCAATCGCGATACGAGCAAGCGGCCCCTGATGGGCCAAACCGTCGAGACTCTGGCCGATCTGGCGATTGTCACGACCGACAACCCCCGTTTCGAAGATCCGCGACTGATTGCCAGCGAGATCTTGTCGGGTTTCGAGCGGCCCAGCGAAGCGCGCTGGATGCCCGACCGCGCCGCGGCGATTGAATATGCCTTGTCGCTGGCCGGGCCGGACGACTGCGTGCTGGTAGCCGGTCGCGGCCATGAAACCCATCAGTTGGTCGGCGAACAAAGACTTCCGCTGGACGATCGCGACGTCGTGCGCCGCTATCTCTACAACCTGGATTCCGGCTCGCCCTACGGCGCGCTGATGACGGTGGGAAACTCCTAGAAGCGAACTGGCATGCGTGACTTGACGGTGCAAAAACTGTACGAAATCGTCGGCGGCCGGCTGCGGCTGGCAACGCTCCCGCCGCGCCACGGCGAAGCGGCCTCCGTCGAGCAAATTGTCACCGATAGCCGGCTGGTGCAAAGCGGAGACGTTTTCTGGGCCTTCAAGGGCGCGCGGTTCGACGGCGCTCAGTTCGTCCCCGAGGCCTACCGGCGCGGTGCCGTGGGCACCGTGGTCGGCGGGAAATACGTCCAGCCTTGGCCGGGCTGCTGGAGCCTCGAAGTCGCCGACGCCCAACGGGCTCTCCACGAACTGGCCCGCTGGAATCGCCAGCGCAGCGCCGCGCGCATCGTCGCAGTGACCGGCAGCGTGGGCAAGACTACAGCGCGGCAGATGATCCGCGCGGTCTTGGAGACGCGGTTTTGCGGCTCGTCGAGTCCCAGAAATTTCAACAACCACGTCGGCCTGCCGCTGAGCATGTTGGCGATCGAGCCGGAACATGATTTTGCGGTCCTGGAATTGGCCGCCAGCGCCACGGGCGAAATCGCCCAATTGGCGGCTCTTTGTCGGCCGCACGTCGGCGTGATCACGCGCGTGGGCGACGCGCACTTAGGCGGCTTTGGCTCGCTGCAAGCCGTGGCCGAGGCCAAAGCCGAATTGATCGCCGCGCTTCCGGACGACGGCTGGGCCGTGTTGACCGGCGACGACGCGCGAGTGCGCAAACTCGCGGCCGGTTGCCGAGCCAGGATCGTGTGGTGCGGCCGCTCGCTGGAAAACGACCTGGTCGCCACCAATGTCGAAAGCCACCAGGGACGTCTGAGTTTTTGCGTCGATGCCACATCAATGTCGGTCGGCGTGTGGGGCCGCCATCATCTGGCCGGGGCACTGGCGGCGGTGGCCGTCGGCCGGATCTTTGGCATCAGCGACGCCGAGATCGCCGCTGGACTGGCCGGCTTTCAACCGCCGCCGATGCGCTGCCAGATTACGCAAGTCTCGGGCGCTACGATCATCGACGACACCTACAACGCCAGCCCTCTGGCCATGGGGGCCGCGCTGGAACTGCTGCGCGACTTCGACGCCCCGGGACGACGCATCGTCGTCTGCGGCGACATGCGCGAACTGGGCGAAGCCTCGCAACAATTGCACCGAAACTTGGGCGACCAGGTCGTCACGCTCTGCGGGGCCGATCGACTCGTGGCCTGCGGCGATTACGCCCACGAGGTCGTGGCCGGAGCCCGCGCCGCCGGCATGCCGCGATCGCACGCGCTGGCCTGCGCCCAACCCGAAGAATTACTGTCCCACGACGAAAACGCGCTGCAACCGGGCGACGTGGTGCTGATCAAGGGATCGCGCGCGATGGCTATGGAGCGGCTGGTCGAAGCCCTCCAGGCGCGTGAGGCGCGCTCGGCCGCATGAAATCAAGGAAATCAACGGAACCAAGTGTGAGCTCCATCGAAGGTGTAGAGTTTGCGGGAACTCGACACTACCCTCCCTCCTGGGTAGGAGCAATGACTCGCCAGAAAAAGCGGTTACTGGGTCGACCGCTCTGGCGAGTGCTTCGCGATGGGGCTCAAGACTGAGCGCCGGGGCGGCGGAATACGCCGCTCCGGTGCCTCAGGGATCACCTCTGCGATCGAACGAGCTACGGCAAGGCGCGGGCACGACGCCGGAATCGCACCGGCGCATGGATCGCGATTCGCGGCTCGCTCGTCGGTCTGTGGAACCATCATATCGAGTAGCTCGGATGTTTCTCTTTGGCATCGATCGCCTGCTTGCCGGGTGGCCGAGTCTGGGCGATTTGCACGGACTCGAGAAAATCACGCTCCGCGCCTCGCTGGCGGCGCTGGCCAGCTTTGTGCTGGCCCTGGCATGCGGACCTCGCCTGATCGCCTGGCTGAAAACGCGCTTTCGCGAACCGATCAAAAGTGCATCGGCCGACGTCGCCCGGCTGCACGAGAACAAACAGGCCACGCCCACCATGGGCGGCATCTTCATCGTGGCCGGCCTCGTGGCCAGCACGCTGATCTTCGGCGACTGGAGCAATCCGTATTTGCCGATCGCGCTGGTGCTTGCCGTGGCGCTGGGCGCCTTGGGCGCGGTTGACGATCTTGTGAAGTTGACCACGGCCACGCGCGGACTCTCGGCGCGCAAAAAATTGCTCGCGCAGTCGGTCATCGCCCTGGTGGCCGCGCTACTGGTCTATCGCGTGCACGCCAACGTGGAGCGCGGGTTGGAGCTCACGCTGCCGTTTGTCGGCGGCGGCATCGAGTTGGGCTGGCTGTTTATTCCATTGGCTGCACTGGTCATCGTGGGCGCGTCAAACGCCGTCAATCTGGCCGATGGATTGGACGGCCTGGCCGGCGGCTGCCTGGTCTGCGCCACCGCCGCCGTGGCCTTGGTCGTGTACGCCAGTGGGCACGCCCAATGGGCCCAATACCTGGGCATCCCGCACATCGCCGGAGCCGGTGAAACGGTCATCCTGGCCGCTGGCATGGTCGGCGGATTGCTGGGCTTTCTATGGTTCAATTGCCATCCGGCCTCGGTATTCATGGGCGACACCGGGTCGCTGCCGCTGGGCGGGCTGCTGGGGCTTTTGGCCGTCATCGCGCGGCAAGAATTGTTGCTGTTGGCCATCGGTGGAGTCTTCGTCGTCGAAGCCGCCAGCGTCATCGCGCAAGTCGTATGGTTCCGCTGGCAAAATAAACGGGTTTTTCTGTGCGCGCCGTTGCACCACCACTTTCAACTCCAGGGCTGGCCCGAGGACAAAATCGTGGTTCGCTTTTGGATCGCCGCGGTGCTGTGCGCGATCGCGGGTCTGGCCGGTCTGAAACTTCACGCCCACGATCTGGCAAGAACCGCGCAAATGTCGGCCGCACAACAGGTAAGCCGCTAGGGTTCCGCGTTTCCAAGGTGCGTCACATTTTTCCGAACTATTCATGGTAGCTGCGTGTCCTTGAAACGTGTAGGACGCATTCCGTCCGGATTGGCGGATGATGGTATGAAAACATTGACGGACCATCTCGTGTTTGCCGGCGGCGGAACCGCCGGTCACTTGTTTCCCGGCCTGGCCGTGGCCGAACAATTGCGCCGCTACGCGCCGCAATTGCGGATCACGTTTGCCGGCACGGGAAAACCGTTCGAGCTGCGCCACGTGCAGCAGGCCGGCTTCCAGTACGTCACGCTCGCTGGCCGGCCGCTGCCGAGCAAAGCGAGCGAAACGCTGCGCTTTCTGACTGAAAACTTCTCGGGGTTCTACGCCGCGCGTCGATTCTTGCGCCAGCAAAACGTGGCCCTGGTGGTCGGACTCGGCGGATACGCCAGCGTGCCGACCGCGCGGGCCGCCGCCGGCATGCGCATTCCCTGCGTGCTGCTGGAACAAAACGCCGTGCCCGGACGCGCCACGCGCTGGCTCGCGCCGGCCGCGACGCTGGTCTGCGCGGCCTTCGAGGAAATCCGCCCGCTATTGAAGTCGGGCTGCCGCGTGCGCGTCACGGGCAACCCCCTGCGACGCGAATTCGTCGAGCAGCGCGCGCCGGCCCACTATCTGCCCGATCGGCTCGGAAACCGGCGAAAGCTGCTGGTGCTCGGCGGCAGCGGCGGCGCGCAAACGCTCAACGAGCAGACCCCGCGGGCGCTGTACAAAGCCGGCGCGGCCCTGCGCGATTGGCAAGTCGTGCACCAGACGGGCCAGCGCGACCTGGCCGCAACCGCCGACTTGTATCGCAAGCTGGGCATCCACGCCACCGTGTTGCCGTTTATCGAAAACATGCCGCACACACTGCGCACCAGTCATCTGGCGATCAGCCGAGCCGGCGGCACCACGCTGGCCGAACTAGCCGCCAGCGGCGTGCCGGCGATCCTGTTGCCCTATCCCAAGGCCACCGACGACCATCAGCGCAAAAACGCCGACCTGTTCGCAGAGGTCGGAGCTTGCAAGATCCTCGACCAGCGCGAACTGGTCGGGCGGCTCGACAACCATCTGGCCCTGGCGGTCGTCGAATTGACCACCGCGCATCCGCTACGCGTGCGGATGGCCCATGCCATGACCCAATTGGCCCGGCCCGAGGCAACCCGCCGCGTGGCCCGCGCGATCGGCCAACTGCTCGAGTCCGCGCAACTCGCGGCCGTGTAGAAGGACGGCGACGGGTTGCTTGGCCCCGAGTGCTAGCGGGCCTTGCATTGACATCCCCCGGGCATCGCACGTATGATCCCGCCCCCAACGTTCCTGCCGCACGCTAGCACACCTGGAGACGCCTTTGTCCAGTTCCACCCTTGCGTGGCCGAACGGCGTCGCGCCGCTGAAGATCCACAAGATTCCCCGGGCGCATCTGGTCGGCATTGCCGGATGCGGCATGCGCGCGCTGGCCGAGGTGCTCGATGCGGCCGGCTGGCAAATCAGCGGATCAGATTTGCAACCCGGGCGTGAAATCGATCCGCGGTTCGAGATTCATCAGGGTCACCAGGCCGATGCGATCGATCGCGAGCTGGATCTGGTCGTGTATAGCGACGCCGTGCCGGGGGACAATGTCGAGCTGAGCCGCGCCCGGCAGTGCGGCCTCCTCACGCTCAGCTATCCGCAGATGCTCGCTCAGTTGATGGAGTCGCGCCGCGGGGTGGCCATCGCCGGCACGCACGGCAAGTCGACGACCACGGCCATGTTGGACGAAATCCTGCTGGCCGCCGGCGTCGATCCGACCGTGGTGTTCGGCGCGACGCCCTTTGGGCGCGCGACCGGCGGCCGCTTGGGCCGCGGCCGGTGGATGTTGGTCGAGGCTTGCGAATACCGGGCCAACTTCCGCCATCTCAAGCCCGAACTGGCCGCCATCTTGAACGTCGAGCCCGATCACTTCGACTGCTTCAACTCGCCTGAGGAACTGGAAACCGCGTTTACGCAATTTGCCGGCCAGTTGCCCGAGGAGGGACTGATGCTCTTCGGCGCCGGGTGTGCCGCCGCGCGGCGCGCGATCGTGGGGCTTGCCTGCGCGAGCGAATCGTTCGGATTCACGGCGACGGCCACCTGGCGGGCGACCGAGCTGCGCGAGCGTCGCGGGTTCTACTCGTTTCGCGTTCGCTGCCGCGAGCGTTTCGTGTGCGACGTCAAACTGCACGTGCCGGGACGCCACAACGTGCTCAATGCGCTGGCGGCCGCGGCGCTGGCCAGTCATTGCGGGGCCACCGGCACGGCCATGCGAGTCGGCCTCGAGCGGTTTGCCGGGCTTCGCCGCCGGCTGGAATTGCTGGGCGAGACGCGTGGAGTCGCCGTCGTGGACGATTATGCCCATCATCCGACCGCGGTGACAGCGGCGCTAGCGACCGTGCGCCAAATCTATCCGGACCGCCGGGTTTGGTGCGTTTTTCAACCCCATCAGGCCTCGCGCACGGCCGCGTTGCTGGACGATTTTGCCCACAGCCTGCAAAATGCGGATAAAATCATCGTAGCCCCGATTTTTCGTGCCCGCGAAGCCCGCCAGCGCCCGGGCGAGGTCACCGCGGCGGATTTGGCGGCCCGGATCGCCCGGCGGGGGCCGTGGGCGATCCAACTAGCGTCCGCGGCCGAAATACAACATCATTTACAGCAATCGCTCCGCCCAGGCGACGTGTTGGTCACCCTGGGCGCCGGAGACATCGGAACCGTCGCGCATGAGCTTAGTCAAGAACTTGGAACATTTCGTCAAGCGAGCTGAGCCGCTTGCGCCCCACACCTGGTTTCATCTGGGCGGCCCGGCCGAGTACTTTGCCGAGCCGAACACGGTGGACGAGCTGCAGGCGCTGGTGCGCCGTTGCCGCGATCAGGGTGTTCCGGTGCGTTTGCTTGGTGGCGGCTCGAACATTCTGGTGCGCGAGGATGGCGTGGCCGGCCTGGTCGTCAGCCTCGCGTCGCCGGCCTTCAGCGAGGTGAGCGTCGGCAAGCAAACCGTCACCGCCGGCGGCGGCGCTGGCCAGTCATTGCGGGGCCACCGGCTTGGCCATGCGAGTCGGCCTCGAGCGGTTTGCCGGGCTTCGCCGCCGGCTGGACTTG
>JBGQKM010000098.1:0-18355 GCA_041499515.1 Planctomycetia bacterium | reverse complement strand
TGTCAAAAGACTTCCCCTGGTGGAGCAAAAAATCATCGCAACCTGAGTCAACGAATATGAGAGTGGCGTACAGCTATATTCGTTTTTCGACACCTGAGCAGGCGCGGGGAGACTCGCTCCGACGCCAGATGGATTCGTCCGCTCAGTACGCCCGTGAGAACGGCCTGCACCTTGACGAAACGCTCAACGGATAAGGGCGTCTCCGGATTCCGGGGCCAGAACATCAAGCAGGGCGACCCGCTGTTGGAGATTTACAGTCCCGAACTGCTTTCAAGTCAACAAGAGTATTTGATTGCGCGTGCGCGATCCGGTACGCCGGAGTCGCAAAAGCTGCGTGAATCAGCGCGTCGCCGGCTTGAATTGTTGGGAGTTCCGGCAGACGAAATTTCCGAGCTTGAGAAAACTGGCAACGTCCACGACACTCTGATGCTGCGTTCGCCGATCAGCGGGACGGTGCTCGAACGAGACTTGATTCAGGGAAGCTACATCGATCCCAAAGTGGTTCTGTACCGCCTCGCGGACCTGTCGGTCGTATGGCTGCAAGCAAAGGTCTATGAAAACGAATTGCCGCACGTCGAAGTCGGCCAGCCGGTCCGCGTCAGATTGCAATCGCGTCCCGAAAGCGCACTCGAAGGCCGGATCAAATTCATCGAACCCTTTGTGCAAGAAAAGACCCGTACGATCAATGTCCGCGTGGAAATTCCCAACGAGGAGGGGACTCTCAAGCCAGGCATGTATGCCGACTTGCAGATGAACCACGACATGGGCGAAGGGCTGTTGGTTCCCACATCGGCCATCGTGCGGACCGGCGAGCGTTCGATCGCTTTCCGCGTTCTGCCAGACGATCGATTCGAGCCCGTCGAGGTAACGCTCGGTGGTCGATTCGAGAACCGGTTCGAGATTCTGGAAGGGCTTGCCGAAGGAGACCAGGTGGTCGTTTCCGCGGGTTTTCTCATCGACTCGGAGTCGCGTCTGCAAGCTACGGCCACGGCCGGTCATGCTGGCCACAAGCATGGAGGCTAACGCGGCGGATCATGATCGAGCGAGTCATTGAATTTTCGGCCAGAAACAAGTTTCTCGTCCTGATCGTCACGCTCGCCGCGGTGGCCGGCGCGGTCTACTGCATACGCAGCGTGCCGCTCGACGCGCTACCGGACCTCTCCGACACGCAAGTCATCATCTATTCGCGCTGGGATCGCAGCCCCGATATCATCGAGGATCAAGTCACATACCCGATCGTCACCGCGATGCTGGGCGCGCCGCACATCAAGGCGATCCGTGGCTTTTCCGACTTTGGTTACTCGTTCGTCTACGTGATCTTTCAAGACGGCACCGACATCTATTGGGCGCGCAGTCGGACTCTGGAATACCTGTCGAAAATCCTCCCCCGCTTGCCTCAAGGTGTTCAGACGGAGTTGGGACCCGACGCCACCAGCGTTGGTTGGGTCTACCAATACTGCCTCGTGGACAAGACCGGCCACAACGACTTAGCACAATTGAGGTCCTTCCAGGACTGGTATCTCCGCTACCAGCTTCAATCCGTGCCGGGCGTGGCGGAGGTCGCTTCGATCGGCGGCTTTCAGAAGCAGTACCAGGTCAAGATCGATCCCGACGCGCTTCTCGCCTATGACATCCCGCTGCCGCGCGTGGTCGAGGCGATCCGGGACGGCAATAATGACGTTGGCGGCCGTCTCGTCGAGTTTAGTGGGGCCGAATACATGGTCCGCGGCCGAGGTTATGCGAAGAGTATCGAAGATATCGAACAGATCGTCGTCGGCATCGATAGCACAGGGACGCCGATTCTCGTCAAGAACCTTGGCGCTGTCGAGCTTGGACCGGAGATTCGCCGCGGCATCGCCGACCTCGACGGAGAAGGAGATACGGTCGGCGGCATCGTCGTGATGCGAGCCGGCGAAAACGCGCTCAACGTCGTCCAGCGCGTCAAGGCAAAGCTTGAGGAACTTAAACCATCGTTGCCCAAGGGGGCGGAGATCATCCCAACCTACGATCGGTCGGAATTGATCACGCAGTCGATTGCCACGCTCAAGGAGGAATTGCTGACAGAAGTCATCGTCGTCAGCATCGTAATCCTTATTTTTCTGTGGCACATTCCGTCAGCAATCATTCCGATCCTCACGATTCCGGTCGCGGTATTTCTGGCGTTCATTCCCATGTACTTCATGGGACTGACCTCCAACATCATGTCATTGACTGGCATTGCCATCTCGATCGGGGTGTTGGTTGATGGCGCAATTGTCGAAGTCGAGAACGCTTACAAACGATTGGAGCAATGGATCGAGGGAGGCCGCAAGGGAGATTACCACGAAGTGCGATTGCGAGCCTTGAAGGAGGTCGGCCCGTCGGTCTTCTTCTCGCTGCTGGTGATCGCCGTGGCCTTCATGCCCGTTTTCACGCTGGTGGACCAGGAAGGCCGGTTGTTCAAGCCGCTGGCCTACACCAAGAACCTGGCAATGGCGATCGCTGCGGTGCTAGCGATCACGCTCGACCCGGCTATGCGAATGTTGTTCACCCGGATGGATTATTCGCATTTCCGGCCTCGTTGGCTCTCGAACCTAGTCAACGCGGCAACGGTCGGACGATATTACCCCGAAGAGCAACATCCTATCAGCCGCCGGCTATTCCGTGTTTACGAGCCCGCGTGCAACTTTGTCTTGCGGAACAAGTGGCTTACGATTGTCGCGGCACTTTTGCTCGTAGCATCGACCGTGCCGGTCTACTTCCAGCTTGGCTCGGAATTCATGCCGCCGCTCGATGAGGGCACTCTGCTCTACATGCCGACAACATTGCCCGGTATTTCAGTCACCGAGGCGCGCGATCTCATGCAATCGATGGACAAAGTGCTGCGAACCTTTCCCGAAGTCGAACGGGTCTTCGGCAAGGCAGGTCGAGCGGAAACATCGACTGATCCGGCACCCTTCTCGATGATGGAAACGACGATCGTTCTTAAGCCGACTTCCGAGTGGCGAAAGGTTGATCGCTGGTATTCCACTTGGCCGGAATTCCTGCACGTGCCACTCAGGCATATTTGGGCAGATCGCATCGGCATCGACGAGCTCGTCGCCGAAATCGACAAGAAGATGCAGTTTCCTGGCGTGATCAACGCTTGGACCATGCCGATCAAGGCTCGGATCGACATGCTCACGACCGGTGTTCGGACTCCGGTTGGAATCAAAGTTCTTGGAGCCGATCTGCGGGAAATCGAGAAGCTTGGCGGCCATCTGGAAATGATCCTGGGGACTGTGCCAGGAACTCGCAGCGTCTTCGCCGAGCGTACCGGCGGCGGCTACTTCCTCGATTTCGATCTGCGTCGTGATCAACTCGCACGATATGGTCTGACCATCAAAGATGCCGAAACGATTATCGTGACGGCCATCGGCGGAGAACCGATCACGACCACGATCGAGGGACGCGAGCGATATACGGTCAATGTCCGCTATGGGCGAGATTTTCGCGACGACTTGCCGGCATTGCAGCGCGTGCTGGTATCGACACCGACGGGTGCCCACGTTCCGCTCGCCGAGTTGGCCGATATCAAGCTGGTCACTGGCCCAGGAATGATCCGCGACGAGAACGGCATGCTCTCGGGCTACGTCTACGTCGACTTGGCCGGCCGCGATATCGGCGGCTACGTCGAAGAAGCCAAAGTGCGGGTTCAGAACGAGTTGGAACTACCAACCGGCTATACCTTGGCCTGGAGCGGTCAGTATGAAAACATGCAAAGGGTCCGCGAGCGTCTGAAAATCGTCCTGCCCGTGACGCTGTTTCTGATCTTTGTGCTGCTCTTCTTGAACACCAAGTCGATGGTCAAAGCGCTGATCATCATGCTGGCGGTACCTTTCTCGTTGATCGGCGCGATTTGGTATTTGTGGTTGCTGGGATATCACATTTCGATCGCCGTGTGGGTGGGCATGATTGCCCTGATGGGGCTCGACGCGGAAACGGGCGTGTTCATGCTGCTGTTCTTGGACCTCGCCTATTACGAAGCCGTTCGCAACGGAAAGATGAAAAGCTATGAAGATTTGCGGCAGGCGATCATCCACGGAGCCGTCAAGCGGCTACGCCCGAAATTGATGACCGTCGTTGCCGCCATGATGGGGTTGATTCCGATCATGTGGTCGCTGGGCGTGGGGGCCGACATGATGAAGCGCATTGCAGCCCCGATGATTGGCGGGCTCGTGACGAGTTTCATCCTCGAACTGCTGGTTTACCCGCCAATTTATGCCATTTGGAAGTGGAACTTCGAGATGAAGCGTGGAACCGTCGATGTCGCCACGCTTCCCATTCCCGAATTGAGCCGCCAGTAGCACAGCGGTGTCGGCTTCGTCAAGAGCGTCCGCGACGTGGAGAACATCGTTATCCGCCAAGAGGGCGGTATGCCGAACTGGCCGGGTGGACACACGGATTAAATGCATTCGGAGCACCCTGGCGGTGCGAACGTGCTCATGGGTGACCACTCGGTCCAATTCATCATCGACGATACTAGTTTCACGGTTTGTCGCGACCTGTGCAGCCGTCAGGGTGGGGGAAATAACAGAGTATTGAACATGAGCGACAAAGGCCATCTCGTCCGATGGTTTGCCCGAGCGCTGGTTTTCGCCATTCTGGTCCAGTGTGCGAGCGGATGCGGCAAGCCCACTGAAGAGACCAGACAGAACCGTCGCCTCGTTGACAGCTTGTTGACGGCAGTGATTACCGGGAATCAAGAGCAACTCGAAAAGTGCAAGGGAATGCTCGACCAGCGGCGCAGTGAGGGGCTGTTATCCGACGACAGTCACAAACGGCTCAACGAAATCTTCGATCAGGCCCGGTCCGGCCAGGGCGGTCCAGAAACAGCGCTCTACGAATTCCGAAAGTCCGAGCCTTTTCCGAAGTAAGGGCGGCGGCAAACATTACGGCACGATTCGCAGCGCGACCACGGTGTTCAGTTTGAGCGTGGCGCGACGTTGGCGAATCAATGCATCCCGGTATTGCCTGACCACTTCGCTGTATTCGCGCTGGGCATTGAGATAGCCAATCGCCCCCTCCTCGCCGCTCTTGAAAAGGTTGAGTGTCCGATCCCGAATGCCACGCGCACGCGGAAGAACGTCATGCTCTAGCCTTTGCACGGCCGCCGCAGAACTGTCATAGTCCTTCACCGCGTTTCGGACTTCGGTTTCGATTTGTCTGGCCACTCCTGCTAATTCGGTCGTCGTTTGTGCGACGTTGATCTCGGCCCTGCGAATGTTTCCTTGATTCCGATTGAATAACGGCACACTAGCCATCACGCCGAGGCTCCACGACGTGGCGTCCTGGCCGCCGGTAGGCGTGTTGTTTCTGAAGCTGATTGGCGTGTAGAGGACGAAAACGTCGGGACATGCCTCGCCGCGAGCCAAGCCTACGTTGGCCTGGGCGCGCTGAGTACCGAGACGGTACGACATCAAATCGGGACGATTGGCTTGCGCGAGCCCAATCAGTTCTCCGAGGGGCGGTATTGTCTCAACGGGTGTGGCTATTCGGCCACGGACCTGAAGTCGATCGCTTTCAACTGCGGAAATGTTGAGCAGCGCCGCGAGAATCTGCACCGTTGTTTGGAGCGAAGAGTTGGCCTCTTGCAAGCCAATTTGCGCCAAATCACGTTGGATCATGAGTCGGTCCAACTCGATGACGGAACTTTCCTCACCCCGGCGCTGTTTCTCCGCGACGCGCACGGCCTCGGTGAGTCCATTAACGCTGGCTTCCAAATAACGAACGGCCTCGCGCGCGGCCAACACGTCCACAAACGCCGTGTAGAGATTGTCTATTTCAAGTCTGACTGCGTCCTGGTATTGCGCCTCCAGGACTCGCTTGGCTTGCTGGGCGGCCAGAATTCGCACTTGCCGTTTGTTGTTGGCATCGACAGGCTGAATGATGGTGATGCCAAATCCGTTTTCGCCGGGCCGTTGTGGCGAGTATTTGCCGTAGGGATTCTGATCCGAACTTGCGAAGACCAACGGGTTGCCTCGCAGCCCGGCGGAAAGAATATCCGCCTGGGCTTTTGGAATCTCCTGAAACTTCGTCCGTAGATCGAAGTTCTCTCTCGCAAGCCGCTCAATGGCCATTTCAAGCGTCAAGCCGTCGGGCGGACCCTCTTCATCTTGCACCGGTACCTCTAACGGGCCATACAAGGGCAACTCAGCAGACGACAGCTTCTTGGGTCGAGCGATGATCGGCTCTTGGCCTCCTCCTAATGGTTGTCCACCGGCCGACGCTGCCGAAAGAACATCTTGCCGAGCCATTGATGGGCTCGATGTTCGCTCGCCCAGCGTGGGCGCACCGCTTCCGGGAACGATTCGGAAGCGAGTCTCTGCCGCGCCCGGAGCGTTGCCCAGGTGTGAGTTAGTGCGCGCGGACTCCTGGGCTCTGAGTCCCTTCGAGAGCAGAATGATGTCGTCTGCAAGCTGGGCTTGTGCATGGGCACGCTGGCTAGCGACAAGTAGTATGGTTGCCAGCACGAATCCGACGAACGCCCACCGATGAACCGACCTCGGCACAGAAGCCAGCCTGTCGAACGCAGATAGAATTGGACCCATGTGAACCTCCCTGTTCACGCCTTTGACTTGTCAAGTCATTCGCGCTGGCCAAGCAACCTCAAGGCGTTAAATACGACCAACAAGGACATGCCTGTGTCTGCGGCAATCGCCGCCCACAACGAGCCATGACCGATAAGTGTCAAGATTACAAACAACGCCTTCACTCCCAACGAGGCAATGATATTCTGCCGAATAATCGACAGCGTTCTCTTGGAGTGCCAAATCAGCCAAGCGAGCCGCGAGAGATCGTCGCTCATCAGCGCAATGTCTGACGTTTCTATGGCCACGTCAGTGCCTACCGCGCCCATCGCGATTCCTAGTGTGGCGCGAGCCATCGCCGGGGCGTCGTTGACTCCATCACCGATCATCGCCACCTGGCCATAACGGTGAACCAACTCTTCAACCGCCTTGACCTTTTCTTCTGGCAGCAATTCCGCCTTGACTTCATCCACTCCAGTTTCTCGCGCTACCGCGTCGGCCGTGCCTCGATTGTCGCCGGTCAGCATAATGACATGCTCGATCCCCGCCGCTTTGAGATCGGACACCGCCCTCTTCGCGTTTTGCCGCACTCCGTCCGCGACTGCGATGAAGCCGCACACATGCTCATCGTTGCCGATCACCAAGGCGCTCGAACCGGACGACGACCACAATTGTAATTTGTCGTGCATTTCGGGCGTCTCTTGGCCGCGTTCTTCCAGAAAGCGATGGGAGCCGATCCAGACCGGCTTGCCGTTCAGTGTAGCGCTCGCCCCCTTGCCCTTAACAACCTGGAAGTTTTCCGCTGCCTTTGCATGTATTCCCAGTGATTGGGCGTGACTAAGGACCGCACGGGCTAACGGATGTTCGGAACGAGCTTCAATGGCGGCAGCGATCTCCATTAGCTCTTTCTGGTCATGGCCCGAGAGCGAGACAACTTCGCGGACCGCTGGGCGGCCTTCGGTCAAGGTGCCGGTCTTGTCCATCGCGATGGCCCGCAAATGAGCCGGTGCTTCGACATAGAGTCCGCCTTTGATGAGCACGCCATTTTTCGCCGCCGCTGCCAAAGCTGCCACGATGCTGACAGGCGTTGAGATCACCAAAGCGCACGGGCAGGCGATAACCAGCAAGACCAGCCCTTCATAAAACCATTTCGGCCATGCTCCATCAATCAGCAGCGGCGGCAGCACCATGACGCTTATGGCCAACGCCATCACGGCGGGAGTGTAATATCGGGCGAACTTCTCAACCCATTGCTCACTCGGGGAGCGCTTGCTTTGTGCATCACCGACCATTTTTACGATCTTTGCGACCGTCGTTTCACTGGCACGCTTCGTCGTAATGAACTCAACGGTTCCATCTTCGTTGATCGTGCCGGCGAATACATCGTTTCCGACCGACTTGACAACCGGCTTAGACTCGCCAGTGATAGGGGCCTGGTTGACGCTGGTTTCGCCCTTCGTGATCTTTCCGTCCAACGGGAACTTCTGTCCTGGTTTGACGAGAACCGTGGACCCGACTGGTACAACGCTAATCTCCAATAGTTGCTCTTGAGCCTGCTTGTCCTGGTCCACGCCGGACGGATTGCGTTGATCTGCGTTCGTGCCTCCCATTTTCAATACGAGCGCCTGGGTCGGCGTGAGTGCCAACAGCGCAGCGATGGCCCGTCGAGCGCGGCCCACGCTCCACGCTTCTAGGGTGATCGAAAGAGCAAACAGGAACGCAACAGTGGCAGCCTCGAAGAATTCGTCGATGACCATAGCGCCTGCAACAGCTACTGTCATCAACAGGTTCATGTCGGGTCGAAATCGCAGCAACGAACGCCAAGCTTTGGGAGCGACAAACCACGAGCCCGTCACAACCGCTCCAAGGTACAGAAGCCTCGCGGCCATCGGTGTCGATTGCCCATCTTCGCCCAAGACAGCCGCGCGCCAACCGCCCAGACTGACTTGAACTATAAGGCCGACAAGCAAGAGCATACCGCTGGCCGTTGTCAATGCGGTCCTGCCCCATCGTGTCCAGGCAGTGGACTGTGATGCCGACTGTTCGGTTTCTTCCCACGGCAAGGCTTTCAGGCCAGCTTTGGCGACGGCAGCAACTAAGTCGTCGGATGTGATCCCCGGCTCTGAGAATTCGACCGTCATTTTTCCGTTTAGCACGTCGAATGCCAAAGTACGGATGCCGGACAATGGCGCAAGCTCAGCCTTGAGAGCCGCGACTTCCTCGGCACAATCCATTCCCACGATTTTAAAGGCTACGGTGGCCATCTCGTCGCCCAAGCTTGTGAAGTTAGGATTTGGCGTCGTGTTCGTCGTGGTGCTCGTGCTCTTCGGCGTCGTGCGATTTCGGCGGTTTCTTTCCGTACTTCGCTTCGTATTGCGCGGCGAACTCAGTTTCCTTTTCGGGATGGCACGCGAAACACTGCGAATCGGGACAATCGTGCTCTTTGCACCAGTCCCCTTTGGCCTTGAAGTCGGCCGCCAGCTTGACGCTGCACTGCGCACAGACTTCTTCCGGCACGCCATGCTCATTGCACCACCAGCCGTCATGGCTGTGTCCGTCTTCGGACAGTTGGTTGGCAGCAGGGGCAGGGGAAGTCGCCTTGTCCGGCGAATTGTTGCAACCAAGCAGCCCCAAGCCGACAGTGAGAACCCCGAAAGCCCACATGTTTTTCAAGTTCATTGCATACTCCCTTCAAAATTAGATGGAACCCACTTCAACAAATTTCTTCGTTTCCTCGGAATCCGAATCGCGCTCAAGTTGCTTGATGGGGGACTTAAATAGCAAATATAGAACCCGCAGGACCAAAAGCGACATGACCATCGCCGCGATCACGCCGCCGATGACGACGGTGGCCAACGGTCGTTGCACTTCTGCACCCATCCCTGTGCTGAAGGCCATTGGCAAAAAGCCCAGGCTGGCCACCAGCGTGGTCATCAGCACTGGCCTAAGGCGCGTATTGGCCGCCTGCATCACGGCCTCTTCGAGAGCAAGCCCTTTTTCTCGCAATTGCCGCACGTAGGAGACAAGGATCATGTCGTCGAGCACCGCCACGCCGGAAAGAGCAATGAAGCCGATCGCGGCGGAGATTGAGAAAGGCATGTCTCGCAGCCAGAGTGCAAAGATGCCGCCGACCCAGCCAAAGGGCACGCCTGTGAAGACGCGCAAAGCATCCACAACGTTGTTGTAGGTAAAGTAGAGCAACACGAAAATCAGAATTGCCGCGACCGGCACCACAATAAGCAGGCGAGTGCGCGCCCGTTGAAGATTCTCGAACTGCCCGCCGAACTCGTAGAAATAGCGACCCGGCGGCAACTTGAGTTGCTCTTTGAGGCGCTGCTGAGCCTCGGCCACGAAGCTGCCGATGTCCCGACCGCGCACGTTCGCCGAAACCGTGATGCGTCGCTGCCCCCATTCGCGAGTAATCGTGGCCGGACCCTGGACTACACGAATATCGGCCAATCGCGACAGCGGGAGACGCTCGCCAGAGGCAGTAGGGATCAAAATCGAACCTATGCCGGCTAAACCGGCTCGCATGTTTTCGGGCAAACGAACCACCAGCGGAAATCGCAATTGGCCTTCAATCACCTCGCCCAATGGCTTGCTGCCGATGGATTCAATGATGTCCGTGACGGCCTTCGCCGGAACGCCGTGGCGTGCCAACTGCTGTTGATCGAGCTTGATTTGCAGAACCGGCTGTCCCGTCAGTTGCTCGGTGCTGACATCGGCGCTACCCGAAATGCGGTTCAATATGGCTTCGATCTCTTTCCCTTTGGCAGCCAGCACGTCGAGATCATCCCCGTAGAACTTGACGGCCACATCCGCGCGAACACCGGACACCATCTCGTTCATCCGCATCTCGATCGGTTGCAGAAATGCCAATCGCTGTCCCGGCATGTCGCGCAGGTGTTTCTCAATCAGGGTGGTAAGCTCCGCCTGGGTATGCGCCCGCTTCCACACCTTGCGAGGTTTGAGCGTCATAAACATATCGGTCAGTTCGATGCCCATCGGATCGGTGGCGATTTCGGCCGTGCCGATTCGGCTCCAGACGTGCTCAACTTCGTCGGGAAATTCAGCGAGGACCACCCTCTCCATTTGAGTGTTGTAGTTGATCGAATCTTCCAGATCGGTGCCGGTCAAGCGCACGACGCTGACAGCGATCGCTCCTTCGGACAGTCGCGGCACGAACTCAGAGCCCAGGTTAGGAGCAATAATTCCAAACGCGATGAACAGCACACAGGCAGCAAAGCCGATGACCAGCGTCTTGTGGTGCACCGAGAACGCTAGGACCGGGGCGTAAATTCGATGCACGATCCGCATCAGCAGCGGTTCGCGTTCCTCGATGCGCCTCGGCAGAATTAGGCTGGCCAGCACCGGCATCAGCGTAAGCGACAAGAACATCGAGCCAATGAGGGCAAAAATGACGGTAAGGGCCATCGGGCGAAACAACTTGCCTTCGATCCCTTCGAGCGTGAGGATGGGCAAATACACGATCATTATGATGAGTTCGCCGAACATGGTCGGCTTGCGAACCTCGACCGCCGCATCGCGGACGACTTCGATGATGCTCCGCCGCTGGTTGTCGCCGTGAGCAATGTGACGAACGCAGTTCTCGATCATCACGACCGAGCTATCGACGATCATCCCGAAGTCAATCGCTCCCAGGCTCAGCAGACTTGCCGCGATCCCAAATCGCAGCATTCCCGCGAACGCGAACAGCATTGACAAGGGAATGGCCAAGGCGACAATCATGGCCGCGCGTAAGTTGCCTAGGAACGCGAAAAGTACGACGACGACCAGCAAGCCACCCTCGAACAGGTTGTTCTTAACGGTCTTGATGACGTGATCCACGAGTTCGGTGCGATCGTAAACGGGCGTGACCTGGACATTGGTGGGCAGCGTCGCCTTGATCTCGTTCAGCCGGTTTTTCATCGCCCAAGTGACTTCATGCGTATTCTCGCCCATCAGCATGAAGCCCAGGCCCATGACGACTTCGCCTTTGCCATCCGCGGTCACGGCGCCACGGCGGATTTCGGAGCCAATCATCACGTCCGCGACGTCGCCCACGCGAGTGGGCATCCCATCCTTGGCTTTGATAACGATGCCTTTGATTGCTTCGATATTGACCGTCCGTCCTAAGCCTTGGACAAGAACTGACTGGGTTCCTTCGCGCACATTGCCGCCGCCGACGTTTCGATTGTTTTCCTCGACAGCCCAGACGACTTCGTCGAAGGTGAGGCCGAACTTAATCAGCAAGTTGGGGTCGATTCGCACCTGGTACTGCTTTTCGTAGCCGCCCCAACTATTGATTTCGGCGGCACCCTTGACCGTGCGCATCTTGGGCTTGATGATCCAATCGTGGATCGTGCGCAGCTCCGTGATGTCGTTTCCCTTGCCGGTAACAACGTAATGAAAGACTTCACCGAGGCCCGTTGCCACCGGCCCCATCTTCGGCCGGCCGATTCCAGCGGACAGTTCAACGGTGCCGAGACGCTCGTTAATGAGTTGTCTAGCGAAATAAATGCCGGTGCCGTCCTTGAATGTGACCACGACCTGTGAGAATCCGAACTTCGAGACCGAACGCATGTTTTCCAAACCGGGCAAGTTGCCGATCGCTTGTTCGATGGGGAATGTGATGCGCTGTTCCACTTCTTCGGGTCCGAGCGCCGCGGCCACGGTATTGATTTGGACCTGCACCGGCGTCGTATCGGGAAAGGCATCGATGTCCAAATACCGTAGGGAGAGGCCGCCAACGGCTGCCAGGGCAACCGTCCCCACGATGACGAAGAAGCGGTGTCTCAGAGAAAAGTCGATGATCCAATTCAGCACGGCCGCTCTCCTTGGCGATTTCGATCCAAAACATCCTTGTCTCTAGTGACCGTCGGCACAGCCGCAGCCTGCGCCGAGGTTACTTTTGAGCAATTGCGCTTCGAGCACGACGCTGTTCTTGCTCGCAATCACTTCTCCTGGCAACAAGCCGGCGATGATTTCTGTCGTATTGTCCTCACTCACGCCAAGCCGCACTTTGCGGATATGAAAGAACTTGGGAGCATCCTCGCGCAGGAAATCTTTGTCTCGAACGAACACGACGTTGCAGTCACCGTCGCGGTGGACCGCTTCGCTTGGGATGACGACCGCGCGCGGTTCCTCGCGGAGCACGATCCTGCCCGAACCAAACGTGTTGGCCCGCAAATGGCCGTCGTCATTGGGCAAATTCGCACGCACTTGGACCGTTCGAGTCTGATCGTCGGCCTCGGTGCTGATCCAGGCCAGCGAGCCTTTTATCTCCGGCTCGTCTTTGCTGTCGCTAGTGCGGAACAGAACGGTTTGGCCCAACGACAAATACTTGGCGTCGTCTTGCCGCACGTTCAGAGTGAGCCACATTTGTCGCACATCAGCGACGCCCATGAGGGTCGTGCTTGTGTCCACGACCTCTCCCGGAACGATCTTGCGTGCTACGACAATTCCATCTAAAGGCGAGCGAAGGGGGAATAGATTGGATGTGGTGGACACCGTATCAGCCGCAGACACAAGGCCTCTAGGCACTCCTAAGAACTGAATTTGCTCGGCAATCTTGTCCGTGCTCAAATCGGCGTAATCCTCTGCCCGCACCGGCAGACCAAGGTTGACCAGACTCTGTTGCGCGCTCAGCAAGCGAATCTGGGCTTCTTGGAGCGCGGCTTCCGCTTCGCGGAACTGACGCATCGGCACGCTCCCGTCCTCCGCCAACGGTTTCAATCGCTCGACATTTGGCTTCTTAAGACGC
This sequence comes from Planctomycetia bacterium, assembly GCA_041499515.1. GTDB lineage: Bacteria > Planctomycetota > Planctomycetia > Pirellulales > PALSA-1355 > PALSA-1355. Next base: position 5,044 of record JBGQKM010000098.1, on the reverse strand, counting down.
AATTGCGCGATCGCTTGTAGAAACTCGGTCTTGGCCTTCCCGATGTCGGCGGCATCAATCAGCGCGAGCACTTCCCCCTTTCGCACGCGGTCTCCGACCTGCTTTTCAACTTGCCACACCGTTCCCGGAACACGGCTGGCTAGGTGCGCCGTGTGCGTTTGGGCGTAAACAACTTCTCCATTGGCGGCGATTGCCTCGACGATGGGATGCTGCCCAACGACGGCGATGTCGATGCCAGCCTTCTCGATCGCTTCTCTTGAAGCAAATTGAATGCGACGCTCGTGCAACTTGCAGCGACTGTTGTTTTCGACTCGCGGTCGCAACGCCAGCGCTCGATTGACCCGCTCCCGATCTTCCGCGCTCACGACGGGAATGGTCTTGAGTTGGGCTACGTCAGGGTGTTCCAGGGGGCATTGGGCAATTCCGTGCTCTTTGCACCAGCCGTAATCCTTCAAGGGCGGCACAAGAGTTGTGTTGCATTCAATGCACTGCGAGTCGGGAACATTGTGCACTTTGCACCAGTCGTCCACACCGGATACATCGCTCCCGATGAGGGCGGAGAATTTGGGCAGCGTCCACTCCGTGGAGTGTCCCCAAAATGCCAGACCCGCGAGAACTAAGATTACTGCGGCTGTCGGTGACATGCGCCGGACCCAGTGCCATGCGGATGCCCAAGCCCGCGACGGCCTGGAAACGACTTCTGCCGGTTTCGCCAGGGATGGTGGCACCACGAGGTCACGGCGTGTGAACGTTGATTGAGACATACGTATAGCTCCAAGGATTGCATCCCATGCAAGGGCGATGGGAAACAAACGAATTATGAATCAGCCCGAAGAAGCAGCTGCGCCGCCAACGGGGCGCAGCAACGATCCAAAAGGATCAACTATGGGCACGCAGAATCAAATCAAAAGGACTTGATTCAAGAGATGGAGGCTGAGAGGTAGCTCTGCCCCAGCAGCATCGGATGTTCGCATCCAGGCAAACTCGGAAGGCACCCGATAATCGGATAAAGCCGGCACGATTGCCGCGAGGTTATACGTCGCGGCAAGTTGCGATTTTTCAATTTGGGTCTTTTGCGTCGGCAAGAAAGTGCATACGCCGGCACATTCCAGCTTGCACTTGCACGGTCCGGTCGGCTGTTGCTTTTGCTGGTCCTGACCGTGATTGTGCTTGCAGCAGGCAACCGATCGCGCAGCGGCCGGAGTGGGTTTGTCGCATTGCACGCAATTGTGCGCGTGGTGCCAGCAGCAACCCAGCAAAGCATGGGCGAGCAGCGCTACGGCCATCAAATTGGGCAAGATTGCGTGCATAGATCACCTAAACCACTAACGGCTATCATTGTCCTCATCGGCCGAACGGTCAAGCGAGTTGCGGGGAAACGCGAAAAATCGGCACATTTGCCGCTGGTTGCCTGGGAAACCATGCGATCGACTGCGGACTTTCAATTAAACTTTGGACCTCAACCAGCCGTTGATGGATATGTTATGAACTCTTCGTCCCGATCAATTCGCCTCTCAGTGCTGTGCCTGCTGACGATCAGTTGGGCCGCGGCGGTTTTGTTTCAGCCGATCCCGATGCGGCATGTCGCGCGAGCTAACAGCATTGGGGCGCGACCCGTCCACAAGTGCTGTTGCGCCTGCCAGGACTGCAAGTGCTGCGTCTGCTGTTGTAATGAGTCTCCTCCCAAGGAAGAACCCGCAACTCCGCCCGTCCGCAGCAGCGGAAGCGAGGAGTTCAAGCCCTTGATGCTCTTCCAATGGGTAACGGCGCCCGCGGAATCGGCTGCCGGTGGCGTTGAAGCAATTCATCAAGGAACCGATGGGCAGCGTGTCCTTTGTGCTCCATCTCTTCAAGCGAACCACGTGCGAATTCAGGCTTGATTTGGCCAAGCACGTGTCTACCAATGCGCGCGCTGAACGCGGCTAGTGCGACCCTCCAATCCCGCACTCGCGCTTGAGCGCCGCTTCTACGGTGTGTTCTCTGAGTTGGGCTTGAGCCCCTCTCACGGATCGAGTTCTTCGCGTCCCGATCGGCGCACTCGGAGTGCGTTCGATCAAGGTGGACCCGCGTCAATGTCCCTAATCCCTGTTTCAGAGGAGAGTAACCATGTTGAAGTCCATTGCGTTTTCGTTGATGAGTGTTCTGTTCGGAGCGACCACCGCCGCCCAAGCTGCTTGCGGCAATTCGTGCTGCACGCAAGCCGCCCCTTGCTGCACGTCGGGAGCCCCCGCCGCAGCGGCAGATGATCACTCGAACATGCCGATGCCCACGTCAAAGGCTCCGCAGACTACCCGGAGCTTTTCGTACCAGCCGTCGAATGGATATCGCGCGACTCCTTCGCAAGGATGGAGCGGTCGCGGTGCTGCATCAAAGATTTTGGGCAACTACTAAGCCGTGATTGAATGACCGGCAGCCGTGGCCAATCTGGCGGGTTAGCACTCGACGAATCGTCGAGCCATCAGAATCACGGCTGTCGGCTTTTTGCCCGCCAACTCGTGCGTGGCGTGCAATCGAGTAGAATCAGGGCACAATTGATCCATTCGATCCATCAGACCCATTGGGCATCAAATTGAAGGAAGCCAACAATGCGAAAACGAATTCTAATTGGTGCGATCGCGATTGCGTGCTTGAACGTCATCGCCTTACAAAGTCAGTTCGCGGCCGGCCAAGGCTCTGGCAGCAGTCGCTCGACACCCAGCCGACCAGCACGGCCGCAAACCACCCAAGAGTTCGCCGACGCTCTCTGGCGATTCATCGTTCGCCCACTATCGCCATACACAACCTGGGCCGCGGTTCCGGTCAAGAAGTTCGATCAGACCCTCGACATTGCAAGAGCGCACGGAGCGAGCCCAAAGATTTATGCCAATCCGACCGCGATGCAGGACCCGAGTTTTCCGCCTGTCGGCTCGATCTTCGTGATCGACGACTACGCCGATGACGGCAAAACTCGAAACAGCGTCAGCATCATGTACCGCGTTAAGGGCACCGACCCGGAACACAATGATTGGTACTGGCTGCGCTATCTTCCCAACGGCTCGATCGCACGAACAGATTCCGCTCCAGGCGCGAAGCCGATTGCGGGAAAGGTCAAAAGCTGCATCGACTGTCACGGCAAGGCGGCCGGCAAAGACTTGGTGTTCTCGAATGACCCAACAGAGTAACTCGACCGACGCGACGACCGCTTGCCCTTTGCACGACGTGTTCGTGATTATTCCCGCCCTCAATGAGGAGCGGTCACTCCCTTTGGTTCTCCGCGATTTACCGCCGGTCCGTAAAGTGATTGTGGTCGATAACGGCTCAACCGACGCAACCGCCAAGGTGGCGACCGATGCCAAGGCGCTTGTGGTCAGCGAACCAGCGCGAGGCTATGGCGCAGCGTGTTTGCGTGGGTTGGCACAAATCGAGCAGCTCTTCGTCGCGGGCGTACCTTCGCCATTGATCGTTGTCTTTCTGGACGGGGATTACAGTGATTATCCCGAATTCTTGCCGGACTTGGTAACGCCGATTGTCGAGGGGCGCGCCGATTTCGTGCTCGGGTCACGAATGCTGGGCCATCGAGAGCCGGGCGCAATGCCGCCGCAAAGTGTGTTTGGAAACTGGCTCGCGTGCCTGTTGATGCGGCTCTTGTTTCGTGCTCGTTACACGGACTTGGGGCCGTTCCGAGCCATCCGCTATCAGTCGCTAAAAACCCTCGGGATGGTCGATCGTAACTTTGGTTGGACAGTCGAGATGCAAATCAAAGCGGCGCGAGCAGGATTGCGGATCGAAGAAGTTCCGTTGCCGTATCGGCGTCGCATTGGCGAAAGCAAAATCAGCGGCACGATCGTCGGCTCCGCGAAGGCCGGCTACAGAATCCTCTATCTCATCGGCAAGTATGGCCTCCAACGACGATCCACGTAGAGGGATGCAGCCCCCGTTGGCCAGAGGCAGGCTGCCTGCCATTCCAACGGCCAAGGTGCTGCTTGGACTGGCGGTTGCGTCTTGGTTGGCATTTCTGTTGATCGCTCTAACGGGCCGAAGCTTGCACGAGGCGACCTCCGGCGACAATTCCCTGTTGTTCCAGTTGGTTCTCTTCGGCGTTGCGTTTGCGTGCTACCTGACAGCAATTCGCGTTGCCGTGAAGTTACCCCCGGGCCGCCGACTATTGGCGCTGATTGTTGTTCCGGCGATCGCTTTCCGTCTGACGCTGTTGTTTTCCGACCCAATCGAGGAAATTGACCTCTATCGGTATTTGTGGGATGGAGCGGTGCTGGACTCGGGAATCAGCCCCTTTCGGCATAGCCCCCGGCAAATCTTGGAAGCGTCCTTGAATGACGAGTTGCCAGTCGATCTACGGCAGCTAGTTATGTTGCGAGAGAGTTCGCCTCCGCTGCATGCGATCTTGCGCCGAATCCACTTCGGCGACTTGCCCACCATTTATCCGCCAGTCAGCCAAGCCGTGTTTGCAGCGGTTGATCGCGTGACGCCCACTGACGCCTCCGTGGGGGTACGTATGCGCTTGATGAGGGCCGCGTTTATCGGCTTCGACATATGCACGTTGCTCATCCTTTTAAGGTTGCTGCAACTCACTGGACTTCCGCTCGGTTGGGCCATTGCGCACGCATGGTGTCCGCTGGTGGTGAAAGAGATTGCCAACAGCGGGCATCTCGACTCTCTCGCGACACTCTTGACCGTGATGTCGATGTGCCTGGCCTTGCGGTACGATCCCAGGCGTGTTTCAACTCGGAGGTGCGCAGTGCTATTCGGTTCTGTGGCAGCTGCCGGCACTTTGGCCCTTGCCGTGGGGGCAAAACTCTATCCGATCATTTTGATACCCGTGCTGTTTGCAATTTTCAGTCGACAATATGGATGGCGGATTGCAGGAGGACTCGTCGGAATGGCGGTTGTGCTCTCCTTAGTCGTGATCTGGCCCATGATGCCAACTGGGAACTTGGAGCCGATCAAGCCCGACTCGATTCCACTTGTAGTCAACAACGAGCCACCATTGCCGCCCGAAGACGTGTCGCTAACCGCCAAGGACCCCAGTCAAAGTCTGCGAGCGTTT